>CANRNP010000044.1 GCA_947632015.1 uncultured Clostridia bacterium | reverse complement strand
GGTCGCCGAACCCTGCCTTGCCATAAAGAGCGATCCCGAAAAGAGCTTTGAACTCACCCGCCGCTGGAACACCGTGCCCGTCATTACGGACGGCACCGCGGTTCTGGGGCTCGGCGACATCGGTCCCGAAGCGGGAATGCCCGTCATGGAAGGGAAATGCGCCCTCTTCAAGGCGTTCGGCGGGGTAGACGCCATCCCGCTGTGCATCCGCTCGAAGGATACCGAGGAGATCATCCGCACCGTCGAGCTTCTCGCGGGCTCCTTCGGCGGGATCAATTTGGAGGATATCGCCGCTCCCCGCTGCTTCGAGATCGAGCGGCGGCTCATCGAAGATCTCGATATCCCCGTCTTTCACGACGACCAGCACGGCACGGCGATCGTGACGGCGGCGGCGCTCCTCAACGCCTTGAAGCTCGTGGGGAAGAAGATCGAAACTATCCGCGTCGTCATCAACGGCGCGGGCGCGGCGGGCGTCGCCATCGCCAAATTTTTATTGAAAATGAACGCGGGGGACATCATCCTCTGCGACAGACAGGGCATCCTCTGCGCGGGGGAGAGCCGTCTTTCGGACGCGAAGGCGGAGATCGCCCTTCAAACCAACCGGGCGCGGAAAACGGGCTCGCTCGCGGACGCCATGCGGGGCGCGGACGTCTTTATCGGCGTTTCGGGTCCCAACTGCGTCACGAAGGAGATGGTGCGCTCGATGCGGGAGGACGCCATCGTGTTCGCCTGCGCGAATCCGACCCCCGAAATTTCCCGCGAGGACGCTCTGGAAGCGGGCGCGGCGGTGGTGGGGACGGGCTCTTCCGAAAAGCCCAACCAGATCAACAACGTGCTCGTATTTCCCGGTCTGTTCCGCGGCGCGCTCGACGTGCGCGCGACGAAGATCGACTTCGGGATGATGTATGCGGCGAGCAAGGCGATCGCCTCCTGCGTGGGAGAGGGAGAGCTCACGAAAGACTATATCCTTCCCTTCGCCTACGATAAGCGGGCGCACGAAGCGGTGGCAAGAGCCGTTGCCGAGGCGGCGCAAAAGTCGGGCGTTGCCAAAAAAGCTGCCAAAAAATAAATAAAAGCGATTTCGCTTGCGCCCTTGACGGAGAGGGCGCTTTTTGTTATAATGAAAGAAAAAAGCGGCGGCGGAAAACCGCGGCAAAGGAGAGAGTATGGATTTTTGGGAAGAGATCATCTCGGATGCGGGCGGCGGCAATCCCGCGCTGGGGATCGCGATCCTTGCGGTTGGCGCGCTCATCGTGCTCCTCGCGCTCGTTTCGGGGACGGTGAGCATTGTGCTCGGCATAAAATATTTCCGTTTCAACCGCAAAACAAACAGCGCGGGGCTCACGGGCGTGGAGGCGGCGAGAAAGATCCTCGACGCGAACGGGCTCACCCATATCAAAGTGAAAACGGTGGGTTCCATGCTGTTCGGCAACAGTTACAGCCACTACTTCAAGAAGGTGCGCCTGAGAAGGCTCACACGGCACAAAACGAGCGTTGCGGCGCTTGCGATGGGCGCGCAGAAGGCGGCGCTCGCCGTCCTCGACAAAGAGGGCGACCCCGATATGAAGCGGCGCATCGTGCTCGTTCCGCTCATCAGCTTCGGTCCGCTCGCGTTCATCCCGCTCGTTCTCGTCGGCGCGTTGCTCGATTTTCTGGTATTGCACACCAACGGCTGGGTGACGATCGCCCTTTCCGCCGCGGGACTGCTGTTTTATGTTTTCTCGTTCGTGCTCTCGCTCATGACCCTGAAAACGGAAAAGAAGGCGCAGAAGCGGGCATATGAGCTCTTGCGGGAAAACGGCATGGCGACGGAGGAGGAGATCGCGGACATCGAAAAACTCTTCCGCCTGTACAACATCCAGTATGTGAACGATATGATCCTCTCGGCGCTCGAACTGATCTATCGGATACTGCAACTCGCGGCGGCGTTTTCCTCCGATTCGAACAACTGAGCAAACATGCAAAGAGAGGGCTTTTGCCCCTCTTTTTTTGAAATTTTTTCGGGAAGGCGGTTTGAAAGCCGAAAAAGGAGGTATAAATAGAGGTGAAAGGAAGCCCGAAAGGGAAAGGAGAAAAAAATATGAAAACTTATTTGCAGACAAGAGAAAACAGAGACTTTTTCGACGCGCTCGACGACTTCTTCCGTCCGATGTTTTACGATGAGAAGTTCGACAGCATGAGAACGGACATCCGCGAGACGGACGCCGGCTACGAGCTCGACATCGAACTCCCTGGCTTTACGAAAGAGGAGATCAAGATCTCCCTCGAAAACGGCTACCTCACCGTTGGCGCGGAAAAGACGGAGAAAGAGGAAGATAAGAAGGTGCGCTACCTGCGCAGAGAATGCCGCCTTTCCTGCCGCCGCAGCTACTATGTGGGGGAGGAAGTCGAGAAAGATAAGGTAAAGGCGAGGTATGAAAACGGCATCCTCTTCCTCGCCCTGCCCAAGATGAAGCCGCAAAAGCCCGTCGCCACCACGATCGCGATCGACTAACACAAAATATGGAATACTATGCGTGACATAGCACAAGATATTGTGGTTTTTGCATAGTACTTTGTGTGACATAGTATATCATTATGCGAGACATAGTATTGCTTTTATGCCAGACATAGTAATCTGAAAGACGAAAAAGTTCGGGTTTTTGCCCGAGCTTTTTTTGAAATTTTGCTTAGGCGGCAGAAAAGAGAAGAAAGACGTTTGCAAACGGCGCTGAGATATGCTATAATAGAACCATGATCACGAGCGATATCCATACCCATTCCACTTTTTCCAACGACGGGCGTTCGCCCCTTGCCGACATGATCGGGCAGGCGAAGCGGTTGGGGCTCCGTTACTATGGGGTCTCGGAGCATCTCGATACCGATTCCGTTTCGGGAAAGATCTTCACGATGACGGACGTCCCCGCCTACTTTGCCGCCGCGCGGCAGTTGCAGCGCAGGGAGAGCGGCGAAGGGTTCACCGTGCTTGTCGGCGGGGAGTTCGGTTACAGCACCGAGCCGCAGGCGAACGCCGAGCTTGCGGCGATCTTTGAGACCTATTCGCCCGATTTCGTCGTCAACAGCGTCCACGTCGTGGACGGCTACGATTGCTATTTCCCCGGCTATTTTGCGGGAAAAGAAAAAAAGGCGGCATATCGCGCCTATCTCGAACGGGTGCGCGAGAGCCTCGAAGCGCCCTATCCTTACGACGTCGTGGGGCACATCGGGTACGTCTCCCGCAATGCGCCCTATCCCGACCGCACCCTCCGCTATGAGGATTTCCCCGATCTTTACGACGAGATCTTGAAGCGGATCGTCGAAAAGGGGAAAATTTTGGAGGTCAACAGCGCAGGCAAGGGCTCCGGCTGGGAATTTTTGCCCTCTCCCGACGTGCTCGCCCGCTATTTCAGCCTCGGCGGACGCCTCATCTCCTTCGGTTCGGACGCCCATAATACCGCTCGCCTTGCCGAGAAACGCGAGATCGTCGCGGCGGCGCTCAAAGAGATCGGCTTTACGCAGATCGCCGTGCCCGTTTGCGGAAAGATCGAACGGTACGAATTTTGAGCGGTCAGCCGATGAGCTTTTCGTATTCGGCGTAGAGGGCTTCGGAAGCGGCGCGGACGGCATCGAGCCGCTCGGAGATCTCCCGCACCTTTTTATAGTCGGCGGCATAGCGCACGAGCTCCTCGTTGCACTCCGCCTCTTCCTTTTCGAGCGCTTCGAGGCGCGCCTCGATCTCTTTTGTGCGCGCTTTGAGCTTCGCTTCCTTTGCGCGCTCTTCACGGCTCCGGTAAGAGCCGTTTTTTTCTTTCTCCTCCCGTTTTTCCTCCCGCTTTTCCTCCCGCGGGGCGGCCGTCCGCTGCTGTTCGAGAAAGGAAGCGTAATTCCCTTCGAACACGGTGAGTTTTCCGTCGCGGATGAGGGCGATCTTCCCTGCGACGGCTTCGATGAACCGCCTGTCGTGCGAGACGAAGAGCAGGGTGCCGTCGAAGGCTTTGAGGGCGGCTTCGAGGGATTCCCGCGCGGGAAGGTCGAGGTGGTTGGTGGGTTCGTCCAAAAAGAGGACGTTTCCTCTCCGCCCTTCGAGGACGGCGAGGGAGAGCTTTGCCCTGAGCCCGCCGGAGAGCTCTTTTACCTTCTTTTCGGTATCTTCGGCGCCGAGCCCCGCCTGCGCGAGCAATTTGCGTGCTTCCGTCTGCGGGAGACGGCTGTAACGCCCCCAAAAGGCGTCGAGGACCCGTTCTTCGGGGTCGAGGTCGGCGTTTTCCTGGTCGTAATAGGCGATCCGCGTGAATTTGGCGTGTTGCACGGCGCCGCTCTCCCGCCGCAAAAATTTGAGCAAAGTGGACTTCCCCGTGCCGTTTTCCCCCACGAGCGCGCATTTTTCCCCGCGCATAAGGGTGAACGAGGCGTTTTCGAGCAATAATTTCTCCTCGGCGAAGAGGTCGAAGCGGGGGGCGAAGATCACCGTTTCGTAGGGCTTCTCGTCGTACTCGAAGCGGAAGCGGGGCGGGGCGGGCGGAGGCAAGGGCTTTTCGGCGATCTCCATGCGTTCGAGCTTGTTCACCCGCGAGAGGGCGCTCTTTGCCGTCGTCGCCCGCACGAGATTTTTATCTACATAAGTCTGTAATTTTGCGATCTCCTCCTGCTGGCGTTCATAGGCGCGGAGCTGTTGTTTGTAATGCTCCTCTTTGAGCACGAGATATTTGGAATAATTCCCCTTGTAAGAGGTGACTTTGCGCCGTTCGAGTTCGAGAGTGCGGGAAGTGAGGCGGTCGAGGAAATAGCGGTCGTGGGAGACGGCGAGGAGCGCCCCCTTCAAGGAGAGCAGATAGTCCTCCAACCAGAACAGCGTTTTTACGTCGAGGTGGTTGGTGGGCTCGTCGAGGATGAGAAGTTCGGGATCTTCGAGCAGAAGGCGGCACAGCCGCAGTCTCGTCTTTTCTCCGCCCGACATCGTTGAGACGGGACGGTCGTACATCTCTTCGAAGCCCATGCCGCCGAGTACGGTGCGGATGCGGACGTCGGTATGATAGCTGTCCCGCGCGGCGATGCGCCTGTTGAGGCTCTCAATCTGCGCCGAGAGGGCGGGATACTCCGCTTCGTTCGCGACGGCAAGCCGCTCCTGCGCCTCTTTGAGACGGGCGAGCAGCCGCTCGTCCTCGGCAAAGACGCGCTTCATCTCTTCATATACGGTGGCGTCCGAATCCAGCCCGCCGTTCTGGGCGAGATAGCCGACGCGCAGACCGCTCTTGACGAACACCTTCCCGCCGTCGGGGACGAGTTCGCCGAGAATGAGCCGCAAAAGGGTCGTTTTGCCTTCGCCGTTCCCGCCGAGCAGACCCACCCGTTCCCCTTCGTTGACCGAGAAGGAGACGTTTTCGACGGTGGGGACGCCGAGATAGCCGAACGTTACGTTTTCGAGGGATAAAAGCATAATTTTTCCGCCTTTCGGAATGCTATTTGATATGAAAAAGAAATGCCGCCAGCTCGTTGCCGTGCGCGCGCTCGAAAACCGCCTCAAAGGAGCGGCTCCCGTCGAGTGCGCAAAACTGACGAAAGAGCTCGTAAAGCTCAAAGACGACTGGCTCAACGGTTAAAGTTCGCCCGATTCGAGAAGTTCGCAGTCGTGCAGGGTGGGGTCGAAGGACGCCGCGCTCGGATAGACAAAATCGTCGTCGAGGCAAAAATTTTCGGGGAGCGCCCGCGGCGAATGCCCCGTGATCGCGCGAAAGACGCGGTTGAAGTTGCGGATCGTGCCGAAGCCGCAACGGTCGGCGATGTCCGTCATGGAGAGGGTCTTGCTCCCCTTCATGAGGGCGACGGCGCGCTCCGTGCGCACATAGTTGAGGTATTGCGAAAAGGTGATGCCCGTCGTGCCGTGGAAATAGCGGGAGAAATAGCTCTCGCTCATTCCCATAAAGGAAGCGGCGTCCGAAAAGGTGAAAAAGGCGAACTTTTCGGAGATCTGTTCGAGCAGTTGCATGAGACGGCGGGTCGTCTCGTCCTCCGATTTGCGCGGGACGACCTCTTCGTTCCGGAATACGGACGACATGAGCAGGATGATATGCGCCGCCGCCTCCGCGCCGCAGAAGGGCTGTTTGCCCAAAAGGATGTCCCGCACCTTCCGGTAAACTTCGGGGATGGGGTAGCTTCCTTTCAGCCGCGGGCAGGAGAGGCGGATGTCCCCGACGAAGGGGCGCAAGATCTCGTAGTCGAATACAATCACGATGATCGTGGTATTCTCCTCCCGCGCCGCCATATAGTGCATTTGCCCGCGGTCGATATAGAGCGCGTCCCCGCCGGACAGGGTATGCGTCTGCCGCTCGCAGAAAACGTCTACGCTGCCCTCCTCCACATAGAGGAATTCGCAGTCGTAATGCCAGTGGAGAAGGTTGTGCGAATGCTTGTATTTGCCGACCCACACTTTCACGGATCCGGGATATTTCCAGACTTCACGCTTTGCGATCATATTGCACCTCCCGTCCATTGTAGCCGATATTTCGGGAGAAGTCAATCGAATCATGTCAATAAATGTCCAAAATGCGGCAAGAGATTACTTGTTTTTGCGCGGCGGAACCCATATAATAAAAATGCAGAGACGGCGGTCGGGCAAAGCGCAAGACCGCGCCGGAACAAATTTCCCCCCACAAACCGAGCATGGCAAGTCTCTGCGCTCGGTTTTTTTCGGAAGGTGAATCATGGATTTTTCCTGTGCGCTCTGTAAACTCATCGACTATGCGTCCCGCCGTTTAGGGCTGAAAAAACGCAACGAGATCTATGCGAGAAACACCGTTTTGATGCTGCTCGGAAAGGAGAGCTTCGAGGAGCAGTGCAATCATTACGAGAACGAGCCGCTCTCCGTCCTTTTGGACGCGCTCACGGCGGAAGTCCCCGAAGAGAACAGGGAAAAGATCCGCGACGCGGTGATGGGCGCGGTGATGCTCTCTCCCGCGGACACGGAGGAGGAGTTCGCCCGCCTGTACCGGCGCTCTCCCGAAGAGGCGACGGAGTGGCTCTATGAGTATTCCGTCGCTTCGGACTATGTCAAAAAGGAAAAACTCGACCAAAATCCCCGTTTCGAGGGAAAAAACGGGCTGATCGTTACGATTAACCGCGCCAAGCCCGAATTCCGCGATCCCAAGAAGGCGGTGAGCGGAAACAGCGTGAAAGGGGGGTATCCCAAGTGCACGATCTGCCGCGACAACGAGGGGTATTTCCCGCGCGGCAAACGGACGCTCCGCACCGTCTCCTTCTCTCTCGCGGACGGGAAGTGGTTCTGGCAGTTCTCTCCCTACGGCTATTTTTACCAGCACGGGATCGCTGTCAACGAGCGGCACACCCCCATGCACGTCGACGAGAACACCTTCGTCTCCCTGCTCGAATTCGTCGACGCCTTTCCCCATTATTTCATCGGCTGTAACGCGCCGCTTCCGAGCATCGGGGGAAGCGTGCTCGCGCACGACCATTTCCAGGGCGGCGGGGAGGTCCTCCCCATGTTCAAGGCGAAGATCGCCGTCCCGCTCTTCCATAAAAAATTCCCCATGCTCGAAATGGGAGTGCTCGACTGGTACAACACGGTGATCCGCATCAAGGGCAAAGACGCCCGCGCCATCGTGGCGGCGAGCGAGCTCGTGCGGGAGCTGTGGACGGACTACCGCGACGAGGAGAGGGGGCTCATCCCCAAAGACGGGGACGGGGTGCACCACGCGGTCAGTCCCACCGTGTTCAAGGAGGGGGACAGCTACTGCATGAACCTGATCCTCCGCAGCAACATCACTTCGGCGCAGTATCCCGACGGGGTATTCCACGCCCATCCCGAATTCCATATCATCAAGAAGGAATCCATCGGGCTGATCGAAGCGCAGGGGCTGTTCATCCTCCCCGGCAGGCTCGTGGAGCAGCTCGAACAGCTGAAAGAGGGGATCCGCAGAGGGGAGCTCCCCAAAGACCTCGAAGATTTCCGTCTCCTCTACGACGAAATCACGGCGGCGGAGGGCGACCTTGACGAGCGGGTGCGGGAAGAACTTGCAAGCATTTGCGAGCGCATCTTGAAAAATACCGCCGTGTTCAAAACACACGCGGAGACGATCGAATTCATGAAGGGGGCGGGATTTTATGAATAACAAAGATTATACCCATCGGGTCTCGGCGGCGGGAAGAGTCAATCTGATCGGCGAACATGTCGATTATTGCGGCGGCAAGGTGATGCCCTGCGCGCTCTCCCTCAAAAACACCGTTTGGGTGCGCCCGAACGGGGAAGGGGTCATCCGTCTCAAATGGACGGACCTTCCCGACGAAGTGACCCTCGATTTGAGCGACTTGGAGCGCTACCGCAACTTGAAGCACGCCAAATATCATGCGGGCTGCGCCGCGCTCTGGCAGAAGGCGGGGCACAGGGTCGTCGGGTGCGACATGCTCCTGGATTGCACCGTGCCGTTCGGGAGCGGGCTCTCGTCCTCGGCGGCGATCGAAGTGAGCACCATCGCGGCGCTGGCGACGGCGGCGGGCGAAAAGTTCGATCCCGTGGAAGTCGCGCTCGTCGCGCAGAAGGCGGAACACGAGTACGCGGGGGTGCATTGCGGCATCATGGACCAGTTCGTCTCGGCAAACGGCAAGGCGGGGCACGCGCTCTTGCTCGACTGCGCCACCCTCGAACGGGAATATATCCCCGTGGATTTAGGCGGCTGTGCGCTCGTGATCGCCGACTGTAAAAAGCCGCACAACCTCGTGGAGAGCAAGTACAACGAACGCCGCGAAGAGGTGGAGGAGGCGTTGCGCCTTCTCAAAAAACGGATCAAGGCAGACAGCCTTTCCCGCATCGAGCCCTATCTGTTGGAGGAGTATAAGACCCTTCTGCCCGAACGCATCTACCGCAGGGCAAAGCATGTGGTGGAGGAGTGCGACAGGGTGAACCGCGCGGCGCGCTTTTTGCGCGAGAAGAACATCAGCGGGTTCGGGGAGCTCCTCAACGCCTCGCACGCATCCCTGAGCGAATTGTACGAAGTCACGGGCAGGGAGCTCGATTCTCTCGCCCATGCGGCGCAGGACCATCCCGCCTGCCTCGGCTCCCGCATGACGGGCGCGGGCTTCGGCGGCTGTACCGTCTCCGTCGTCTTGAAGGAGGGGCTCGCCTCGTTCAAGGAATACGTTGCGGAGCGCTACGAGCGGGAGACGGGCTACCGCGCAGTGTTTTACGACGCAGAAATCGCCGACGGCATCGTCGTTGAAGAGCTCTGACCCCGAAAGACGCAAAAAAAGCAAGTAAATCATAGAATAAGGAGTAAGATATGAACGTTTTAGTCACGGGCGGCGCGGGCTTTATCGGTTCGCATACCGTCGTAGAGCTGTTGAACAAAGGATACAACGTCGTCGTGATCGACAATCTTTCGAACGCGAGCAGGGAAGCGGTCTCCCGCGTGGAGAAGATCACGGGGAAGAAGATCGCCTTTTACGAAAACGACGTGCGCGACCGCGCGGCGCTCGAACTCATCTTCACCGCGCACGAGATCGGCTGGGTGATCCACTTCGCCGGGCTCAAAGCGGTGGGCGAGAGCGTCGAAAAACCCATCGAATATTACGATAACAATCTTGTCTCCACGCTGGTGCTCGTCGAGACGATGCAAAAATTCGGCGTGAAAAAGATCGTGTTTTCCTCGTCCGCCACGGTGTACGGCGATCCCGCAGAGCTCCCCTTGAAGGAGACGACCCGCCTCAATCCCACCACGAATCCTTACGGGGCGACGAAAGTCATGCAGGAGAACATTTTGCGCGACCTTCACACTTCCGACCCCGAATGGACGGTGGCTCTCCTGCGCTATTTCAACCCCGTGGGCGCGCACGAGAGCGGGCTCATCGGCGAGGACCCCAAGGGCATTCCCAACAATCTCATGCCCTATGTGGCGCAGGTGGCGAGCGGGAAGCTGAAAAAGATCGGCGTGTTCGGGAACGACTATCCCACGCCCGACGGCACGGGCGTCCGCGACTATATCCATGTAGTGGACTTGGCGCGCGGGCATGTTGCGGCGATCGAAAAGCTCCAAAAGGCGGGCGTGTACATCTATAACCTCGGCACGGGGGTAGGGTACAGCGTGCTCGATATGATCGGGGCGTTCTCGAAGGCGTGCGGGAAGGAACTTCCCTACGAGATCAAGCCGAGAAGAGCGGGCGACATCGCCGCTTGCTACGCCTCCGCGGAGAAGGCGGAAAGAGAGCTCGGCTGGCGGGCGGAATTCGACCTCGAAACGATGTGCCGAGACCAGTGGAACTGGCAGAAGAACAATCCCAACGGCTACGAAAAATAAAAGAAGAAAGATAAAAGCAGAAAAATAAAAGCGGAAAGATAAAGCGCGGCGGCGGGCAAGTTTTTGCCCGCCGCCGCGCCATAATTACGGCAACCATTTCAAAAGTCCCATTTGGGGATAAATTTTTTTTCCGCGCTCTCCTTCTCCTGCGCGTAGAGGGGAGAAAAGCCGAGCGAAAGGGCATATTCCTTCACGCGGCGGTATTCGCGGGAAGTCACTCTTCGGTTGAGTTCGGGGAAGCCCTGAATGTCTCCCATCGGCGTGTATTGCCGCATGAGGGAAAGGGGAGCGCCCGCGGGCAGAATTTCTTTCAAAATATCGAGCACACGCAGAGAATCGCCCGTACACATGGGCAGAACGAGGTGCCGCGCCACGATCCCGGAGAGAAGTTTTCCGTCCCCGCTCCAAACGATCGGCTTTTTTGCCATAAACGCGAGCGCTTCCCGCGCGACGTCCGCATAGTCGGCACGCCCCGTGTAGCGCGCCGAAATTTCGGGCGAGGCGAACTTGAAATCGGGCAGATAGACGTCGATATAGGGGGCGATCTCTTCGAGCGCGGCGGGGAGACAATATCCGCCGGAATTGTACACGACGGGGACGCGCGGTTTGTAGAGGGAGAGCGCTTCTGCGATGAGCGGGGAGACGTGGTCGGGCGTGACGAGGTCGATGTTCTCCGCGCCCGCGTTTTCCGCTTCCCGAAAGAGTTCGGCAAGTTCTTTGGGGGTGATCTTTTTGCCCCGTTCGGCTCTGCTCACCTCGTAGTTCTGGCAGAACACGCAGCGCAGGTTGCACCCGCCGAAAAAGACGGCGCCGCTCTTACCGTTTGGCGAGAGGCAGGGCTCCTCGAAGGGGTGCAGGTAAAATTTGGCGACGGTGAGACCCATAACGCCGCACCGCCCCGCGCGCAAAGTTCTGTCCGCCCCGCAGCCGACGGGGCAAAGATGACATTCCATGCGAAAAGTTTAACAGATTTATCGGGAAAAGTCAATCGAAAGAAGCGGCGGCGGGCAAGTCTTTGCCCGCCGCCGCAAGGGTTATAAGCTGTTCTTTTGTTTTAATTCTTCCATGCCCACGAGCTCGTCGAGGCTCGTTTCGAAAAAAAGAGATATGGCGACGAGCGATGAAAGGCTCGGCTCCCGAAGCCCGTTTTCCCACAGACTGATGATGCCTTTGCTCACGCCGAGTTTTTTTGCAAGTTCCACCTGTCCGAGCCCCCGTTCCTGCCGCAAAAATTTCAAATTATTTTTGAATTCCGTCCTCATAACAATTTTAATTTTCTCACAAATGTAAGAATTTACGCTTGACTTCTTACAAATGTAAGAATATAATAAAAGAAAACAAAACGGAGGAAAACAAATGAAACGTAAATTTTTGGTCGTCCTTTTGGCGGTCGCAGCAACTCTGTGCATGGTGTTTGGGTTCGCAGGGTGTAGCCTTTCCGACCTCTTCGGTGGAAAGGATCATGGGCTTCTTTTTACGTTGAATCCTGACGGCGAGAGTTACGCTGTTTCAAAAGGGGAGTTTAACGGATCCACCCTTGTAATTCCCGAAACTTTTAACGGTGCGCCTGTTACCTCGATCGGGAATTGGGCGTTCTATGGTTGTAGCGGGTTGACTTCGGTGACGATCGGAAGCAATGTGACCTCAATCGGAGATGATGCGTTCTATAATTGTAGCGGGTTGACTTCGGTGACGATTCCCGACAGCGTGACCGCGATCGGATATAATGCGTTCTATAATTGTAGCGGGCTGACTTCGATCGACATTCCCGACAGCGTGACCTCGATCGAGGAGAAAGCGTTCCATGGTTGTAGCGGGTTGACTTCTGTTACGATCGGAAGCGGTGTGACATCGATCGAAGAGAGGGCGTTCGAGTGGTGTATTGGGCTGGCGGAGATTACGGTAGATGAAAATAATCAAATATATCATGCGCAAGGGAACTGTGTAATCGAAACAAAAAGCAAAACTTTGATTTTGGGTTGTAAGGCGAGTGAAATCCCCGATGACGGTAGCGTGACCTCAATCGGAGGTTTGGCGTTCGAGGATTGTATCAAGTTGACTTCGATCACCATTCCCGACAGCGTGACCTCAATCGGAGGTTTGGCGTTCTTTGGTTGTAGCGAGTTGACTTCGATCGACCTTCCCGATAGCGTAATCTCGATAAGAGGTGGTGCGTTCGATTATACTGCTTATTATTATATATACAGCAACTGGGATGAAGCGGGAGTCCTTTACATCGGCAATCATCTGATCGAAGCAAAAGATACGATTTCGGGAAGTTATTCCCTTCGCGGCGGCACAAAAACGATAGCGGATGATGCGTTCTTTGAATGTAGCGGATTGACTTCGGTTATCATTCCCGACAGCGTGACCTCGATCGGAGATGATGCGTTCTATAATTGTAGCGAGTTGACTTCGATCGACCTTCCCGATAGCGTGACCTCAATTGGAAGTTCGGCGTTCGATGGTTGTATCAGGTTGACTTCGGTCACGATCGGCAGCGGCGTGACCTCAATCGAAGGTGATACGTTCTTGGGTTGTAGCGGGTTAACTTCGATTGACCTTCCCGACAGTGTGACTTCGATCGGCGGTTCTGCGTTCAGTGGTTGTAGCGGATTGATTTCGGTTATCATTCCCGACAGCGTGACCTCGATCGGAGATGATGCGTTCTTTGGGTGTAACGGGTTGACTTCGGTCA
>CANRNP010000043.1 GCA_947632015.1 uncultured Clostridia bacterium | reverse complement strand
AGTGAGCGCATTAGAAGCGCGAACGGTGACCGAACGCGGGGTTCTACCCGCGTGAGAGAGCTGTCACCGTAGGTGACGGAAGGGGTGTCGTCGTAAAGAATCGTTCGAGGAAACAGGCTTTGCGTACACCGCCCCCTTTCGGCATTTCGCTCTGCTCATGCCACTTTCCCCCAAACAAGTTGGGGGACAACAAAAGTATGTCCGCACGCTTCTCAATCCGTCACCCTGAGCCGCTTCCAAATCCGTCACCCTGAGCTTGTCGAAGGGTCGCCGCAGTTTTATTAACGCTAAGGCGATTCCTCGACTACGCTACTTCGCCTGCGGCTCGTGCCGTGCTTAGAGAAACAGAACAGCGCACGGGGCGGAATGACATAAATAGAAAGGCGATGTTCCTTCGCCTGTGGCTCGTGCCGTGCTTAGAGAAACAGAACTTCGCACGGGGCGACTACGGCTAACGCCTTCGCTCAACATGACGGAATTAGAAAAGGGTCGCTGCAGTGTTATTAACGCTAAGGCGATTCCTCGACTACGCTACTTCGCCTGCGGCTCGTGCCGTGCTTAGAGAAACAGAACAGCGCACGGGGCGGAATGACATAAATAGAAAGGCGATGTTCCTTCGCCTGTGGCTCGTGCCGTGCTTAGAGAAACAGAACTTCGCACGGGGCGACTACGGCTAACGCCTTCGCTCAACATGACGGAATTAGAAAAGGGTCGCTGCAGTGTTATTAACGCTAAGGCGATTCCTCGACTACGCTACTTCGCCTGCGGCTCGTGCCGTGCTTAGAGAAACAGAACTTCGCGCGGGGCGGAGTACGAAACAAATATCAAAAAATCAAGCGGCTGTGTCCGCATATTCCCTTTGACGGAGGTCCGGCTATGGATTTATCACCCAAACAAATCGTAAACGAACTCAATAAGCACATCATCGGGCAGGAAGAGGCAAAAAAAGCCGTTGCCATCGCCCTGAGAAACCGCTACCGCAGGGCACAGCTCTCCCCCGAACTGAGAGAAGAGATCACCCCCAAAAATATCATCATGAAGGGTCCTACCGGGGTGGGCAAGACGGAGATCGCTCGCCGCCTCGCAAAACTCGTGAAAGCGCCCTTCATCAAGGTGGAAGCGACTAAGTACACCGAGGTCGGATACGTCGGAAAGGACGTCGAGGGCATGGTGCGCGATCTCGTGGAATGCGCCTTCCGCCTCGTCAAAGACGAGAAAACGGCGGAAGTCTCCGTGAAAGCGACCGCCGTCGCCGAGACGAAGATGGTAAAACTCCTCGCCGAGCTCAAAAAAGCGGACAGGGGTGAGACGCCGCACGAAATTTTCGAGGCGAACCTTCTCGACTCTCTCAGGAAAGGGGTGTTCGACAACCTCGTGATCGAAGCGGAGATCAAAGACGAGCCCAAGAGCATGGAGCTCCTTCCGGGCGGCGCCGCCATAAACCTCGGTTCCATCTTCGGCGAAATGCTTCCCCCCAAACGCAAAAAGCGCAAGATCACCGTGAAAGAGGCGATGAAATTTTATATTGCCGAAGAGAGCGAGAAACTCATCGACGACGACGCGGTGAAAGAGGAAGCGTTGCGGCGCGCCGAAAACGACGGCATCATCTTCATCGACGAGATCGATAAGATCGCGGGCAAGGAGAATACTTCGGGCGCGGACGTCTCGCGCGAGGGCGTCCAGCGGGACATCCTTCCCATCGTGGAAGGAAGCACCGTGATGACCAAATACGGACCCGTAAAGACCGATTATATGCTCTTTATCGCCGCGGGCGCCTTCCACGTCGCGCGCGTCGAGGATCTAATCCCCGAACTGCAAGGGCGGTTCCCCGTCTCGGTCGAGCTCTCCTCTCTCACAAAAGAGGACTTCGTCAATATTTTAACGAATACCGAGCATTCGCTCACCCAACAGTACGCGGTGCTCCTCGCCGTCGATAACATCGACCTGAAATTTACGCCCGACGCGATCGAAGCGATCGCCGAAATTTCCGAAGAGATCAACCTCACGAGCGAGGACATCGGCGCGCGCAGATTGCATACCGTGATGGAATACCTCTTGGAGGACATCTCCTTCAACGCGGGCGGCGGCGATTATCCCGTCGTTACGGTGGAGATCAACCGCGCCTACGTCGAAGAGCACCTCTCCAAGATCACGAAGGACAGAGATTTGAAGAAATATGTGCTGTGAATTTCGCGGAAAATCTTGCTACGCAATCTTTTCCGCGAGGAAATGAACGCCCGCGGTTTAACCTTTTTGTTCTCTCGGTCGTTTCATCGGGCAAGAAGCCGCAGGTATGCGGCAAATTGTGTCGCCCACGGCAGAAATGAATTCCGCCTAAGGCAAGAGGATTTTAGGGTTTCGAACGATTCTTTGCTCCTCCGCTCCCTACGGGGCGTCGTCGAAAATAATCGTTCGAGGAAACGTGCTTTTGCGGTTTAACATGGTTGTTCTCTCGGTCGTTTCATCGGACAAGAAGCCGCAGGTATGCGGCAAATTGTGTGCGCTTATGGAAAAGCGTGGTTTTCCAACGCGCAGAGGATTTTAGGGTTTCGAACGATTCTTTGCTCCTCCGCTCCCTACGGGGCGTCGTCGAAAATAATCGTTCGAGGAAACGTGCTTTTGCGGTTTAACATGGTTGTTCTCTCGGTCGTTTCATCGGACAAGAAGCCGCAGGTATGCGGCAAATTGTGTGCGCTTATGGAAAAGCGTGGTTTTCCAACGCGCAGAGGATTTTAGGGTTTCGAACGATTCTTTGCTCCTCCGCTCCCTACGGGGCGTCGTCGAAAATAATCGTTCGAGGAAACGTGTCCTTTGTCCTTGATATGTCATTCCGCATTGACGCGACCTTAGTTGTAGCCCACCACACCCGCCTGCGGCACCCTCTCCTCAAGGAGAGGGCAATCGTCCCCCCCTTCGGCATTCGCTCTTCTCATGCCACTTTCTCCCGTGAAGCGGGGGACAACAAAATAAAACTGCGGCGACCCTTCGACTTCGCTTCGCTCCGTTACTTCGGAGCTTTGCTCCTCATGCCACGCTTAGAGAAACAGAACAGCGCGCGGGGGCAGGGTGACGAATTAAGAAGCGCGCGGGGCAGGGTGACGGATTAAGAAGCGCATGGGGCGGAATGACGTGATTAGGAAAGGGTCGCCGCAGTCTTAACGCTAAGGAGATGTTTCGACTACGGCTAACGCCTTCGCTCAACATGACGTAATTAGAAAGGCGATGTTTACTTCGCCTGCGGCTCGTGCCGTGCTTAGAGAAACAGAGCTTCGCGCGGGGAGAAAAAAGGAGATATAACGTATGATCAATATTCCGAAAGGCACAAAAGACGTGCTTCCGAGCGACGTCTATAAATGGCAGTACGTCGAGGAGATCGCGCGAAAAACCGCCCACAGGTACGGCTTTTGGGAGATCCGTACCCCCGTTTTCGAATACACTGAGCTCTTTTCCCGCGGTGTGGGAGAGACGACGGACGTCGTCGGAAAGGAAATGTACACCTTCCTCGATAAGGGCGGCCGCTCCGTCACCCTCCGCCCGGAGGGCACCGCGGGGGTCGCGCGCGCCTTCGTCGAGAACGGGTTGCAAGGGGGCGCGATGCCCTTCAAAGCATATTATCTCTTCTCCGCCTACCGCTACGAACGCCCGCAGGCGGGGAGACTGCGCGAATTCCATCAATTCGGCGCGGAGCTTTACGGCGCTTCGTCCCCCTCTGCGGACGCGGAGACGATCGCCCTTGCCGACGATTTCCTCAAAAGCGTCGGCTTGAAACAGGTGCGGCTGAATCTGAATTCCATCGGCTGTCCCGCCTGCCGCGCAAAGTATCAGGAAGCGCTCCGTGAGTACTTCCGTCCCCACCTCGCCGAAATGTGCCCCGATTGTAACGCCCGTTTCGAAAAGAACCCCATGCGCATGATCGACTGCAAGGAAGAGGGGTGCAAGCGCTTTACGGCGGGCGCGCCGCGCATGATCGACTTCTTGTGCGCCGAGTGTGAAGATCACTTCGAACAGGTGAAAAATTTGTTGACGTGCGCGGAAATTCCGTACACGGTGGACCCCTCCATCGTGCGGGGGCTCGATTATTACAGCCGCACGGTGTTTGAATTCACCTCGTCGGCGGCGGGCGCGCAGGGCACCGTGCTCGGCGGGGGAAGATACGACGGGCTTCTATCCCAGCTCGGCGCAAAGCCCACGCCCGCGGTCGGATTCGGCGCGGGGATCGAGCGGCTCCTCATGGCGATCGAAGCGGAAGGAGCGGAGATCCTGAAACCGGAGGGGACCGTCTGCTATCTCGCGGGCATGGAGCCCGAAAGCCGCCGCAGAGCGTTTTTGCTCGCGCAGGAGCTGAGAAAGGCGGGCATTCCCTGCGAGACCGACCTCATGGACCGCTCCTTGAAGGCGCAATTCAAATATGCGGACAAGCTCGGCGCAAAGTTCGTCGCCGTGATCGGCGAGAGCGAACTGCAAGAGAGCGCGGCGGAAGTGAAGGATATGCGGAACTCTTCCTCCGCGCGCGTGAAATTTGGCGAGCTTGCACAATATATCAACGAAAAGAGGTGAGATATGGTAAAAACGATGACGGGGCGCGAACTCGACGCGCTCGTAGAGACGGGCGAAAAGGTCGTGTGCGACTTTTTTGCGGCATGGTGCGGACCTTGCAGGATGCTCTCTCCCGTGCTGGAAGAGCTGAGCGGGGAATTCGAGGGGGTGACGTTTGCGAAAGTGGACGTCGACGAGAACGGCGATCTGGCGGCTTCCTTGAAGATCTTCTCCATTCCCGACGTGTTCGTGTTCGAAAACGGGAAAGTAAAGGCGCACAATTTGGGGTATCTTCCCAAAGAGCAAATGAGACAATTTTTGAAAAATAACCTTTGACAACTCGCCGCGGTTCTCCGCGGCGATCTGTTTTTGCCGCAAAGACGAGGGCGCGCTTTATGGAATTTTTTGCAATGCCCGCGAAAAGGTTGATATTTTTCGAAAAGCATGTTATACTCTATTCCGAAAAACGATAACGGAGAATCCGAATGAAGCATAAATTATCGCTCGCGGGCGTTCTGCTCGCCGCAACCTTGATCCTTTCGGCGGGACTTTCGGGCTGTAAACCCGGAGAACACGATCACGTTTACGGGGAATGGAATCCGGGAGACGGCGTGCACTGGCGGGAATGCGAGATCTGCAAGACGAGAGAAGAAGAGGAGCATACCTACGGGAATTCCTGGATCACGGATCAAACTTCCCACTGGCGGGAATGCGAGGTCTGCCATAAAAAATTCGCCGAGTCGAAACATATCTATGTGGACGTGACGGGCGGCTCCTGCACCCTTTACGCCGCGGAAAATGCCTTCCTCCCCATGCTTCACCTCTCCGCGCCGGAAGAAGAGAGCCGGGAGCTTTACGTCAAGGAAGTCTGGGCCTATTTCCAAGAGGAGACGCCAGGAGCGCTCCGCGTCGCCTATTCGTCGGGACAGGGCGGCACGTTCAACGGCAATGTGGAAATTTCCGCTCAGCAAAGGGGTTGGCAGAAAGCCGTGTTCCCGAATGCAGGACGGCGGCTTTTAATCAATTCCTTTATCCGTTTGCAGGCGATCACCATGAACCTCAAAATCGGGGAGATCGTCTTTCTCGCGAACGACGAAAAGGGGACGGGGGAGACCGTTTTGCTCTCCGCCGAGCTCGTCAACGTGCCCGCGACCCAACTTTCCGTCTATAAACCGCTGCTCGACGCGCAGTACTTCCCCGGCGAGAAGCGCGAGTGCTATTCGTGCCGCTTCCCCGAACCCAAAACGCAGGAGTAAGAAATGATCGATCTGGACTGCATCCGCGCCGCCGACCCTGAGATCGCCCTCTGCATGGAGAGAGAACTCGACCGCCAGCGCGGGAATCTCGAACTCATCGCGAGCGAAAATATCGTCTCCCCCGCCGTTATGGCGGCGATGGGGAGCCATTTTACCAACAAATATGCCGAAGGCTACCCCGGCAAGCGCTATTACGGCGGCTGTGAATTTGTGGACGTTGCCGAAAATTTAGCGCGGGAGCGCTTGAAAGCCCTCTTCGGCTGTGAACATTGCAACGTACAGCCCCACAGCGGCGCGCAGGCGAATTTTGCCGTCTATTTTGCGGTATTGAAGCCCGGCGACACCGTCATGGGCATGGACCTTTCCCACGGGGGGCACCTCACCCACGGTTCGCCCGTGAACGTTTCGGGCGCCTACTTCAACATCGTTCCCTACGGCGTCTCCCGCGAAACGGAGACGATCGATTACGACGAAATGGAGCGGATCGCCCTGAAATGCCGTCCGAAACTCATCGTTTCGGGCGCGAGCGCCTATCCCCGCGTCATCGATTTTGCCCGCATCCGCGAGATCTGCGACAGGGCGGGCGCGCTCATGATGGTAGACATCGCGCATATCGCGGGGCTCGTGGCGGCAAGGCTGCACCCCAGCCCCGTGCCGTATGCCGACTTCGTGACGAGCACCACCCACAAGACCCTGCGCGGTCCGCGCGGCGGGATCATAATGTGTAAAGAGCAGTACGCAAAAGCCATCGACAAGGCGATCTTCCCCGGAACGCAGGGCGGACCTTTGATGCATGTGATCGCGGCAAAGGCGGTCGCCTTCCGGGAGGCGCTCACGCCCGGATTCAAGACCTATCAGACGCAGATCGTGAAAAACGCGGCGGCAATGGCGGAGCAGTTCCTCCGGCGGGGGATCAAGCTCGTTTCGGACGGGACCGACAACCACCTCATGCTCCTCGACCTCAGAAAGGAGGAGCTCACGGGCAAGGAGCTCGAAGGACTGCTCGACGCGGCGCATATCACGGCGAACAAGAATACCATTCCCTTCGAAACCACGTCGCCCTTCGTCACGAGCGGACTTCGGATCGGTACGCCCGCCATAACCTCCCGCGGGATGAAGGAGGACAAGGCGAGAAAGATCGCCGACCTCGTGACCGAGATCGTCCGCAAAAAAGAGGCGGCGGTTCCCGCCGTTTCGCAGGAAGTCGCGGCGCTGTGCGCGCGTTTCCCGATCTACGAGGGAGACGTGAAGCGGTAATTTGCCGCCGCGGTGTGCGGCAGAGAAATTTTCGTAAAAACAGATCTTTGGGGCGGAGTGAAAGTCTCCACCGGCAGTATAGTCTGCGAAGGGCACGGCAGTGCTCCCGAACGGGTGAGATCCCCGTACCGACGGTCATAGTCCGGATGAGAAAGGAATTTTTCGGCGCGCGCCCCCGTCTGCGGGGGCGCGCGCCGCAACTTAAAAAGGAGTTTTTTATGAAAGAAGAAACCAAGAACATGCTGAAACGTCACTTTTCCGCGGTCCATATCGCCTATATGGCGCTCTTTACGGCGCTCGCATTCGTCGTCACCTTCCTCGAATTCCCCATTTTCCCCGCGACGGACTTCTTGAAGCTCGACTTTGCAAACGTCTTTTTCATGATCGAGGGCTTTATCTTCGGCCCCGTGGAGGCGGTCGTCTCGATCGGGATCAAGGAACTTTTGTGCCTGACCAAGTCCGCGACCGCGGGAGTGGGGGAGATCGCGAACTTCCTCATGTCCGCCGCCTATATCGCCTTTCCCGCCATTTTGTACCGCTTCAAAAAGGGGAAGTGGTGGGTGACCTTCTCCCTTATCGTCGCCAGCCTCTTGCAGATCGGCGTGAGCCTTCTCGTCAACCGCTATATCAACTTCCCCCTCTACGGAACGCTGTTCGGCTTCGACGGCGCCGAATATTTCGCGCAGCTGTGGCCCTTCGTCATCTACTTCAACCTCATCAAGAGCGTTGCGGTGAGCGTTCTCGTCTTTCTCATCTATAAGCCGCTCTCGCGGCTCATCAAGGCGACCGCGGAGAAGTTTGCCAAAAAGCCCGCGCGGCAAAAAAATGCGGGATAAATTCTTGCAAAAAACCGCCGTATCGGCTATAATGGGATCGTATGCCAGTGTTTGTTTCACACTCCCCTGAGGAGACAATGATATGGGCGGAAAAGTACGCCGCGACCCTCAAAGCGGGGGACACCGTTCTGCTCGGCGGCAATATGGGCGCGGGTAAGACGGTGCTCGCGAAGGGGATCGCGAGGGGACTTGGGATCCGCGACGAGATCACCAGCCCGACTTACGCTTACGTCAACTGCTACGAAGGGCGGCTCTTCCATTTCGACTGCTACCGCGTCGTGAACGAGCGGCACGCCTTCGAGCTCGGTCTTTCCGATTATTTCGGGGCGGGAGGGATCTGCCTCGTGGAATGGAGCGAAAACATCGCGGGGCTTCTACCCGAACATTGCAAGCGGGTGAACATCTCCGGGACGGGAGAGGAAGCGCGGGAGATCGTATTTTGAAATTTTTAGCCATCGATACGAGCGGAAAATATCTTTCCGCCGCCGCCTGTAACGGCGAACAGACCGAGAGTATTTTCCTCGGCGATTGCGCCATGAAGCATTCGGTCGTTCTTATGGACAAGATCGGCGAAGTGTTGGCGCGCGCGCATATGTCCGCGGGCGAATGCGACTTTTTCGCCGTCGTGACCGGTCCCGGCTCCTTCACGGGGATCCGCATCGGGATCGCTACGGTAAAGGGGCTGTGCGTCGCCTGCGGCAAGCCCGCCCTCGGCGTCACTTCTTTCGACTGCATCGCATACAATGAGGAGAGCGTAAAGACCCTCGCCCTCGTCGACGCGGGGCGCGGCGAATGCTATGCCTGCGGCTACGAGGGGGGACGGATCGTCCTTGCCCCCTCCATTTTGCCCGCCGCGCGGGTGATGGAACTTTCGGGGGAATACCGCCTGCTCTGCGCGGAGGAACTTCCCTTCCCCTGCGAGAGAGCAGATCCCTGCCGCGGCCTCATCGCCGCCGTAAAGGCGCGCGCCGCGGAGCGGGCGCCCGCGGAAGAACTGCATGCCGTGTATCTGAGAAAATCGTCCGCGGAGGAGAACCGCAAATGAACGGAAGATTCTGGACCTTCGAAGATCTCAACGAGATCGCCCTCTTGGAGCGGGAGTGCTTCGGCGAGGACGCATGGAATATCCGCGCGCTCGCCGAGTCCTTCCTTTCGGGGCGGTTTATCGGCGTTCTGCTCGAAGAGGACGGGGCGATCACCGCTTACGGCGGGGTGAATACCGTGGACGAAGAGGGAGAACTCGAACTCATCGCCACCGCCGAGATGTACCGCCGCTGCGGAAGGGCGCGGAAGGTCCTCGACGACCTCGTGTCCGAGGCGCGCAAGAGGGGGGTGAAACGGCTCTTTCTCGAAGTGCGCGTCTCGAATACGCCCGCCCTCATGTTCTATCTCGGATACGGCTTTTCCGGGCTCTATGCCCGTTCGCGCTATTATGCCGACGGGGAGGACGCCATCGTGATGAAGAAGGAGCTCGATTGAATATTTCCGTTTTGCGCGCGGGAGAGGGGCGCGATCTCCTTTTCCTGCACGGTTATCTCGCGTCGAAGGAGAGTTTTCTGCCCCAGATCGAATATTTTTCCCGCAACTTTCGGGTGACGGCGTTCGACTTCCCCGGCTTCGGACAGAGCGACCCCATCCCCGCCGCCTGGTCGGTGGGCGATTACGCCGACTGGACGGAAGAATTTCTGCGGCGGGAGAAGATCGTTTTCCCGCTTGTGATCGCCCATTCCTTCGGCGGAAGGGTGGCGGTGAAGTGCCTTTCGCGGGGGGAACTCTTCGACCGCGCGGTGCTGTGCGGGTGCGCGGGGATCCGCCCGAAGCGGACGCCATGCTATTATGCGCAGGTGTACACCTATAAATTTGTGCGAAAAATCGCACCACGTTATGCAAAAACGCACTTCGGGAGCGCGGAATACCGCACCCTTTCCCCGCTCATGCGGGAGAGCTATAAAAAGATCGTGAACGAAGATCTGCGCGGGGACGCGGAAAAGATCACCCGCCCCGTGCTCTTCATCAACGGCGAAAAGGACACGGCGACGCCGCCCTCTTCGGCGAAAATTTATCAAAGCCGCGTGGCGGGAAGCAAGCGCGTCGTCATGCGCGGTTGCGGACATTTTTGCCATCTCGACGACCCGCTCGCCTTCAATCTGGCGGCAGAGGAGTTTTTTCGATGAATGAACATCTTCTCTTAGGAATTTTTTTCGGAGCTGCGATCGCGGTGTATCTCTTCTCGGACATCGCGCTTCGCCTTTGCGCGCTCTTGCAGCAGAGCGGATATTCGGCGCGCCGCTTTTTCAGGTGGTATTTCGGGAAGGGAAACATCCAGCGCAAACGGCTTTCCCTTCTTTCGCTCTCCCTCGCCCTTCTTGTCGCGCTCTTCAATGTCTGCTTTTCGTTTTTGGGATACGTGTGGGCAAATACCATCTCCATTGTTCCCTTTGTGGGCATTCTCGCCCTCTATCTTTGGTCGGAAAAGAAGTATGCCCTCAAAGTGAGCTACAAGGCAACGGCGCGGGTGGTACGGCTCACCGTCGCGCATTATCTTTTGCTGTTTGCGCTCTGCGTGGGGCTCGGATTCGGGCTTGCCTACGCCTCGCTCGCGGTGAATGAAACGTGGTTCTATCTTTTGCGGTTCGTCCCCTTCGCGCTCCTGCCCGTCCTGCTTCCTTTCACCCTGATATGTGCAGAATTTGTTATGACGTTATATGAAATTCCGCACAACAAACGGTTTATCCGCAGGGCAAAAGAGGCGCTTGAAAGGAGCGATTGCATCAAAGTGGGCATTACGGGTAGCTTCGGCAAGACGAGCGTAAAGCATTATGCGCACGCGATGCTCTCCGAAAAATTTTCCGTGATCTCGACGCCCGCCTCTTTCAACACGCCGATGGGCATCGCGAGAACGGTGAAGGAGCAGGGGCTCGATTGCGACGTTTTCCTCGCCGAAATGGGCGCCCGCCGTGCGGGGGACATCGCCCAGCTGTGCGCGCTCGTCCGCCCCGGATACGGCGTGGTGACGGGGATCTGCCCGCAGCATATCGAGACGTTCGGCTCCCTCGAAGGGATCAAAAAGGAAAAGGGCGAGCTCGTCCGCTATGCGGAAAAGACGGTGCTCGGCAAGAGCGCGGCGGATATTCCCGCAAAGAGCGCCCTGCGCGAGGGGGAAGATTTCGCGGCGGAAAACATTGTGCTCTCTGCCGAGGGGACGGAATTCGATCTGCGCCTCTTCGGGGAGCGGGTGCATATCCGCACAGGGCTTTTGGGCAGGCATGCCGCCGAGGACACGGCGCTCGCGGCGGCGCTGTGCTATGCGCTTGGGATGACGGCGGAGGAGATCGCCCGCGCGGCGGAGCGTTTGCGCCCCGTGCCCCACAGACTGCAACTTTTGAAGGAGAACGGGCTCTGCATTCTCGACGACAGTTACAACTCCAACATCGAGGGGGCGAAAAACGCGGCGGAAGTGCTCGCTCTGTTCGGCGGGAAGCGTTACGTCGTTACGCCGGGGCTCGTGGAGCTCGGCGCGCTCGAAGAGGAGGTGAACGAAAAGCTCGGCGCGGCGCTCGCGGGCGCGGACGCGGAAATCATCCTCGTGGGGGAGACGCTCGTTCTGCCCGTCCGCCGCGGCTATCTCGGCGCGGGAGGGGAGGAGGCGCGCGTCCGCATCGTGCCCACCCTGCAACGGGCGCAGGAGCTCCTTTCGAAAGAACTTGCCGCGGGAGACGCCGTCCTCTTCCTCAACGACCTGCCCGATATTTACACCTGAGGGTCGTTCGCATAGGGTCTGAAAAGAAAGTTTATCGCACCGAAGAAAAATTTCTTCGGCGCTTTTTTTAATGACTGTTTTAATGATGGTTTTTGAAGGTTTTTGACGGTTTCGCCGCCCGCCTTTTCCGCGGGGAAAAGGCGGGCGGCGCGGCGAAATATAAGGAGAAGAAATTATGGAAACGATTGCCGTGTTTTTCGGCGGAAAATCTAACGAACGGGAAATTTCGATTATTACGGGGATGTATTGTGTGAATCTGCTCAGAGGGGAGCGCCGCGTTTTGCCCGTTTACCTCGACCCCGCGGGCGGAATGCTGCTTGGGGAAGAGGTGCGCGGCGTGGAAGAATTCCGCGGTGGCACGCCGAAGTCGTTCAAACCGGTCGTGCCGGTGCGGGGCGGGCTCGCTCCCGCGAACAAGCCGAAGAAGCGGATAGAGGTCGGTTGCGCGCTCAACTGCTGTCACGGCGGCGCGGGGGAGGGCGGCGTGCTCTCGGCGCTCCTCGAATGGTACGGCATTCCCTCCGCTTCCCCCGGCATGGCGGAGTCGGCGGTGTTCCTCGATAAGGTCCTTTCCAAAGCCGCGCTCAAAGGCATGGACATTCCCGTGTTGCCCGCGTTCGCTTTGCGGGAAGAGGCGTTCTTTGCAGAAGGCTGTGCGGGCGGCTGGCGGGCGGAAGCGGCGGCGCTCGGCTATCCCGTGGTGGTAAAGCCGAGCAAGCTGGGTTCGAGCGTGGGCATATCGGTGGCGCAAACCGAAGAGGAGCTCGAAAAGGCGCTTTTGCGCGCGTTCCGCCTCGACGAAAGCGTGCTCGTGGAGCAATACCTCAAAGGCAAGCGCGATCTGAACATTGCCGCTTACCGCCGCGGAGAAGAGATCGTGCTCTCGCCCGTCGAAGAGGTGTTTTCCGATTCTCCCATTCTCACCTTTGGGGAAAAGTACGAGGGCACGGGCGAACGGCGGCACGAGCTTCCCGCGCGCATTCCGCCCGAAACGGCGGCGAGCATTGCGGATATGCTCAAACGTGTCTATGCGCAGTTCGGCATGCGGGGGATCGTGCGGGCGGACTTCCTTCTCTCCGCGTCGGGCGAGCCCTACTTCAACGAGCTGAATACCGTGCCCGGCACCCTTGCCCTCTACCTCTTTTCGGACCGTCTTACCGAGGCGCGCGACCTCTTGCTCCGCCTTCTCGCGGAAGGAAAAAAGAGGAGGGAAGAAAAGGCGACGCTACAAAGCGGAATCCTCTCTTCTGCCGTTTTCGGCGGCAAAAACGGGCTGAAACGCTATATTTAGATGATTTTCTAAATAAAGAATATTTATATTTAGACAGATGTCTAAATAATCATTTGAGGCGTTTTTTCTCGTTTTGAGGATAAACATTATATATATACGCATACGCACACACGCGCACGCGAGAGGGGGGTGTTGTCCCCCGCACACATTCTAAAATGTCACCCTGAGCTTGTCGAAGGGTCGCCGCAGGCTCTTGCCCCCTCCAAGGAGGGGGGTAGGGGGGTGGTGTCCTTTGCTTCCGGAATGCCACCACCTCAGTCTCGGCTAACGCCTCGACAGCTCCTCCTCAAGGAGGCGCCAAGCACCCCCTCCAAGGAGGGGGGTAGGGGGGTGGTGTCCTTGCTTCCGGAATGCCACCACCTCAGTCACTTCGTGACAGCTCTCTTACGCGGGTAGAGCCCCGCGCTTAGTCACCGTTCGCGCTTCTAATGCGCTACTTCGCCTACGGCTCGTGCCGCGCTTAGAGAAGCAGAACAGCGCGCGGGGCGGAATGACAATTAGAAACATTCTAAATTCGTCACCCTGAGCTTGTCGAAGGGTCGCCGCAGTCTTAACACTAAGGCGATGTTTCGACACGCCACTTCGTGGCGGCTCAACATGACAGAATTAGAAATGGCGATTCCTACTTCGCACTTCGTGCTCGTGCCGCGCTTAGAGAATCAGAACTTCGCGCGGGGCGAC
>CANRNP010000042.1 GCA_947632015.1 uncultured Clostridia bacterium | reverse complement strand
ATCTCGTCGATATAGATGATGCCGCGCTGGGCGCGCTCGATGTCGTAATCGGCGTTCTGGATGAGCTTTAAGAGGATATTCTCGACGTCCTCGCCGACGTAGCCCGCCTCGGTAAGCGTCGTGGCGTCGCTGGTCGCAAAGGGCACGTTGAGGATCTTGGCAAGGGTGCGCGCGAGCAGCGTTTTTCCGCTTCCCGTAGGACCCAACAAGAGAATATTGCTCTTTTCGATCTCAACGTCGTCGTCCTTTTTGCCCGAAGCAAGGGAATTGATGCGCTTATAGTGGTTGTAAACCGCCACCGAGAGCACCCGCTTTGCCTTGTCCTGCCCGATGATGTACTCGTCGAGCTCCGCCTTGATCTCGGCGGGCTTTTTGAGTTCCACCTGTTCGGCGGGCGAAGAAGAGGGCGTTTTATCGAGAAGATCTTTGCAAAGCTCCACGCACTCGTCGCAGATAAAGATCCCGTCGGGACCCGCGATCAATTTTTTGGTCTTGGATTTTTCCTTTCCGCAAAAAGAGCAGCATTGTTCGTATTTTGCCATAAAACTCCTGAAAATCAGTTGATAACGCCAAACGATCAGCGTTTTTCGTACACTCTGTCGATGAGCCCGTATGCGAGCGCTTCATCGGCGGAGAGATAGTTGTCCCTGTCGGTATCCCGTTCGATCTCCGCCACCGTCTTGCCCGTATTCGCGGCAAGGATGGTGTTCATTTTCTGCTTGATGCGGAGGATGTGTTCCGCCTGGATACGGATGTCGCTCGCCTGTCCCTGCGCGCCGCCGAGAGGCTGGTGGATCATCACTTCGCTGTTTTTCAGCGCGTAACGCTTCCCCTTCGCCCCCGAAGAGAGCAGGAACGCCGCCATGCTCGCCGCCATGCCGATGCAGATCGTCGAAACGTCGCACTTGATGTAATTCATCGTGTCGTAGATCGCGAGCCCCGCGGAAACCGATCCGCCCGGACTGTTGATGTAAAGACTGATGTCCTTTCCAGGGTCTTTCCCTTCCAGATAGATGAGCTGCGCCACGATCGTATTCGCCATTGCGTCCTCGATCTCACCGCTCAAAAAGATGATGCGGTCCTCCAAAAGACGGGAGTAGAGGTCGTAACTGCGCTCGCCGCCGGAGGTGCGCTCCACAACATAGGGGATCAGAATGTTTTTCTCGTTCATTTATTTTTCCTCCGCGATTATCATTTCGTTATTTTCCTGCAAGAAGGCAAACAGCTTCGTGATCTTGATGTCGTTTTCGATATATTCGCGCTGGCGGGGATCCATCGTCTTTTTGTATTCCTCCGCCTCTTTGCCGACGCTCGCCGCCTGCTCGGCGATCTTCGCCTCGATCTCCTCTTCCGTCGCCGTGATGCCTTCAAGCGCAATGATCTTTTCGATGATGAGCTGGTGCAAGACGGTCGTTCTCGCCTCTTCCTCGAAATTCTTCTTATACTCTTCGCGCGTCGTGCCGATGTAGGCGAGGTAGTCGTCGAGCTTGATGCCCTGATACATGAGATTGTATTCCATGCGCTGCATCGCCGCTTCGCACTGGCGGTCGATCATCACCTGCGGGATCTCGGCGGACGCCGTTTTGGCGATCTCGGTGAGGATGCTGTTCTCCGTCTCGTTCAGCGAGCGGGACGCCGCGTTCTTTTCGAGGCGCTCGCGCACCTTTGCCGTGTACGCCTCCATGCTGTCGCTGCCCATCTTTTTGGCGAACGCTTCGTCAAGTTCGGGAAGAAGTTTGCCCGTGATCTTGTGCAGGGTAACGGTGAATACGGCGGCCTTCCCCTTCAATTCTTCCGACTGGTAGTCCTCAGGGAAGGTAACGGCGATGTCCTTGACTTCGCCGAGGGTCATGCCGGCGACGCCTTCCTCGAACCCCGGAATGAAGGAATGGGAGCCGAGGGTGAGGTCGTACCCCTTTGCGGAGCCGCCGTCGAATTCCTTTCCGTCCGCTTTGCCCACAAAGTCGATATTGACGGTGTCCCCCTCCTGCGCGGCGCGGTCGGTGACCTCCACGCTTTCGGCGATCCGTTCGCGCACGCTTTCGATCTCTTTCTCAACGTCCGCGTCCGTAACATTATACTCGTATTTGGGGATTTTTATACCCTTGTAGCTGCCGATCGTGACGTCGGGCTTTACGGGTACTTCGGCGACGAGCACGATGTTCTCCTCGGAAAAATCTTCGCCGAGGGAGAGCGTGGGTTCGCCGACCGCGGTAAAATGCTCCTTCTCCTTTTCGAGGATCTCGCCGTAGTGCTCGGCGTAGAGCAAATTGAGGGCCTCTTCGTAAAACAATCCCTTGCCGTAATACAATTCGAGGACGTGCTTCGGAACTTTCCCCCTGCGGAATCCGTTCACGGCGTATTTATTTCTGTTTTGCACATACGCCTTGTTGTTTGCCTCTTCCCACTCTTCGGGGGAAAAGGCGATCGTGATCTTGACAGTGCTCTTTTCTGCGGGTTTTACTTCGTATTTCATATCCGACTCCTGATGAATTTTTCTTCGCCTACGATTTCGCAAATTTCATTTTACCATATCGGACCCGAAAAGAAAAGCGATTTCCGAGCCAAATCCCATATTTCTTTTTGTAAAAGTTTTTCTTTACAAACCGTACTTTATGGTTTATAATGGAGACATGCCACAGGATACGTTTACTTTGCGCCTGATCGCCAAAGAGCTGAACGAAACGTTGCGGGGAGGCAAGATCAACCGCGTCAACCAGCCCGGAAAAGAGGAGCTGGCGCTTATAATATACACCGGAAAACGCACTTTGAAACTCACCGTAAACGCAAACGCTTCCGATTGCGGCGCTTATTTTACCGAGGACGGGCGGGAAAACCCCCTCGTCGCGCCGAATTTCTGCATGCTGCTCAGAAAATACCTCGGCGGCGCGGAGATCGAGGACGTCTCTCTCGACGGCTTCGAGCGCATCCTCGTATTCCGCATGAAATGCTTTTCGGATTTTTCGGAGACGAAGCGGGAACTGCGCGCCGAGATCATGGGCAAATATTCGAACATCATCCTCACCGAGAATGGGACGATCCTGGGTGCTCTCAAAACGACGACGCTCGACGAGAACCGGAAACGCGCCGTCTTGCCGGGCGTGAAATACACACTTCCCGCGCGGCAGGACAAGACGGACCCCTCCGACCGCGCCGCCCTCTCCGCCCTTCTCTCTTCGCCGCACGAGGATTTGGCGCACTTCCTCTTTCTGCACGTTGCGGGGCTCGCGCCCTGTACGGCGGAACAGATCGTTGCCGCCTACCGCGGCGGCGGATTCGCCGACCATGTTTACGGCTATCTCTTTTCGGACGAGATTTCCCCCTGCGTGGCGGAAAAAGACGGGAACGTTACCGACTTTTTCGCACGCTATGTTGCGGGCGCCCGCCCCTTCCCCACCCTGAGCTCCGCGCAGAGCTATTTCTATGAAAAGCGCAGGGAGCGGAAGCGGCTCGATGACGGGCGGCGGAAACTTATCGGCGCGATCTCCGCCGTGCGGAAAAAAGCAGAAAAGCGCCTCTCCCAGATCCGCGAAAAACAGCGGGAATGCGCTTCCCTCGAAGAAAACCGCATCAAAGGCGAACTTCTCACCGCCAACCTTCACGCGCTCTCCCGCGGGATGAAGCGGTGCGTCCTCAGCAATTATTACGACGAGAACGGCGGAACGCTTGAAATTGCGCTCGACGAAACGCTCACCCCTTCGCAGAATGCGCAGAGTTATTTCAAGCGCTACCGCAAACAGAAACGGACGTTGGAGATCCTCGCGCCGCAGGAGCGGGAGATCGCCGCGGAGCTCGACTACGCGGAGAGCCTTGCCGCCGCCGCGGAAGTGGCGGCAGACGGGGAGGATGTGCGTTCGCTCGAAGAGGAACTCATGGCGGCGGGCATCCTCAAAGCGCCGCAGGAGCGCAGGCGGACGGAACGCGAGATCCCCTACCGCCTCTACGAAAAAGACGGATTCACGGTGCGCGCCGGCAGAAACAACCTGCAAAACGACCGTCTCGTGCGGATGAGCGACCCCGGCGACGTGTGGCTCCATACCCAAAAGTATCATTCCTGCCACGTCGTGATCGAGGCGAGGGGGAAAGAGGTGCCGGACGGCGTGCTCCTGTTCGCGGCGGGGATCTGCGTGCGCTATTCGGGCGCGAAGGGCGGCGGAAAGGTGCCCGTGGACTACTGCCGCATAAAATATGTAAAAAAACCGCCCAAAAGCAAGGCGGGATTCGTGACTTATTCCAACTTCAAAACGGTTTTGGCGGAACCGCAAAAGACGGACGAAAGGGACGGATGAAAGGGAGAGCAGATGAGGCGGAGCGCATGCGTTTGCGCCTATGCGCCGCCCGCGCCCTGTATGCGCCCGCGCGCATGCCTTAAAAGAATAAGCGAAACGCCGCCCGCGCGCAAAGGTTTGCGCGCGGGCGGCGTCTTTTCCTTGAAATTACAGTCCTTCGAGCTCGTCGAGCGTCAGCTCGAACGCGGGGATGAAGTGCTCGAAAAAATAGTCTACGGCGGGAAGTTTCATCTCCTTCAAGGCGTTTTCGATCGTCTTTTTCGCCTTGCAGAATTCGTTGTTGCCGGAGCGCAGTTCTTCGAGACATTTGATGTAGGCGGAGAGTTTATCCGCCGCCTTCACGAGCCGGTATTCGCGGGAGCTCTTATCGGCTTGGAGATAGGGATAGAGCTCCCCTTTCATCTCCTTGGGAAGGGTGTCCGCGATCTTTTCGACGGCGAGCCGCTCCAACTTTTCGTATTCGCCGTGGATGCTGTTGTTGAAATATTTCACGGGCGTGGGAAGGTCTCCCGTCATCACTTCGCTCACCTCGTGGTAGAGGGCGTAAAACACCGCCTTTTCCGTATCCGCATTGCCGCCGAGCACGGCGTTTTCGATCGCGCAGAGGGCGTGCGTCAAAATCGCCACCGAATGGGAGTGCTCCATAATGTTCTCGTCGCGCACCGAACGCATGAGCTGCCAGCGTTTGATGAACTTCATCCTGTCCATGTAAGCGTAAAATTTATCCATGTTTCCTATTATATCGCATTTACCCCCAAAAAGCAATTTACTTTTATAAAATTTTGTGATATAATGCAACGGTAAAATTGAATTATCCGTCGTGGGTGCCGTAAAAAGCTGAGATCATACCATTCGAATCGGACAGGGTAATCCCTGAACGAAAGACAGGATTTCGAGGAATTTTCCGCTCGCGATTTTTCGCGGGCGTTTTTTTTCGGAGACGGGTAACTCGAAAAAAATTTATCGGAGGTTTTTTATGTTACTTGGTTCTCTGATGGCGGACATGGTCTGGTATCCCATCCTCTTCGATTCGCCCATCAACATCGCCCGCGGCGTCGCGTTCTGGCTGACGGTCGCGCTGGCGGTCGCCGTCGCGGTCTGCGCCCTCGCGCTCAAAGGAGACGCGCGCAAAAAGGCGCTCAAATGCAGCCTGTTCGGCGCGGTAGGCTACGCATGCGCGCTCGCCCTGATGTTCCTCGTGTGGACTTTCCTCGACGACGGCATCTCCGTCCTCGCCTTCGTCCCGCTCCTCATTCTGGTCGCCGCCATTGCGGGAAGCGCCGGGTTCCTCGCCTTCCGCCACGATAAGACGGCGTGGATCGTCTGCGGATGTATCGTCGGCGCGGCGCTGATCGCCTCTCTCGTCTGCCTCGGTGTTCTCTATGCGCGGGAAATTGCGGACGACGGATACTATAACTCCGCCGAGACGGGCTCGGCGGTCAACCAGATCGTCCTCTATGTGAGCGCTGTTCTCCTCGTCGCCGCGGTCGTCGCGCTCGGATTCCTCTTCGGGAGGAACGACCGCAAAGGATTCGACAGCAAGGCGATCGCCTATGCGGCGATCTGCATCGCCATGAGCTTTGCGCTCTCCTATGTGCGCATCTTCAAACTGCCGCAGGGCGGGTCCGTGACGGTCGCCTCCCTCCTGCCGCTCATGGTCTATTCCTATATGTTCGGCACGAAGAAGGGAGTATTCGCGGGGCTCATCTACGGGATCTTGCAGGCGGTGCAGGACCCGTATATCATCCACCCGGCGCAGTTCATGCTCGACTACCCCATCGCCTTTTCGGCGATCGGGCTTGCGGGCATGTTCTCCAAGGTGAAGGCACTCGATGGGGTGCCGCAGGTGCAATTCTTGCTCGGCGGGATCGCCGCCGGCGCGCTCCGCTATGTGAGCCATGTGATTTCGGGCGTGTTTGCGTTCTCGGCGTATGCGGTGGACGCGGGCATGGCGGCATGGCCCTATTCCCTTGCCTATAATTCCTTCGTGTTCGCAGACATTGCCATCGCGCTCGTCGTGGGCGTGATCTTGTTCTGCTCCAAAGAATTTGTGCGGCAGGCGAGAAAATTCAACCAAAAGCAGGAGCCCTCTGCAAGCGCGCAACAAGACGCGCAGTAAAAGCGGAGAAGCGAAAATAGAGCGCCGCCCCGCGCTGAAATGAGCGCGGGGCGGCTTTTTCTCTGCCGAAAACTTTTCCGTTCAAAGAAATTGCAGAATATCGACGAGGATGGAGAAGCCGAGAAGGAGCACAAAGCCGACGGCGTGGATGATCGCCTCCACCTTGCGGGAAATGGGCTTGCCGCGCACCCACTCGATGGCGGTGAATACCACCTTACTGCCGTCGAGGGCGGGAATGGGCAGAAGGTTGAACACGGCGAGGTTGACCCCGATATAGCCCGCAATTTCGAGAAAATAGCGGAAGCCGCGCGAGGCGATCTCGGAAGTCATCCTGATCGTGGTAACGGGACCGCCGAAGGCGGAAAGACCGAGCTTGCCCGTGAGCAATTCGCCGAGGATCTTGAAGATACTCCCCGCGATCTTGAACGAATAGACGAACGCCCGTCCGAGCGATTCCCCGAAGGAGAACGAATAGACGGCGTTCGCCAGATAATAGCCGTCCTCTTTTTCGTCGTCCGACTCCCGATACTTGACGCCGAGCGCGTTCCACACGTCCGTGAAATCGGCGCTGTTTTTCACCGTGACGTCCGAGCGGAGCATCACGGTGACGTCCGTCTCCTCACGGCGATCGTAATGGGGGGAGAGATTTCCCTCGGCGTCCTCTTCCCACTTTAAGCCGACCGCGCGGGAGACGCGCATCGCAACGAGATCGCCCTGCTTTTTTCCGTTGAGCGCCGCCGCAATGTCCGAGGTGAGGTAGAGGTTCTTCCCCTCGATCTGCAACAAAATGTCGAGGTCCTTTAGTCCGAGCGCCTCGTACTCCCCCGCCGCCTCTTCCATCCGATATACGGCGATCATCGTCTGCCCGTAGGCAAGGAATCCGATCACGATGAGAAACAATGCGAGCAGATAGTTCATGCACGCGCCCGCGATGAGAACGAGGATGCGCTGCCAGCAGGGACGGTTGGTAAAGTAGCCCGAAGTATCGGGCGGGGCGGTTTGAGGTCCCCCCTCCCCTGCCCCCGAAGCGGAGAGAGTGGCAGACGGATCATTTTCCCCCGACGCGGGGTAATCGGAAGAGAGCGTTTCGTCGGGAAAGGGTTCTTCCGTTCCCTCTTCCCGCTTGTTTTCCTCCTCTTCCTCCAAACCGTCCTCGCCCGCGAAGGCGCAATATCCGCCGAGGGGAATGAGGCGCACGGCAAACAGCTCCCCGTTCTTCTTGTTCCTGTGTTTGAAGATCGCAGGACCGAAAAAGACGGAGAATTCCGTGATCTTGAAATGAAATAGCTTGCCGACGATGTAATGACCGAACTCGTGGACGATGATCATTACGATCAGGATGAGAAAGGCAAGGGCGACGGAGCCGACCGTGCTCCATACAGACAGAAGATTATTTCCCATTGATATATCCTGAGGCAAAGGTCCTTGCGCGCAGATCCGCCTCTTCGAGCGTTTCGAAACAGTCGGCACTGCCGCGCGGGAGATGTGCAAGCGTCTCCTGCACAGTTTCGGTGATTTGGGGGAAAGTTATCCTTCCTCCAAGAAATGCGCGGACGGCGGTCTCCGCCGCCCCGTTGAGGAGCGTGGGCGCCGTCCCCCCCTGTTTGCCCGCCTCCACGGCGAGGGTGAAGCAGGGGAATTTTTCCGCGGGCAACCGCTCGAAATGAAGGGCGCCGATCTGCGCGAGATCGAGGGGTTTTCCGACGGGCAGACGTTCGGGATAGGTGAGCGCGAGCTGGATGGGCAGTTTCATATCCGGATAGCCGAGCTGTGCGATCACCGCACCGTCGGCAAAACAGACGAGCGAATGGACGATGCTTTCGGGATGCACCACCGCCTCGATCCGGGAAAAGTCCGCATCGTACAGCCATTTCGCCTCGATCACTTCGTAGCCCTTGTTGAGCAGGGTTGCGCTGTCCACGGTGATCTTCGCGCCCATATTCCAGGTGGGATGGCGGAGCGCGTCCGCCGCCGTCACGCCGCCGAGCTGTTCTTCCGGATAGCGGAGGAAGGGACCGCCGCTTGCCGTTAAAATGAGTTTTTCGAAGGGGGCGTTACGGCTAAAATTGAGGCACTGGAAGAGGGCGGAATGCTCGCTGTCGACGGGGACGAGATCGAGCCCCCGTTTGCGCACTTCCCGCATCACGAGTTCCCCTCCGCAGACGAGGGACTCCTTGTTTGCAAGCGCGATCTTTTTGCCCGCCCGCGCCGCGGCAAGGGTATAAGAAAGACCCGCAAAGCCGCCCGCGGCAATGAAGGCTACGTCGCAATCTTCGAACAGGGCGTCCTTCGCCCCGTCCCCGCAAAGGTCCTTTCCGCAGCGCGCGATTTTGGGGCGGAATTCTTCGGCGAGCGAAAGGAGCCCGCTTTCATCCTGCCCGCAGACGAGCGCGGAAAAGCGGAATCGTTCGGGATGACGGCGCACGACTTCGCACACCTGCCGCCCGATATTGCCCGTACAGCCGATCAGCGCAATGTTTACCATAAGCCCCCGACAGAAAAGGAAAAGCGCATCCGCAAACGCCGCGGCGCCTTCCGAAAAAGCGCCCGCGAACGCGGACGCACGACCCTATTTCACGACCCTAATTTATTGATATGCCGCTCATCCGACGATCATGATCCTCAAAACGAGCACGAAGCACACGATGAGGCAGGCATACAGCGTGGAATCGATCCGGTCGAGTATGCCGCCGTGACCGGGCAGGATATTGCCCATGTCCTTGATGTCGAGACGGCGCTTGATGGCGCTCTCGACGAGATCGCCGAGCTCCGCGAACGCCGCCGTGAGCACGCCGAGCCCCACGAACAGAATGAGGTTGATGGGACGTTCCACCACGTCCGCGGGAGGCAAAATGTTGACCCGTGCAAGGAAATAATAGGCATAGAACAGCGCCACCGCGCCGATCGCGCCCCCCACGATGCCGCCGAAACCGCCGATGACCGTTTTATTCGGGCTCACGTTGGGCGCCATCTTCATGGGCAGTTTTTTGCCGAGGAATTTTCCCGTAAAATAGGCGAGGCAGTCGGCGATCGGGCAGAGCACGAACACGAAGAGGATGCCGATCTCCGAATAGCTCGGCATATGGTTCACGCCGCAGAGCACGAGCAGAAAGACGGAAGGATAGAAGCACGCGAGCGCGGAAAAGCCCATCGACGAGAGACTCGTTTTTTCATGACGGAAAACGAGCAGACTGAAAAGGACGGCGATCCCCGCCATAAAGACGACGAACGCGATGTTGGGCGAATAGTTGGGCGCGATCCCCTGCCGCTGGTAGACCGTATCGCTGATACAATAGGCGAGGATCATTCCCGCGGAAGTGAGCTGGACGACGATCCGCTGTACGAGATCGATCCTTTCGCCCAGCGCGCGGCACATTTCATAGCTCCCCACGACCGCAAAAAAGAGAATGAGCAGATCGAAAAAAAGCGGCTCGGAAAAATAGACTCTCAGCACAAAGAATCCGAGCAGCACCAAAATATATCCTGTCCCTGTCAAAACACGTTTCAACATTTTGCAAGTTCTTTCCGGTCGGCTATTTCGCGCGAAAGTTTCGCGCGCCCCTATATTTTGCCGTAACGGCGATCTCTTTTGGCATAACTTTCGAGAGCGCGGTCGAGGTCGGCATTCGTAAATGCGGGAAACATCTTATCGGAGAAATACAGCTCGGTATAGGCGCACTCGTAGAGCAAAAAATTACTCAGCCGCTTTTCCTTGCCCGTACGGATGAGAAGGTCGGGAAAAGGGATCCCGCCCGTAGAGAGCAGGGCGGAAAATTCCTCGCCCGTCACCTCTTTCCCGCCGCGCACGGCGGCATTCACGGCGGCAAGAATATCCTGCCGTCCGCCGTAGCCGATCGCGAGCACGAGCATGCCGCTCTTGCCGCCTGCCGTCTCTTCCTCTCCCGAACGGGCGAGCGCCCAAATGTCGCCGGGGAGCAGGCGCTCATCGCCGATGACCTTCAAGCGGATCCCCTTCGCTTTGAGCCGTTCGAGATTTTCGGTAAAATATTTGCGGAAAAGGGCGAACAGCGCGCCCAGTTCCTCCTGCGGGCGGGCAAGGTTCTCCGTGGAAAGGGCAAACAGCGTAACGTATTCAATCCCCCGCCCGAAGGCATGTTCGGAAAGGGAGATCATGCGCTTTAAGCCTTCCCTGTGCCCCGCATTGCGCGGAAGCAACCGTTTTTTTGCCCAACGCCCGTTCCCGTCCATGATGACGGCGATATGCCTCGGCAATTCCCCCATCAAATGGTAAGGAGCTCCTTTTCTTTTGCCGCGACGATCTTCTCGATCTCGGCGACCGATTTGGAAACGGCTTCCTCAACGTCGGCCTCGGCATTCGACGCCTCGTCCTCGGAGATCTCTTTACTCGTCTTTAACTTTTTGATGCCTTCCATCGCCTCGCGGCGGATGTTGCGGACGGCGACCTTGCCCTCCTCGCCCATCTTCCGCACCTGCTTCACGAGGTCCTTTCTGCGCTCCTCGGTAAGCTCCGGGAAAACAAGGCGGATGACATTCCCGTCGTTGGAGGGATTGATGCCGATACTTGACGCCTGTATCGCCTTTTCGATGGATTTGAGAAGGGATTTATCCCACGGCGTGATCACGAGACAGCGGGCGTCCGCGACCGAAATATTTCCGAGCTGTTGCAAGGGCGTCATCATGCCGTAAGCCTCTACCTGCAACTTGTCGAGAACGTGCGGGTTTGCGCGTCCCGCGCGGATCGCGGCAAAGTCCTCTTTGAGAACGCTCTTCGCCTTTTCGAGTTTTTCCTCCAAAGTAAGAAATATCTCTTCTAATTTTTCGTTTTCCATAATTTGTCCCTCCTGATATAGATTCGTTTTATTCGTTGGAAATGAGCGTACCCAACCGCTCTCCGCAGACGGCGCGGAGCACGCTGTCGGGTTCGTTGAGCGCAAATGCGAGCACGGGAATATGATTTTCCATGCACATGGTCGCCGCGGTCGTATCCATTGCCTTCAAGCCTTGGTTGATGATCTGCGAAAAAGTGAGTTTTTCGTACTTTTTCGCCTTCGGGTTCGTGTTCGGATCGCTGTCGTATATCCCGTCCACGTTCTTTGCCATGAGCAGAACGTCCGCCTTTATCTCGCACGCCCGCTGTGCCGCCGCCGTATCCGTGGAGCAATAGGGATTGCCCGTGCCGCACGCCATGATGACGATCCGCCCCTTCTCGAAGTGGTGGAGCGCCTTTCTCAGAACGTACGGCTCCGCGACGGAAACCATGTTGAGCGCCGTCTGTACGCGGGTAGGGATCCCCTTCTGCTCGATAGCGTCCATCATGGCGAGGGAATTCATCACCGTTGCGAGCATCCCCATCTGGTCGGCGGTCGTCCGCTCCATTTTGGTGCCCTGCCTGCCGCGCCAGAAATTGCCTCCCCCGATGACGAGCGCGATCTCGACGCCCATGCCGTGCACCTTGACGAGCTGATCGACGACCATGGAGACGACCTCTTCGTTGAGCCCGAATTTCTGCTCTCCGGCGAGCGCCTCCCCCGAAAGTTTGAGAAGTATCCGCTTATATTTGGGTTGCATAATGACTCCCGGTCCGATTTTTTTCAGTATAGCATAGTTTGGAAAAAATTGCAACACCTTCTGAAAAATATTTTCTTTTTCGTCTCTTGCGCGCCGTAAAACGGCCGCCGTTGCCAAGAGGCAACGGCGGCCGCGCGTTTTTCGGTTTTTTGTTACTTCCTCATTGCCTCAACCTGTTTGGCAACTTCTTCGGAGAGGTCCTCTTCCTTCTTCTCGATGCCCTCGCCGCGGATGAAGCAGCAGAACTCCTTCAAGGAGACGGGCGTCGTCTTTGCGACGTTGGCGATGAGCTGCTTGATGGTGACGGAATCGTCGCGCACGTACTTCTGTTCGAGCAGGCAGTTGTCCTCGTAGAACTTCTTGATCTTTCCGAGCACGATCTTCTCGGCGATCGCTTCGGGCTTGCCCTCGTTGATCACTTCCTTTTTGAGGATCTCCTTCTCGTGCTCCACGACTTCCGCGGGGACGTCCTCCGCCGCGAGATATTGCGGGGTCGCGAAGGCAACATGGAGCGCCACGTTGTGCGCGAGCTCCTTCGTTTCGGGAGTTTCCGCCCCCTCGAAGTTGAGCATGACGCCGCGCTTGCCGCCCAGGTGGATATACGTTTCGATGAGCCCGGCGCTCTTAAAGCAGACGAAACGGCGGACGGAGATCTTTTCCCCGATGATGCCCGTCTGTTCTTGCAGATAGGTCTCAACAGTCTTGCCGCCCATGTCGAGCGCAAGGAGCGCTTCCAGGTTTGCGGGCTTCTTTTCCGCGGTGAGCTTTGCAACCGTCTCCACCAAAGAGACGAACTTCTCGCCCGCGGCGACGAAGTCGGACTCGCAGTTGACCTCGATGAGGACGCCCGTGTCGCCGGAAACATAGGCATGGACGAGCCCTTCCGCCGCGATCTTGCCGGCGCGTTTCGCCGCTTTGGCAATCCCGCGTTCGCGCAAAAGTTCCGCCGCCTTCTTCATATCGCCGTCCGCGTCCGTAAGAGCGCGTTTGCAATCCATCATTCCCGCGTCCGTTTGCTCGCGGAGCGCCATAACGTCTTTCGCTGTAAATGCTGCCATATTTCTCTATCTCCTTATTGATTACTCTTCCACGGGAGCAGGCGCCGCCGCGGGCTCTTCCGCGGGAGCGGGCTCTGCGGGCGCTTCTTCGGGCTCCGCGGGAACTTCTTCGGGCTCCGCATCCTCGGCGACCTCAAAGGTGCCGCCCTCGTTCGCCTCGATGACCGCGTTTGCGATCACGGACGAAAGAAGTTTGATGGCGCGGATCGCGTCGTCATTTCCGGGGATCACGTAGTCGATGAGGTCGGGATCGCAGTTCGTATCGGTGATCGCGACGATCGGGATGTGCAATTTACGCGCTTCGGCGACGGCGATGTCTTCCTCGTGCGGGTCGACCACGAACAAGAGCCCCGGAAGGGAGCGCATGTTCTTGATGCCGCCGAGATTCTCTTGGAGTTTTGCCATCTCTTTTTTGAGACCGAGCACTTCCTTTTTGGGGAGCAGGTCGAATTCGCCGCTCTCCTCCATTCTTTCGAGCTTTTCGAGATACTCGATGCGCCCGCGGATCGTCTTGAAGTTGGTGAGGCAGCCGCCCAGCCAACGGGAGTTGACATAGTACTGCCCGCAGCGCTCCGCCTCTTCCTTGATGGCGTCCTGCGCCTGCCGCTTGGTGCCGAC
>CANRNP010000041.1 GCA_947632015.1 uncultured Clostridia bacterium | reverse complement strand
TCTAATCCGTCACCCTGCCCCGCCCGCACGTTCTATGTTGCCGAAGGGCGGCACGAGGAGCAAAGCTCCGAAGTAGCTTGTCGAAGGGTCGCCGCAGTCTTAACGCCTCCCGCACATGGGGGCAACCATCATTGCAAAAAATTATGTTCAAAGCAGACGATTACAGATTAAAACTCAAAGACTTGGAAGAGACGCTCGCCGAAGCGAAGTACGCGCTCGACATCGACCGCCGCGCAGAGCAATTAAAAGAATTGAAGGCGGAGCTCGAACTTCCCGAAGTATGGCAAGATCTTGAACGCTCGAAAAAGATCTCCCGCGAAATTTCCTCGATCGAGGGGAAAGTCAACGCCTATAACGCGGGGAGAAAAGCCCTCGACGACGCATACGAGATCGTCGACCTCATCGAAGAGACGGAGGAAGAGGAGCTCGTTCCCGAACTCGACAAAATGCTCGTGGTCGCCGAGAAGGACATCGAAGAGATGCGCCTTCGCGCCCTGCTCCGCGGAAGATACGATAGCAGTAACGCGCTTCTCGCGCTCCATGCGGGCGCGGGCGGTACGGAAGCCTGCGACTGGTGCGCCATGCTCTACCGCATGTATTGCCGCTACGCCGAAATGAACGGCTTCAAGGTGACGGAGCTCGACCGTCTGCCCGGCGACGCCGCGGGGCTCAAATCGGTCGATTTCAAGGTGGAAGGGGAGAACGCCTACGGCTATCTCAAAGCCGAGATCGGCGTTCACCGCCTCGTGCGCATTTCGCCCTTCGACGCGAACAAGCGGCGGCAGACCTCGTTCGCTTCCCTCGAAGTCATGCCCGAAGTGGACGACGACGCCGAGATCGAGATAAAGGACGAAGATATCCGCATCGACGTGTACCGCTCTTCGGGCGCGGGCGGGCAGAAAGTCAACAAGACGGAGACCGCTATCCGCATCACCCATTACCCGACGGGCATCGTCGTCACTTGCCAGAACGAACGCAGTCAGCTCCAAAATAAGGAGATGGCGTTTAAGTATTTGCGCTCCAAACTTCTGGAACGGCAACTCGAACAGCGCATGGCGGAGGAAGCGGCGCTCAAAGGGGAAACCAAAAAGATCGAGTGGGGCTCCCAGATCCGTTCCTATGTGTTCTGCCCCTACACGTTGGTGAAAGACCATAGAACGGGCTACGAAGTCGGGGACGTCCAGTCTGTGATGGACGGAAATATTCAGGGATTCATCATCGACTATCTGAAAAAGTCGTGATTCTGTCAGACATAGTACTATGCTAACGGGCAAAAAAGCAATTATCCTCGGTATCGAATCCTCCTGCGACGAGACGGCGGCAGCCGTTATCCGCGGCAGGGAACTCCTTTCGGACGAAATTATCTCTTCCGCGCCCGTGCAGGCGCAATACGGCGGCGTCGTGCCGGAGATCGCTTCCCGCGCGCATACCGACGCGGTGGACGAGGTCGTCTGCCGCGCGCTTGCCAACGCGGGAGTAAAAAAAGAAGAGCTCGACGCGGTCGCCGTCACCTACGGCGCGGGGCTGTTGGGCGCCCTTTTGGTGGGGCTCTCCTTTGCCAAAGGGCTCGCTTACGGGCTCGGCATCCCGCTCATCGGGGTCAACCATATCCGCGGGCATCTCGCCGCGGCTTATTTGGAGGATGAAGCGCTTCATCCTCCGTTTGTCAGTCTGCTCGCCAGCGGCGGGCACACCGCGATCCTTTACGCCAAAACGGAGACGGAATTCGAAGTGCTCGGCTCTACGCTCGACGACGCCGCGGGGGAAGCCTTCGACAAGGTCGCCCGCGTCTTGGGACTGCCCTATCCCGGCGGACCCCATTTGGAGGCGCTCGCACGGGAGGGAGAGCCCGTTATCCCCCTTCCCGCCATGCTCAAAGGCGAGGGTGGGTACCGTTTTTCTTACAGCGGCTTAAAGACGGCGGTGATCAATTACGTCCATAACAAGGAGCAGAGAGGGGAGCCGTGGAGCCGCGCGGACGTCGCTTCTTCCTTCCAGCACGCCGCGCTCGACGTGCTGGTAAAAAAGACGGCGGAAGCCGCCGAAGAAAAGCGCGTTTCCGTGATCACCGCGGGCGGGGGCGTGATCGCAAACGGGTATCTGCGCTCCTCACTTTCCCGCATGGCGGAGCAAAGAGGGTTGCATCTGGTCCTGCCGCCGAAGGCGCATTGCACCGATAACGCCGCCATGATCGCCGCCGAGGGCGCCGTGCTCTTCCGCGCAAGGCATTTTTCGCCATTTTCCCTCAACGCGGAGGCATATTTGCCACTTTCTTAAAAAAAATCGCAAAAAATTTTGTCACCCCCTTGACAATTATCCGATCGCGTGATAAATTATAAATAGGGTAGTGAAAACTCTAATATTCTGTCATAAAGGAGGAGAACGGTGCAATGGAATTGACTGTTCTTATTTTATGCATTGCGCTCACCGTCGTTTCCGCGGCAGCTTTGATCGGTTGCGGTCTGAAATGGAAGAATGAGCGCGCCGAGTTGCGGGCAGAGACGGAGAAGGCGAAACAGCCGTCCGAGCGCGTGATTGCAGTGAAACAAAAGGCGGGCGAGGTGAAGATCTCGTATATCGCCGAAGATGCGGCGGAATTTACCGCCGAGGAAGAAGTTGCCGTTGCCGACGCTACGAGCGTTGCCGCCGTTCCCGCTCCCGCCCCCGAAGAGGAGCCCGCTCCCGACGGCGTGATGTTACCCGTCGCGGAAAAACTTTCGTTCAGCGAACGTTACGAACGGCTTCCCAAAGAGGTGAAAAAACTTCTCGACGAGTTTACGGCGTATGTGAAAAAGCAGGAGGGGTGCGAGAGCCTGTTGCAGGCTTCGGCGTTGGCATATCGCTATCATAAGGCACAGCTTGCCAAGGCGACCATCCGCCGCGACACCGTGATCCTGAGTTTCCCGATCGCAAACCCCGAACTCGGTCGGCTCGTCCGCGAAGAAAAGCTCAAAAGCGTCCGCATGCAGCCCGCCGAGATCCGCCTCGAAGAGAGAGCCGATCTCGACCTTGCAAAGCAGACGGCGGATATTTCCCTCGGATATTTGAAAGAAGAGGAGGAGTACCGCGCGGAGAAGCGCAAAGAAGCCCGCCGTGAGGCGGCAAAGAAAAAACGCGAGGAGGGGAGCGCATCATGATGACCGTTATTTATATTACATTCGGGATCGTTTTCGGACTTGTGATCCTGTCTGCCGTTTTTCTCGGCGGCGCGCAGATCTCCGTACATAATAAGTTGAAGAAGATCGAAGAGAGCAAGGGCGAAATTCCCGTGCAGGTCGTATCGGGCGAGAACGTCGCGATCCGCGTCCGCGACGCAAAACTCACGGTCTCCACTTCCGCCGCCAAAGCGGAAAAAGCGGCTCCCGCCGCGCCCGCCGCACCTGTCGCTCCCGTTGCCGAAAAGGAAGAGCCCGCAGAGGGCACCTTCTTGCCCCGCGCCGAAAAACTCTCGTTCGAAGAGAAGATGGCGCAACTTTCTCCCGAAACGCTCCTTCTTTTGGGCGCCTTCCGCGATTATATCTCTTCCCAGCCGGAATGCGAGCAATTACAGCAGGCGAACGCGATCTGCTTCCGCTATCATAAGAGCCAGATTGCAAAAGCGGTGATCCGCCGCGACAGCGTGATCCTCAATTTTGCCATCGTCAATCCGAACCTCGGAAGAATGGTGCGCGAGGACAGATCGAGCGGGTTGAAGCTCAAACCCGTCGAGATCCGCCTTGCCGACAGCGAATCGCTCGACGTCGCCAAGCAGACCGCCGATCTTACGATCGGTTATTTGAAGCAAGAAGAGGAGTACCGTGCGGAGAAACGCAAAGAAGCTCGCCGCGAAGCCGCACGGAAGAAGCGCGAAGAAGCCGAAAACTGAGGTTCGGCATAAGCTGGTTTTCCGAAAGATTATCCCCCGCCATACGGCGGGGGATCGCTTTATTTAAGCTTTCATTAAAAAGAGTAAACAAAAAAGGACTGACAAATAAGTCGGTCTTTTTTATAGATCGGATTTACGGGATTTCATATTTTGAAAAAAATTCATAAAATATGGTGGAGGGGCTTTGTGAGAAGGGGGATTTCCTTATCCTATGAGAAAAACAAAAGAAGGGGACAAATGTACCCGAAGTATCATCAAACGTATCCTGATCTCCGTTCTGCTCTTCATGGCGACAGGCGGCGTCATTATGATCTTATGCCTCACCGGCGAGCACGGGTTATTCGGCTATCAGGCGCGGATCGTTATGTCCTCGTCTATGGAGAAAAACCCCCAAACCGACGTCGAAAATTACGCCATACAGGATATTCCCGCCGGGAGTATGATCCTGATAAAACTTGTCCCGCCCGACGAACGCGCGGGCGGCGCATTCTATGCAAATCTCAAAGCGGGCGACGTTCTGACATTCTGTTATAAGATCATCGGCGGAAGCACGGTAATCACGCACAGGATCCGGCGCATTGAGCGGCAGAGCGGCGGGTACGTCATTGTGCTTTGCGGCGACAATGGGACGCATGTGGGCACGCAGACGATCGACACCTCCGTTGCGCAGAACCCAAACCGGGTAATCGGCAAAGTCGTTTTTGTCAGCCGTTTTCTCGGCGTCCTGTTTTGTATCTTTCGGCAACCGCAGTGTTTTGCCGCCTTTTGTATGGTCGTTTTGGCGGCAATGCTCATGGAAGCGCTCAAAGATAGGGGCAGGCTTCCCTTCGGACCGAAATCCCTCCGCGCTGAGGGAACTATGAAAAAAAAGATATTTGTACTGACTCTTGCACTCATTTTGTGTTGTTTCGCGCTTGCAATCGGTATGTCTTACGGTCTGTACGATGAAACGGTGTCCATGCAAACCCATCTCGTGGCGGGTTCGCTGAAAGCGACGCTCGAACGGGTGAAACTCACCACCTACAACATCGGCAGTGACGGCAACTTTTCGAGCGTGACCGATGACAAGGTCAAGGACTTTTCCGCGGCGACGCAGGATAATATCTTCGGGATCACCGCGGGGACGGTGGCTGCACCCGGCAGCACCTTTACCGCCGAAATGCGGATCACGAACGGCGGCGAGGTGGCCTTCTACTATTATATCGAGACCTTTTGCAATTCGGTCGTGAGCGATCAGACCTTCGCCTCCATGCTGCAACTGACGGTTTCGAATAAAAGCGGCGTCTGGCGCGAAGCGCTCCTCCAAGACGGGCTTACGCTGGGCGATGAAGAGGATGCGATCGGAGCGGTCAATGTCGGCGAAACGGAAACTTTTACCGTGACGCTGAAATTTCTTGACGATGAAAACAACAATAAAGTAGAAAGTAAGTTTGTCCTGTTTGACCTTTGCGTTCATGCCGTGCAGAAGATCGATGCGGCATAGCAAGGCAACGGACAGAAGACTATGCGGCACGCCGAGGCATTCGCCCCGGCGTGTCATCTTGTAACCGTTTTCAAAATGTCATCCCCGGATTTTCCATAATCGCTCACGTTTTCTTGACAGAAGATTTTAACTATGGTAGAATATGAAAACCTTATGAAGTGATCGGGGATGCGGAGCATATTTTGCAGAAATACAAGCAAAATTACTTGATGGGGACAAACTGTATCATAGAATTTCCCCGACGAAAAACGCACAGAAAGAACTTACATACGAAATCATTTTTAGGAGAAACAATGTTACAAGTTATAAACTTCTCGAAGAAATACGCAAAAAACAAAAATTATTCGGCAAAAAACATCAATTTCTCCGTTCCCACGGGTAAGATAGTCGGTCTGGTGGGAAGCAACGGCGCGGGAAAAACGACCATCATAAAGAGTATTATCGGCGTTCTTCCGTTTTCGGAAGGGACGATCAAGGTCGGCGGATTCGATATCGCCAAGCAACCAGACAAGGCAAAGCGGCTCATCGGTTACGTTCCGGACGACCATACGGTCTACGACAAACTGACGGGACGGGAATATATCAACTATATCGGCAGTCTTTACGGCGCGACCAAAGAGCAGAAGAGATATGCGGCGGACGGGCTTGCGAAACCTTTTGACATTGCATATGCGCTGGATTTTCAGATCGCGGGCTATTCGCATGGGATGAAGCAAAAGATATGTATTTTAGGCGCGCTTGTCCATAACCCGAAATTGTGGGTCTTGGACGAACCCATGGTGGGTCTGGATCATCAGACCATGAGATCGCTCTGCGAATTTATCCGCAGCTATGCCGACGGGGAACATTCGGTACTCTTTTCCTCGCACAATTTAGACGTGGTAAGAAAGATTTGCGACCAAGTGATCTTCATCAGGAAGGGCGAATTGGTAAATATTGTGGATCTTGCCGAAGAAAAAGACTTCGATCTTGATCAGTATTATATGGAAGTAAACGAGGTCGAAGATCATGCGTGAATACATTCGTCTGCAATTAAAACTCAAATGGGGCTATAACCGCAATAATGACAAGAAAAGCGCCGTCATGACGATATTTGCTTCGCTGATAGCCGTTGCGATCGCATTGGCATTGGTGTGGGGGCTTACGTTTGTTTTGAGGTCGAGCCTCGAAGTTTCGGCAAAAAGATTATGCGTACTCTATCTTACCGTGATCATGGCAGGGCTTACCGTCGCCTCGGTCGGGATGCAGATCAAGCGGCTGTATCGGCCGGGCGATCTTTTGATAACCGCCCGCTTTCCCCTTACTCCCTTTCAGCTGTTCGTGAGCGGATTACTGCTCAATTATATCGATTTAAGCATTTGTTCGGCGATACTGCTTCTTCCCGTTGCGGTCGTGTTCGGCGTTGCGATGCAATGTTTCACCGCCCTGTATGGATTGGGCGTTTTGCTCGGCATTTTGTTGCTGCCGATGATCCCGTTCGCGCTGTCGGTATCGGTCGCGATCCCCGTCGTATATGCAAAGAACTTCCTTGAAAGATACGATCTCGTCCGTTTGATCCTTTTCATCGTCTTTTTGGTGGGTTGCTTTTTCCTTTACGACTATATTCTTACGATCCTTGCCCGCTTCTTCATTCATCGGAATTGGGAATCGGGAACGCTCGAAATATGGGATAAGTTGCTCTTCGCCTTGGACAGTTATTATAATCCCGCTTACTACCTCGGAAACGTGATGTTTTTCGAGCGATTCTGGCTCGGCGCCGGGAGCCTTGTCGGGGCGGGCATTGTGCTGACGGCGATCGGCGTTGCGCTGGCGAAAATTACTTGCAATAAACTTCGCGCGAAAGCGCTCGAAGGAGGCTTCGGCGCTTCCCAAAGAAAAAGCGATATTGACGGCTATGGAAGCGCGCGGGCGATTTTCCGTTTCGGGTTTCGGGAGATCCTTCAAAACAAGACTTACTTTTATTTCTATTTGGGAGTGGCGATCTCTACGCCCGTCATGGTCTTCTTCTGCGATAGGCTCGTGGAAATGGTAGGGGAAGCGCAGATGGGAAGCGGGATCAATTTCGGGGCGGCAATGCTTACCTTGTCCGTCTTTATGGCGATGATATGTTCTTTCTCGGCGTCCGTTTTGAGCGTTGAGGGAAAGGCATTCTATCTTTCCAAACTCGTACCCGTACCCTATCGTAAACAACTTGCGATCAAATGTCTGCTCTATATCGCAGTCGGCGTTGTGGCGCTCGTCATCAGCACGATCGTAATGGGCTGTTTGCGCTTTGTCGATGCCGTGGAGATAACCGTTCTGGTCGCCGTGCAACTTTTCTTTACGGTCGGGCTGGTCTTTAACGGGATCAATCTGAATTTGAGCAATCCAAATCTGAAACCCAAAGCCAACGGCGAGGTGGAAGAGATCAATATCACCTATATGCTCTTGATCGGGTTTGCGATCGCTGCGATCCTCGGCGCGACGACGTTGATCTTTCCGAGAATTTTCGAAGGCGGTGCAGCCTGGGCGTACGGCGCTTCGGTTGGCATTGCGGTCGTATATGCGGTGGTAAATATGCTGGTCTTTTGGTTCGGGGCAGATAAGAAGTACCGCAGGATCGAAATATAAGGAGATACGAAAATGAAAAAACTGATGACGTCTACGATCATCTTATTGCCGCTTTTGCTTCTTGCGATCATGCTCGCGAGCGGCGCTATTACAAGTATGTTTACGCACGTCTACGTGGAATCGGTCGAGTTCGTGGACAGCGGTACGCTCGTGCTCGTCATGAAGGATGAGGAAGATCCGCCGACGGAGCAACTTGCAGTGAACGTCTTTCCGCTCAGAGCGGAAAGCAGGGAGGTCGTATTCTCGGTCGATGACAAGAATGTCGCGTCGGTGGACGAAAACGGCATCGTCACCGCAAAGTTCTACGGCGAAACGTATATTTCGGCAGTGAGTACGGAAAACAAGGCGGCAAGCGCAAGGCGTAAGCTGATCGTTACGGACACTTTCGTACACGAGATCGTGATAAATAAAGGGTATGCCGCGGATATGTACGAAGACAGCACGCAGCAACTGTCCGCGACGGTATATCCGCAAGAAGCCGCGAACCGATCGGTTACGTGGAGCAGTTCCGACGAGAGTATTTTGTCTGTCGGAGCGGACGGCACCGTAACGGCAAAGGGCGCGGGAAAAGCGACGATCACGGCGACTTCGGGCGGCGACGGAGAAGTAAAAGCCTCCGTCGAAATTACCGGTCATAAAAAAATAACGGACATCGCAACAGACCAAACGCTTGTCGTCACCTCTCTTACGGAGAGCAAATTCCCGGAAGTTACGCCCATTCCCGCAGATGCGGACGTTACGCTTGCTTTTCAGACGGACGATCCCGATATTGCCACGGTGGACGCCGAGGGGAATATCCGCTTCAAGAAAGAGGGACACGTTGTCGTTACGGTGACGGCGACCGACTTCGGCAACAAGACGATCGAAAAGAAAAAGGAATATACATCCACGGACGGCTACTATCTGCCTCCTCTTTTCGCACAAAAAGAATATACCGTCGATTACGATGCGTATAAAAACGCGGACAAAGCCCTGCCCATTCCGTTTGCCGAAACGCTCGACGGCTCGTACAGGGAATTTATCGGCGTAACGTATTCCGTCGATCACGTGCTCTCGTTTGACGAAGAGGCAAAGGAATTCCGTTTTGCGGGACCTATGCCCGAAGGCACGCGGTCGCTGAGAGCAACGGTAAAAGCGCGGATCTACGATGCGGCGAAGGGAATGCTAACGGACTATGAGGACGGATTTACGCTCAACGTTTTGCGCAATGCGAAGGGTATTTCCGTATCCTATAAAGGCACGGAGAACGTCGGTTCAATCCCGATTTCGGGACGAACGCTCACCTTCACCGAGGAGCCGCAGAGCGGCGGCTCTTTTGCGGTGATCCATGTGGACCCCAAGAACCACACGAATAAGATCGTCTATTCCCTCACAGAAGGCGGAAACGTGGCGAAGATCACCGCAGCGGGCGTACTCACTTTCGAAAAGGCGGGCGCCGCGAAGGTAAAAATTTCGCTTGTGGATGCGGAAGAGGAGGAAACGGCGGCAAAGGAGATCGAAGTGATCTATACTCCGCTCGGTGCGAAAGAGAGGGAGATCGAGATCTCCGAGGGCGGAGAGAAAAAGGTCGTTCTTAACTTGAACGACGACGGTGCCGATACGGGCGTCATTCGTTTCGCCAGCCCCGAAAATGCGACCGTCTCCTATACGGTCGAACAAAGCGGAGAAGTCGTGAGGCTCGAAGAGGGAGAGGGCGTCCGTCGTATCGTTCCCGTATCGGGCGGCTTTGCGACGGTGAAGATCGACGTAACTCCCGATGCGGGAAGCGGAGCCGTTCAAAAATATTCCGTCATGGTGTATGTGGATCGTTCCGTACAGGCAGAAGATCTTGCCGTCGCGTTTAACGGCTCGCCCTGCGCGGATACTTTCCGCACCGTCCGCGACAGCGTGAACTATTCCGTAACGGTCACGGATAAAAACGGTTCGATGACGGGCAAAAAGCTGTACGTGACGTTCCACGGCGCGAAAAGCGAGGCGGACGCGGGCGTTCTTACCCATTCGGGAACGGTTTCGTTTGCGGGAAAAGATTCCGTCACGGTCACGTTCGGTGCGGAATACACGACCGAAGCGGCGGAATTCGGTGCGGAAAACGGGTCGGTTTCCGTCTCGCGCACGGTCACAACGTCGAAAGGGGCTTTGGACAAAGCGCCCACGGTGACCTATCGGGACGGAACCTTGCAGACGGAAGGGACCGATCTTACGTTTGAAAATATCAATACGCAAATCGCGCTTACCGTTGTGCGGGAATTTACCCCCGCGGACTTCGATCTGTCCGCGCATCCTCCCGTGATCGACGGGACGGATTACGTTGGCGTGAACATCTCCGATGACGGCGCGACAATCACTCTTACCGCGAAGAAAGTATGCTTTGGGCAACGGATGCTTCTTTCGGTCGGCGGCAAGACGTTCCCCTTAAACGTGACGGTCCGCGCCCTTGCAGAGGAGCTTTCCGTGACTTGCGGCAACCGTTCTTTGAAAGACGGCGAGCATTACGAGACCCTCTTGGACGGTCTCTCATTCCGGGTAAACATTGCCGACAGGAGCGACGGACAGGCTATAAGCGATCAAGGGATCAAATACAGTCTTAACGGCAGCGATTGGAACGAAATCGAAGGCGGAAACGTTCAGATCGGATTATCTTCGCTGACAGACAACGGCACGCTCCGCTTCCGTTCGGCGGACGGGGGAGCGGGCATGGAGTTCTCGCTGAAAAAAGTTTCGCTCGACGATTTCGGTCTGGAATTTTCCGTTCGGACTTCTTCGGAAAGAGCGGTCGTCGGCAAAGCCGAGAGCGTTGCCGAAGAAAACGCGGTCTCCTATTCTCTTCCTTCCGATATGCAGGGTGCATTGACGATCACGGTAACACCCGATCGGGACGATCTTCTCGGCGGGTTCGGAACGGATGAGGAGTTTGAACGGCTGATCTCCGTAACTCTTCCCGGACAAACGGACTGGCGCACCGCCTACGAGGCGTTACGGGGCGCTATCACCGTAAGCGGCGATTTTTCGGGCGTATATGTTAAGGAACTCACGATCAACGGCGGCAACCACACGTTGAGGGTGGAGCTCTCTCACATGGATTTGGCAAGCGTCGAGTTCACGGGCTTCGACAGCAGGAAACCGGAGGACGTTTACAAGGGCTATCAACAGGTGCGCGTGTTTGCCAAGCATAGTGATTACGACGGCAAGACGGTGGATTATTTCCGCGTCCCCCTCGTTGCGCTATCCGACCTCGTGCAAAAGACGCCCGTCGATCCCGCGCTGCTCACTTGGAAACTCACGCGCTATACGGGAAATGAGGCGGGGGAAACGATCGCCACACAGAGAAGCGACGAGGTAACTTACTGCAATGCGGTTTACACCATTCGGCAAGACGGAAGCGGATACGTTTTGAAAGATCAAAACGGCACGACGGTCGTCGGCACGGACGGGAAATATACCGAGGGACAACCGCATGTCACTTGGGTGGATGTTTACAGCGAAAAAGAGCAGGGTATTGCCCGTATCTATTTCGGAGATTTCGGCGGACTCTCCGAGAGCGACGTGCAGAACGACTATTTCGGCAATTTCGACGAAAGGGCAGAATGGAGCACGCCGCAAACGGCGACCGACGACAAGGGCGGCGGAATCGTCCTCGCCCCGTCGCCAAACGCCTATACCTTCCTGCGTGCGGAGGCCGGGGACGGCGCGGATAACGGCAGAAACTGTCATTTTAACTTCAACGTGCTCCAAGACGATACCCTCGTAAACGTGTTCAACGCCGAGGGGTACTATGCGCACTCCAACATCGTTCTGCACGAAAATCTGTACGGACCGGGCGAACTTGAAGGCAACGCCAAACTGGACGAAGCAACGCAAAAAGGGCTGTTTCTGAATGAGGCAAAGAACTTGGGAAAAACATTGATATACGGCAACGGCTATCAGGTCAACCTGCATGCAAAAACCGCCTCAATGGCGAATTACAGCGAAAGCGACGGAATTACGATCGAGCGGGCGTATAATACCGTTATCAAATGCGCAAACCCCACCGACGAGATCAGCAATAAATATCAGAAGATGGTTCTTAAAATGGCATACGCCTACTATTGCGATCTGTCATACTATTACAAATTCAACCCGTCCGGCAATGCGTTCTATGCGAAAAATACCATATTTTCCAGCATTTTCAAGACCGCGGTACAACTTTATTACAATGAAAATATGTATGCCGAGAACTGTGTATTTACGGAGTGCGGTACGGCGATCCAAGTAGATAACAGCTCAAATCTCGATCCGCACATTTATATAAAGGGCGGTTTCGATGCGCTCAACTACTTTAACAATGCGGCGCTGAATAATCTGAACCCTATAATAGGCATGCTCTATTCCTCTGTGGTTTATAATGTAAAAGACTATTTGGAGTGGCACGGGAAAACCTTCATGGCGAACGCAGGCAGTTATGCGGATCCGAATGTCGATAAGATATATGTAAATATATTGCTTTTTGGTTATGCCTCATTGACCGAGAATATATTTGTATGGGACAATGACAGCTATAAAGAAGCAATCGATACCCCGTTAAAAAACGGCTCGAAAATTTTGAGCAAATCTCTTTATAGCCAATATTACGCATGGACTTACGATACGTTAGATGAGAACGGCACCCGTTTGGATAAGGCAACAGTAGAAGCGACCCAGTTCGGAAAGGCAACCGTTACGGCAGATATGAGCCAGTTGTTTACGGAAAAACGATATATTCGTTTGCAATGCGAATTTAAGAAACCGGGTGTAAAGAACTACGATCATATCCTTTGGCACAGGCAAGAGGTATATCGGGATAAATCGTTGCTTCCCGAAGAAAGGAAGTCGCACATTGACGATCTCAAAGAATCGTTGAAAAATACAGAGTGGGACGACGGCTCCGGCGTCGACGGCAACGGCGACCCGTACGAACCCGTCGCACAGCTTACCGCGATGATCTCCCAAGCGGTCGTTCCGGGCAAACGCTCATATGTCGATTGACTTGCCTTCATTATATCAAAGGGAAAAATCTGTTGGCAAACAGAAGAATAGGGGACACGCCGGGGCATTCGCCTCGGCGTGTTTTCGAAATCAAGAAGGGTGGGGGAGCCCTCAAAAGACGTTAAATAAATTGAGGCTTACACAAACTTGTCCTACTTCCAGTCATTCGGGTCGATGTCGCTGTCCTTGTCGGACTTTTTCTTTTTAATTTTAAGTTCTTTTACAGTCGTTTCTTTTTCTTCTGCCAACTTCTTTCTTTGAAGGGCTAACCCGATATTAAATAAGATCAACACGGCAACAAAGGCAACGAACAAAAGCCATCCATAGACCGTCAATCCGCTATTCGTACCCGCAACGACAAAAATGACGTCGTCGCCCACAACGTCATGTGTTGTCGACTTAATGATAGCGGCTATCATCAATACGATCGGCAATGCATCGACTACTTCTAATATGGGCTTGGGGATCAGGTTACTGTTTTTTGTAAAATAACAGATCAGATATATGATCATTGTTAAAACCACAATGGAAATTATGGCGATATAGAAATAATCAAAGTAGCTTAAAAGCGTAAGTTGGCTTGCGCCTTCCTTTTTGTAAAGCGAAAAAAAGTCTTTGAACTTTATCCAAGAATAATCTTGGGTATATACTGTGGGAATAAAGATCGAAACAATGCAAATAATGAGCTCTAAAATACACGCGATCGAAAATATCATTTTGATTTTACCTCTCTATTTCTGAAAGTCAAATGTGAGTTCATCAAAAATGGTATCGCCGCCTAAATTCCAGGCGCTTACGATTTTAACTTCCAGATCGGCGATGCCGGATTCGTCTAAAAATTTTGAGGGGATCAGTACTTTGCTGTTTATATCCATTTTTCTTTGCGTTGTATCGATTTCATCGCATACTTTTATTTCTTCCCCTGTTTTTCTGTCTTTGCAAACAATGTTAATGATGTCACACCCGTTCGTATTGGCATGTGCGAAATCCGAAAAGCCAACAAACGGGTGCACCGCAAATTTTATCAACTTGCCTTCTTCCGTCTTGAAACCTTTGATAAGATACAAAAAAGAATAATTTCCTTTTTCAGTCTTAAATGCATAGTCCGACGATTTACGCAATTTTTTATCATGCTTGCTACGTTTCCCGGAAAGAATTACTCCACACACACAAAAGATAAACAACACACCGACAACGGCTGCAAATATCCAAAGCACCCACATAACATAACTCCTTTTTTCTTTCGATAAAATAAAAAATGCGCCAACCGAAGCTGACGCATACAAAACGCAAACTCCGATTGTCGCCAAACAAGTTTATATACGGTACAGTTTTATAACACCGATATAATGGAATTTGCAGTTTTGCAAAATTCAAGTATCGGTGTTGCGGAAAAAGATATACCTTCCCCTTCAAATCAAAAATGCATGAAAAAAACTGTACGCCTCCTTCAAAAAAATATAAACTTGTTTGGCAAAATAAGTATAACATAAAATAAGCCGTTTTGTCAAGAGCAGAAAAAATTTTTTGCAAAGAAAACACTCTCCCGCGGGAACCGCTCGAAAGCGTAGGTGGATTTTGCCGAAACCCCATTGCGCGGCGTCGTAGGAACTTCTCCGCCGCGAGAGGTGGATTCCCTTCGCTACGCTTGGGAGCTTCGTCGAAGGGGAATGCTTTAAGAAAGAAATATACTTATCGCGCCCTTCTCCTCGCGCGAACCGGTGGTTCGAACCGAATACCCCGTTCCACAACACAAGGGACACCCAATCGGGTGTCCCTTGTGTTGGTGGGAAGAGGTGGATTCGAACCACCGAAGTCGTTGACGTCAGATTTACAGTCTGATCCATTTGGCCGCTCTGGA
>CANRNP010000040.1 GCA_947632015.1 uncultured Clostridia bacterium | reverse complement strand
GTCCGCCGCGCCGGGCTCGAAGCGGATATTGACGACGCCGAACTGCCCTGCGCCGCCCGACTGCTTCTTGTGTTTGCCCTCGGCTTCCGCCTTGCCCGTGATCGCCTCGCGGTAAGCGACGGTGGGAATGGTGAACTCGGCGTCCGCGCCGAATTTGGCTTTGAGTTTGCGCTTGATGATTTCGAGCTGGACTTCGCCCTGTCCGCAGGCAAGCGTCTCGCCCGTTTCGGTATTCTTGCGGACCTGGAAGCTCTTATCTTCCTCGGCGAGGCGGTGGAGCCCGCCGAACACCTTATCCTCGGTGCCGCGCACGGTGGCGTTAACCGCCATTGCAAGCACGGGTTCGGGGAAGAGGATGGGCTCGAACATAACGGGCGCGGCGGGATCGCAGAGGGTATCGCCCGTTCCCGTATTGTTGAGCTTGTTCACCGCGCCGATGTCGCCCGCGATGAGCTCGGTGACGGGCGTCTGCTTCTTTCCGTTGATGAGATAGATCGCGTTGATGCGCTCTTCGGTATCGGTATTCGGGTTATAGACGGTCATTCCCGAACGGAGCACGCCGCGGCAGACGCGGAGATAGTTGAGCTTGCCGACGAAGGGGTCTACCGCCGTCTTGAACACCTGCGCCGCGAACGAGCCGCCTTCCTCGCAGTTGACGGAAACGGGCTGTTTGGTTTTGAGGTCGGTTGCGGGGAGTCCTGCGCGCTCCGCCGCCTGCGGCAGATATTCGACGAAGGCGTTCATCAGATTGATGACGCCCTTGTTGAGCAGGGCGCTGCCCGCGAGCACGGGAATGACGCTCACGGTATGGATGCCTTTGCGGATGCCGAGCGCCGTCTCCTCTGCGGTGAGCGAGCCCTCTTCGAAGAATTTTTCAAGGAGCTCTTCATCGTTTTCGGCGGCGGTCTCCTGCAACACGCCCCGCATCTCTTCGAGCGCGGAGAGGTAGGAGCCGGGCACGGCGACTTCTTCCACGCCGCTTGCGGCGAATTTATACGCCTTGCCCGTGATCACGTCGATATACCCCACCATCTTGTTCCCCTCCATCATGGGGATCTGGATGGGAGCGACTTTCCCTTTATATTTTTCCTGGAAGGCGCGTACCGTACCGGGATAGTCGGCATTTTCCTTATCCATGCCGTTGACGAAGATGATGGAAGGTTTTTTGAGTTTGAGGCACTGGTCGATCGCCTTCTCCGCGCCGACCGTGACTGCGCCGCCCGGACCGACGACGACGACCGCCGCCCCGCAGGCGCGCATCGCGGAAATGACTTCCCCTTCGAAGTCGTAAAATCCGGGAACGTCCAAAAGGTTGAACTTAACGTTTTTCCAGACGAGGTTGGCAAGGGAGAGCGAGATCGAAGTCTTTCTTGCGATCTCCTGCTCGTCGAAGTCGGAGACGGTGGTGCCGTTGTCCGTTTTTCCCATGCGTTCGATCACGCCGCCGTTGAAAAGGAGCGCCTCGGTGAGGGTGGTTTTGCCTTCGCCGCTGTGACCGACGATGGCAATGTTACGGATATTTGTTGCGGAAATACTCATATTGTTCCCCTTGATGTAAATTGCGGGCAAAGGATGATCCTTTCAAACAAAAGCCCACCTTTTCCATTATACAGCATTTTCGGGAAAAATCAAGAGGGAAAGAAAAAAAAGATATGAAATTCCCAAAATAATTTCGGCAAATGAAGTTTTTTTTCAGATCCGACATTTTTTTTGCTTTTTCGCCGTCAGAAATTTGCAATCGTGAAAGGAACGTGATATAATTGTCATATAAATTTCATACAAGGAGATTTTTATGGCAGACGAAACGAACGAAACACAGGTTTCCGAAGAATCGGCGCCCGAAGCGGCGGCTCCCGCGGCGCAGACCGCGTCCCCGCACAAGGGTTTCCTCGGCAAAGTGGACAACTTCTTCGGCATCACAAGAAGCGGTTCTTCCTTCCGCGTCGAGATGGTCGCAGGGCTCACCACCTTCATGGCGATGGTCTACATCCTCATGGTGAATGCGGGTTTCTTCTCGAACGACTTCGTGGGCATTTCCTACGGCGCGGCGTACATCGCAACGGCGATCGGCGCGATCGTGGGCACCATGCTCATGGCGTTCCTCGCAAAGATGCCCCTCGCGCAGGCTTCGGGCATGGGGATCAACGCTTACATCGTCTTTTCGATCATCGGCGCGATCCCCGGCATGACGTACGCCAACAGCATGATCTTCGTCCTTCTCGACGGCGTGATCTTTTTGATCCTCACCGCAACGGGGCTCAGAAAGAAGATCTTCGAGGCGATCCCCAAGTCGGTCCGTCTCGCGATCCCGGTCGGGATCGGGATGTTCATCGCCTTCATCGGCTTCCAGAACGCGGGCGTCATCGTCAATGACGACAGCACCCTCGTGGCGTTTACGGGCGCGTTCAACGTGCTTGCAAACGGCTGGTCTTACGGCGCGATGATCGCTCCCCTCGTATGCCTTCTCGGCGTGGTCGCCATTGCCGTTCTCTCCAAGAAGAACGTCCGCGGCGCCATCCTTTGGGGCATCCTCGGTTCGGCTGTCCTCTACTACGCGCTCACCGGTCTCGGCTGCGCATGGAAGGATCCGACCTGCGTCGCCTTCTTCGAGGGCATTTCCATCAACAACCCCTTCACCGCATTCGCCGATTGGGGCACGCAGTCTGTGGGTCAGGTCTTTGCAAACGGCTTCAACTTTTCGGGGTATCTCGCCGTGGAAGGGCAGAACGTCGGTTCTCTCATCCTCGTGCTCTTTACCTCTGCGCTGTCGCTTTGCATGATCGATATGTTCGATACGATCGGCACCCTCTACGGCGCATGCTCGAAGGGCGAACTCCTCGATAAGGACGGCGTTCCCATCAACATGAACAAGATGATGCTCGCCGACGCGATCGCGACCTGCACGGGCGCCATCGCAGGCACCTCCACCGTTACGACCTTCGTCGAGAGTTCCTCCGGCGTTGCGGCGGGCGGTAAGACGGGCTTCACCGCGCTCACGACGGCGGTCCTGTTCATCGTTGCGATGTTCCTTTCCCCCATCGCCCAGCTCATTCCCGGTCCCGCGACCGCGACCGCGCTCGTCTGGGTCGGCGTGCTCATGATGACTTCGGTAAAAGACATCGAATGGCACGACCCCGCAGAGGCGCTCGTCGGATTTGCGACCTTCATCGTGATGATCCTCGGTTACTCCATCTCCAAGGGCATCGGGATCGGCATCCTTGCGTTTATTCTCATCAAGCTCTGCACGGGCAAGGTGAAAGAGATCTCCGTTCCCACCTACATTATCGGCGTTCTCTTCCTTGCAACGTTTATCCTCACTTAAAACGCAAACGAACTTCCGTCGCCGCGGCAAAAGCCGCGGCGATATTTTTTTTCCGAGAAGGTTGACTTTTTCTCCTCTGCGGCTTATAATAACAGCAAACGCCGTATATTACTTTGGGAGGTTTCTATGAACTGGATCAACGAAAACGCGGGCGTCATCATTCTCGTCGCCGCCATCATCATCTTTGTCTTACTCGGACTGTGCGTATGGTTGCTGTTCTACCTCAAAAACCGCATTGCCGTCCAGCGGCTCTTTTTCCTCGGATTTTATTCCGCCAGCATCGATACGGGCAAGCGCTATGCCGACTTCACCGTGGGCAACAAGACGTTGCAGACGATCGGCGTTGCCGAGATCGGCGTCATGAACGGCAAGGTCGCCTTCAACCTCACCGAGCTCTACCGCGAGAAGGCGTCTCTTCCGCCCGACGCGAAGCTCATGGTCGGTCAGCGCAGTTCGATCACGATGCGCCTTACGGTAGACGAGCTCAAAAAACTCGTTGTGACAAAAAACGGGGAAAAACGTGTGGGCACGCTCCGCATGTATGTGGTCGATCTCTCCGGCACCCTCTACCGCGGCAGAGTGGGCGCGATCAGAAAATTGCTCCGTGAAACGCTTGCGGAAGAGAAAAAGCCCGCGCAAAGCATAGATACTTCCGCGGAGCGCCCCGCGCCCGAAGAGAAAGAAGGCGGCGCGGAGGAATGACCGCAGTTCTACTTGCTTTTGCTCTTTCATAAACTATCCCGAGGGAGATCCCTCGGGAGGTTTTTTATGCGAAAATTGCTCTGCATTTGCTTGGGCGCGGCGCTGCTCTTTTCGGCGGCGGGACTTTCCGCCTGCGGCGGCCGCAACGCCCGCATCCGCTATGATATCCGCGGGGAATATTTCCCGGAAGAGAACAAACTCACCGCCGAAATGAGCGTTACCGTACCCAACCGCACGGAGGAGCCGATGAACTCGCTCTCCTTCGAGCTCTGGGCGAACGCCTACCGCGAAGGCGCCGCCTATGCCCCCGTATCCGCCCTTTACGCGCCCACCGCCTACTATGCGGGAAAGAGTTACGGAAAGATCGAGATCGCAAACGTGAGCGGGGCGGCGGGCTTTACCGTGGGCGGCGAGGACGAAAACATCCTCAGCGTCGCGCTCGAAAAGCCGCTCTTCCCCGATGAGAGCGTAACGCTCGGAATTTCCTTCGAGACTACCCTCGCGAAGGTCGAGCACCGCCTCGGCGTGGGAAGGAATACCGTCAATCTCACGCAGTTCTATCCCGTGCTGTGCGCTTGCGGCGAAAACGGATTCCGGGAATACGTCTATTCGAGCAACGGCGATCCCTTTGTGGCGGACTGCGCCGATTACACCGTTTCCCTCACCCTGCCCGCGGGATATACCGTCGCCCACAACGGCGTCGGCTCCATGTCGGAAGAGGAAGGGAAGCAGACCCTCTCCGTCACGGCGGAAGGGGTGCGCGACGTCGCCTTTGTGCTCGGAAAAGACCTCAAAGTTTTAAGCGGGACTGCGGGCGGGACAGAAGTGGACTACCTCTACCTTTCCGACTCCTCGCCCGAAACGACCCTCAAAGCGATTACGGACAGTCTCTCCTATTTTTCGCGCACTTTCGGGGAATACGGCTATCCCCGCTATACGGTGGTACAGACCGATTTCCCCTACGGCGGAATGGAATATTCGGGGATGGCGCTGATCTCCTCCGCCCTCCATTCTTCCGACGTGCCCGCGGTCGTCGCGCACGAGACGGCGCATCAATGGTGGTACGGAATGGTGGGGAGCGATCAATTCGAGAACGCCTGGCAGGACGAAGGGCTCGCCGAGTATTCCGCGGCGCTCTTTGCGGGAGCGTACCCCGAATACGGGAGCTCCTATGAGGAAGCCCTCTCGCGCTCGGAGAGCGGCTACCGCGCCTTCTTCTCCTTCCGCAGCCAGTTCGACGGGGCAGACACGACGATGAACCGCCCCCTCACGGCATTTGCGGGAGAATACGAATACCGCAACATCGCCTACGACAAGGGCGTGATCCTCTTCGACCGCGTACGGCAGACGGTGGGAGAGCGCAAATTCTTTACCGGACTGAAAAACTACGTTGCGTCTTACACGGGCAAGATCGCCTCGCCCGCCGACCTCATCGCCTGTTTTCATCGGGCGGGAGCGAACATAGAAGGACTGTTCGACTCTTTCACGGAGGGAAAGTGCGTGATCTGACCGCGCGTCTTTGAAAAACGCTTGCAAAAGACGAAGGATGGGGCTATAATGAAGGCAGGAGAAAGAGATGCCCGTTCTGCAATACAAATGTCCCCGTTGCGGGAAAACGTTCGAAGAACTCGTAAAACGGCACGACGAAGAGGTGAAATGCCCCGCGTGCGGCGGAAGAGCCGAGCGGGAATGGTCGGGGGAGATGTATTCTTCCACGGGCAGACCCGCCAAACATTGCAACGGCGATTGCAAGCACTGCGGCGGCTGCTGACCGCCTCCGCCCTTCGGAAGATGAAATAAAGGGAGAAAAAGCGCGATAAACAAATTGCGCGTTGAAACGGATATCGGAACTAAATACAGTAGCGTAAAAGGCGGACGGGATCTCCCCGTCCGTTTTCATTTTGTACCCAACTATTTTCCGAAAAAGTGTTGCAAATTATATTCCGCCGTGGTAGAATAGACCTTGCGACACAACCGAATACTAACAAACACAAAGATACAACGGGCATCGGTGTATCCTTATTTCCTATGTGCTTGTTAGGGTTGTGTCGCAACAATTCGGGGATACTCGAAGCGGGCGCCTCGGATTGAGGCGTCCTTATTTTTATGCCCGCAAAAAAACAAAAAGGAGATAAAGGAACATGAAACACACTCTTCGCGCATTTTTTGCGCTCATGCTCGCTCTCTGCCTGTGCCTGTCTTTTGCGGGCTGCGGCGGCGGAGGCAATGGCGGTAACGGCGGCGGCGGGACGACCCCGTCGGGGCATACCCATACCTTTGCGGCGGAGTGGTCGCACGACGAAGAAAAACATTGGCACGCCGCTACCTGCGATCACACCTCGGAGCGGAGCGGCGAAGCCGCGCACAACTTTCAAAACGGCAAATGTACGGAATGTAAATACGAGCACGCGGCGCATGTTTTCGGCGCGTATGAAAAGACGGAGACGGAGCACACGCAAACCTGTTCCGTCTGCGGCAAGACCGTGAGCTCCGCGCATACCTATGAAAACGGCAAATGCACCGCGTGCGAATATGAACACGGCGAGCACGTCTTCGGCGCATACGAAAAGACGGAGACGGAGCATTCCCAAACGTGTTCGGACTGCGGCAAGACCGTGAGCTCCGCGCATACCTATGAAAACGGCGAATGCAAAATCTGCGAATACAGACACAAGGATCATATCTTTGATGAATATACCATGACGGAAACGGAACACGCGCAAACCTGCTCTGTGTGTGGAAAGGGTATAAGCGAGGAGCATACCTACGAAAACGGCAAATGTAAAATTTGCGATTACGCGCATCAAAATCACACCTATGGCTCAGATAATACCTGCAAGGTGTGCGGTGCGGGACTTTATATAAAGAGCGAGGACGGCAAAAAAATCTACTTCGGAAGCTATCCGCAAACGGAAGTGAAGGATGACGCAACGAAGAATGCGCTTATGTTGCAGGCGGGTGAGCTCCCCTCTGAGGAAAACAAGCAAACGTGGACGGATTACGGATATTATTACGGCACGCTCTCCGCCGGCTCACAAGCGGTTCATAGCTACATGTGGTATCAGGACGTAAGCTACCGCGGGCAAAAATACCGCGGCGTGTACTTTATTAGCTACCGTCCGTATTCCATGTGGGAACCCCCTACGGCGGGTAGCAGTTATCAGGATGACAACGGCTACGAAATCAATACGGTTTATTGGTTCAAATACGAGCCGATCGAGTGGCGGGTGTTGGAGAATAAGAATGACACAGCGTTTTTAATGGCAAATATCATACTCGATAGTCAACAGTTCGATCATAATACGAGTAGCCGCATGATAGATGGGGAAACGGTGTATCAGAATAATTATAAGGAGAGCGATATCCGTGCATGGCTGACGGGGACGTTCTACGAAACGGCTTTCGACGCATACGCGAAACAGATCATCGAAACAACGCTTGTGGATAACAGCGCTTTGATCGGACTCAGTGCGAACCGTTTTGCCTGTGAGGACACACGGGATAAAGTGTTTCTGCTGAGCTATGAGGAAATTCATAACAAGGCTTACGGGTTCAATTCGGACGCTTCCGACGATGACCCGGCACGGCATATGAAATCAACGGACTATGCGAAGTCCCAGGGAGTATATACGAACGGGAGGGGTCCGTTCGAGGATAGTAGCGGACCTTATGCCGGAAACGGTCAGTGGTGGCTTCGCACGCCAAACAGTAGCGCGCAAGGCGGTGCATACAGTGTCTTCTACGACGGAGACGCAAGCATCCCTGGGACCGTCTGGTGTACTAATTACGGCATTGTTCCCGCACTGTGGATCAAGCTGTAACTGCGTTTTCCGTGCGAAAGGACGCCTTCGCAGTCGTACGATTCTTCTAAAATCGGGCGCGGCAGAATTGCCGCGCCCGCCTCTTTATGAATTTGAAATCCTTACCGCAACTCGGCGTTGAGGTTGTGTTTGAGATTTGCAACGATCTTGCGGAAAAAGCCGTCGATCTGTTCGGGCGTGAGCCCCTTTTCCGCCTTCTCGTCCTGCTCGAAGGTGAGGCGGAATGCCATGCTCTTTTTATCCTGCCCAAGCTGTTTTCCGCGGTAAACGTCGAACAGCTCCGCCCGCTTTACCGCCTTGCAGGCATGGAGAATGCACGCTTCCATTTCGGCACAGGTGACTTCCTCTCCGACGACCGCCGCGAGGTCGCGCTGTATCCGCTCGAATTTGGGCAGATTGTGATAGGTGATGTCCTTCGCGAATTTTTCGGACGCCGCCTCGTAATCCAGCTCGGCGAGAAAGACTTTCTTTTCAAGCGCCAGCTCTTCCGCGATCGCGGGATGAAGTTCCCCCATGACCCCCACTTCCAACCCGCCGATCCGGATCGTCGCCGTGGCGCCGGGATGAAGATAAGGACGCTCCCCGCGTTCATAGGTAAAGGTTACGTCGAAGGCGTCGCCGAGCGCCTCGATCGCCCCTTTCAGCTCGAAAAAGTCCCCTTCGCCCCATGTGCAGAGCACGATATGGCGGTTCTGTAATTTTCCGCCGAGCTCCTCTTCAAGCAGAAGATCGTAGGAAAAGACGTTGGCGATCTCGAAGAGCTTTCCCTCGTAGTTGCCGCGGCGGACGTTACGCACCGCGTTTTGAAGCATGGAGGGCATGAGAAAGGTGCGCATGACGGACAGATCTTCGCTGATGGGATTGAGGAGCCTGACGGCATTGCGTTCGGGCGCTTCCGCGGGAAGGCGGAAAAGATCGAGATCTTTGGGGGAATAGAAGGAGTAATTGCACGCCTCGAAGAAGCCCTCTTTTTCGAGCGTGCGCTTTGCTTTGCGCTCCTGCTCCTGCGCGGGCGTTCTGCCACCGTGGGTGACGGTGGCGTGTTCGAGGAAGGTGGGCGTAATGTGCTCATACCCGTACATACGGATGACTTCCTCGGCAAGATCGGGATAGCCGTCGATGTCCTCCCGCCAGAGGGGAACAAGCACGGAGAGCGCCTCCCCTTTGTCCGTCACACCGAATCCGAGCCGCTCCAAAATGCCGTTCACTTCCTCTTTCGGGACGGAAATTCCGAGTACGTCGTCAATTTTTTTGTACGTCGTTTCGATTTGTTTGGGCGTGATCCCGCCGTATTCGGCAACGCTTTGAAGGTTGCCGACGACGGTGCATTGCGTGGGCGTGCCGCAACCGAGCCGTTCCATGAGCGTGAGCGCGTGCGTCATTGCCATCCACGGGAAGATCTCGTACACGCCCTTTTCGAAGCGGGCGGAGGAATCGCTCCGCTGACCCAAACTCCGCGAAGTCTTTCTCACGCTGTCGCGCGCAAAGACCGCCGCCTCGAAGAACACCTCACTCGTGTCCTCTTTGATCTCGCTGTTTAAGCCTCCCATGACCCCCGCGAGCGCGACGGGGCGCTCCCCGTCGCAGATGAGCAAATTGTCGGGGCGCAACGTGAATTCCTTCTCGTCGAGGGTCGTGATCTTCTCCCCTTCCTTTGCGCAACGGACGATAATTTTATTCCCGTGCAGGAATTTTCGGTCGAAGGCGTGCATGGGCTGACCCACTTCGAGGAGAACATAGTTGGTAATATCGACGATGTTGTTGACGGAGCGCAACCCCATGAGGGCGAGACGGCGGCGGAGCCAGCGGGGGCTCTTGCCGATCTTTACGTCCTTTACATAGCTCCCCACGTAGAGCGGGCAGAGTTTCGGCTCTTTCACTTCGACGGAAAACTTCACGTCGGTGGGAACGGCATGGAAGCAAGTCTCGTCGAGGGGCTTCAATCCTTTTTTGAGAACGGCGGCGACTTCGCGGGCGAGCCCGTAAATACTCATGCAGTCGGGGCGGTTCGCCGTCACCGCAATGTCGAAAATGTAATCGTCGATGCCGACGATCGGGCGGATGTCCGCGCCGAGGGGGGTATCTTTATCGAGGATGAGGATGCCGTTGACTTCGGCTCCCTCGTAAAAATCGTCGTTGATGCCGAGCTCCTCGCCCGAACAGAACATGCCCTCGCTCGTGACGCCGCGCAGTTTCCCCGTCTTGATCTTCTGCACGCCGCCCTCGTGTTTGACGGTCGCGCCGTCGAGCGCGACGGGCACGATCGCCCCCTCGAACACGTTCGTTGCGGCGGTGACGATCTGCTTTACGCCCTTTTCGCCGCAGTCCACCCCGCAGACGGTGAGCCTGTCCGCGTCGGGGTGCTTTTCGCATGATACGATCTTCCCCGTAAAGACGCCCGTAACGTCCTTGCCGAGGTAGGTGAGATTCTCCACTTCGAACCCGCAGGAAAAGAGTTTCTCTTTGAGCTCCTCGGCGGGGATCGAAACGTTTACATATTCTTTTAACCAGCTGTAAGGCAATAACATCTCTCTTCCCCCCTCAATCCTCGAACTGTTCCAAAAATCTCACGTCGTTTTCCGTGAGCAACTTGATATTGTTGATGCCGTATTTGAGCATGGCGATGCGTTCGATGCCCATGCCGAAGGCAAAGCCCGAATACACGTCGGGATCGACGCCGCAGTTTTCGAGCACGCGGCGGTTGACCATGCCCGCGCCCAAAACTTCGATCCAGCCCGTTCCCTTGCAGAGAGAACAGCCCTTTCCCCCGCAGGAAGCGCAACTTACGTCCACCTCGACCGAGGGCTCGGTAAAGGGGAAATAGCTGGGACGGAGCCGCGTTTTGCTCGTCTCGGAGAACATCTTTTTCGCAAATTCGTCGAGCATTCCTTGCAGATCGCACAGCGTAATGCCCTTATCGACGACGAGCCCTTCCATCTGGTGGAACATGGGAGAGTGGGTCGCGTCGTCGTCCGAACGGAATACCCTGCCGGGGGAGAGAATTTTGATGGGCGGCTTCTTCTTTTCCATCACGCGGATCTGCCCCGCGCTCGTCTGCGTGCGAAGCAAAAGCGATTCTTTCTGCCCGCTCCCCGCTTCGAGATAGAAGGTGTCCTGCATATCCCGCGCGGGATGGTCGGCGGGGGTGTTGAGCGCGGTGAAGTTGTAATACTCGGTCTCGATCTCAGGACCTTCGAACACTTCGAATCCCATGCCCGAAAAGAGGTCGATGAGCTGGTCTTTCACCCGCGTTACGGGGTGGAGCGCCCCTTTCTTCGTGCGTTTCCCCGGCATCGTCACGTCGATCTTTTCGCCCGCGAGCTTTTTTTCAAGCTCTCTGCCTTTGAGCCTCTCTTCGATCGCGGCAAATTTCTCCTCGATCGCCTCCCGAAGGGCGTTCACCTTTTTGCCGAAGGCGGGGCGCGCCTCGGCGGCGATGTCCTTCATGCTTTTGAGGAGCGCCGTTACCTTGCCCGTCCGCCCCAAAAACTTCATTTTGACCTCATAGAGGGCGCGGCTGTCCTCCGCCGCTTCCGCCTCTTCGGTCGCTTCCTGCAATAAATCGAGATCTTCTTCCATTTCTGCTTCCTCAAAAAAACGCCCTGTCAACCTTTTTCGGTTGACAGGGCGTAAAATTTACGCGGTACCACCTGTCTTTACGCGCCCAAGACGCGCCTCTTTGCCCCTTCACGCGGGAGACGGCTCTGCTTAAATTTCCGTTCGGCAGAGCGGCTCGCGGGGGAATACCGCCGTCCCTTTCCCGAAAAACCTTTCAGCCGCGGGTCTTTCTCTCTGGGGGGAAGTTGCGGACGACGTCTCTTCCGCTTCAAACGCCTGTAACGTTATTATAGGCGATCCCACGGAAATTGTCAAACGATTTCGCCGATTTCAAAACTCCGCTTCCAAAGAATTTTCGCCGCTTTTGAGCGCGATCCTTTCGCCCGAAACGGGTTTTCCGTTCAAGACGGCGTTCTTTGCGCCTGCGGGAAGGCGGAAAAAGGCGGGCACGTCCGCGGGGATTGCGGCAAAGTAGGTCCACTTTCCCTCTTTGAGCACGGAGCGGACGAAAATTTTTCCGCTTTGGCTCTCGTAGGAGGCTTCCACTTCGGCGACCCGCCCGTCCGGCACGGGGGCAAGCAAAATTTCGGCAAACCCCGGCTTTGCGGGGTTGATGCCCGCCATCGTCTTGAACATCCAGCCGACCGCCGCCCCATAGGCATAGTGGTTGAAGGAATTCATAACGACGTCGGCAAACCCGCGTTCAAGGCTGTAAGAATCCCAGCGCTCCCACACGGTGGTGGCACCGTTTTTTACCTGATACAGCCACGAGGGGCACTCCTCGCTTAAAAGAACGGAATACGCAACGTCGCTGCGTCCAATTTTTGTGAGGACGTCAAGCAAAATTTTGGTTCCGAGGAAGCCCGTGCGCAATCCGTTGCCGTTTCGGGCAAGATTTTCGAGCAGCGTTTTTTCCGCCTCCCGTTCCTCCTCTTCCTCCAAGAGTCCGAGCAGAATCGCATGGGCACACACCGATTGCTCCCCGCGCACGAGCCGCCCCTCCTTGATATAACGGGTGCGGAAGAGGGCGCGCTCCCTTTCATAGAGCGCCTCATAGCGCGCCGCGTCCTCCTCTTTTTGCAACGCGCGCGCCATTTCGGACATCGCCTTTGCGTCCCAGGCGTAGTAGCAGACCCCCAGAATTTCGCGGATCTCATCGTCGTTCGATTCGAAGGAGAGCCAGTCTCCCCAGTGGGGCAAGCCGCCCATGCCGCCGCTCGCGGCGAGGTACCCGTCCATATATCTTGTCATCGCGTCCCAGTTCTCGGCGATCGTCCTTATATCGCCGTACATATGATACAGGGTCTGCGGCAACAGCACGCCCGCGTCCGCCCAGCCCGTGCCGCCGTAGCGCGAACCGTGATATTGCCCCGTGGGCGCAACGCCCGAAAAACTGCCGTCCTCACCCTGCGCGTCCCGCATGCAGACGAGATATTTTTCAAGAAATTCCTTGCTGTCGGCAAGGAAGCACCCCGCCTCGGCAAATACCTGCGTATCCGCCGTCCAGCCCAGCCGCTCGTCCCTCTGCGGGCAGTCGGTGGGCACGCTGAAATAGTTGGAGAGCTGTCCCCAAACGGCGTTTTCGACGAATTTGTTCAATAATCGGTGGGACGTGTGCAAAAAACCCGTACGTTTCGGCACCGAACTGAGCACTTCGCCCGCGATATATCCGAACTGCACGGGGGCGGTCGCCGTGATTTCGAGGTAGCGGAAGCCGCAATATGTGAGATCGGAATGGTACTCTTCCCCGCCGCCGCGCAGAATATAGCGCGTTTCCGCCTTTGCGGTGCGGTAGTTGGTCCGGTACAGGCTTCCGCCGGCGCCGCTGTTGTTGCGTGCGGTCTCCCCCGCGCCGTCGTTCAGCACTTCGCCGCGGAAAATGGTGAGCTCCGTGCCCCGCTCGCCCGTTACGAAAAACCGCTCCCGTCCCGAAAAATTCTGTCCGAAGTCGACGAGCGCCGTCTCGCCGCGGTCGAGGGAAAAGGCGCTCCCCGCATAGCTTCTCAAAACGTTGATCTTGCCAAAGCGGTCGCTTCCCGCCCCCGTAACGCCGCGGTAAACGGTAACGCACGCCCCGCGTTCGAGTTCTTTCTTTACCGTGATATGCGGACCGCGGAAGGGCACGATCTCCCCCGAAAACTCGCGGTTTTCGCACACAGGTAGCCATTTCGCGTCGTCGAACGCCGCATATTTCCAGCCGTCGGGAACGCGCGCGTCAAAGCTCTCCCCGTCGTAAATGTCGCTTGCGAGATACCCGCTCTTCCGCGCGCTCTTCCAGCTCCCGTCGGTGACGATTTCCTCCTTGCCGTCCGCATGGCGAAGAACGAGCCGCGCGCAAAACGCCGTCTCCTTTCCGTAGCAGGCGGCGACGCGCCCGCTCCACCATCCGCTTCCGACCACCGCCGTGAGCGCGTTTTCGCCCTCGGATAGAAGTTCCGTCACGTCGTAGGCGGTATAGCTCTTGCGCTTTGCCATTTCGTCAAAGCCCGGTTCCAGCTCGAAATTCCCGATCCGCTTGCCGTTGAGAAATGCGACGTAACAACCGAGCGCCGTCGCGTACAGCGTTGCCGAAAGGACTTTTTTTGCACAAAACGTCTTGCGGAACACGGGGAGCGCTTCCCCCTCTTCCGCGCACGAAATAAACACCGCTCTTCCGATCTTTTCCATCCTGTTCTCCTTTTTTGTCACGGTAACATTATATATGCCGCAAAAAATTTGTCAACCCCCGCGGCGCTTTTTTTCCCGCGTTTTGCGCAAAAAAAACGCCGCCGGGAAGGCGGGCTTCGATAGGGATTTTTTTGAGCAGCGGGGAAAACCCGTTGCTTTTTTCGCAAAAAATTTGTCATAAAACAAGCTTCTCGCAATAACCTGTGGTATAATAAAATCAAGAATGCGGCGCGCGTGTTTGAATTTCAGAAGTAAAGGAGATTTTATATGAAGGGCATGATATCCCGCCCGACCCAAATTTTCACTGAGAGAGGAAAATTATGAGCAAGAAAAATCCATACAAAGAAGATAACCCCGGCATCTGCACAGTCTGCGGAAAGATCGCCTTTTTCGACGAATTCGGAAACGGAACATGCCCACACTGCGGTTGGAAAATGAGCAAACGTGAAGAAGCCATGGGCGTGGAGCAAGGGGTCAGCTATCCCATGCTCGTTCCCGTCTGGCGGGCAAGAGAACAGTATCAACAAGGAAAGCCTTTCAAGGCGACGTTTGAGGACTTCGTCAACGGGCTGTATTTTTACAGCGAGATGTCCTTTCGCCATAAAGGGATCCCGTATGAAGTCTTTTTCAAAAATCGCAGGATAATTTTTTGTTGCGAGGCGTTTCAACAGGAATATGATACCCGCGAAGAATTTACGGAAAAAGCAAACATTGACGGCCGTCTCTTGAAGGACATTTGGGACGAAGTGGAAAATCCGAGCTATATGAGTTGTTGCGATTAAAGGAGAGATATGCAGGAAGAACTTACGGAATACGAAAAACAAAAATTACAAAAGAAGCGCGAACTTGTGCGAAACGA
>CANRNP010000039.1 GCA_947632015.1 uncultured Clostridia bacterium | reverse complement strand
CCCCGCGTCGACCTCTTTGCATTTTTACGCATACCCCCGTTTTTCCCCGCATAACATAGAGGGAAACCAAAATCGGGAGTGAAAGTTATGATCAAAACGCAGTCGGAGGTCTTTCGGGGCTATGGCAAGGTCGGCGGCGCGAACGCCCAAACGGCGGTCGAGTGCCGCTTCGGCGGGGAAGCGGAAACGCTTCTTTCGGCGCATGCGGGCGTTACGCTGCTCACGGCGGAGGCGGGCAACGGCGAGGTGCACTACACGGGGCGCGTTCTGTTCTCCCTCGTCTATGAGAGCGCCGAAAAAAAGGTTTGCCGCGCGGAAAAGGGAGTGGAATTCTCGGCGAAAGCAAGCGCGGAGGAGTGCTGTCCCGCCTATATCGCGCGCGTAAAATTACAGACGGAAAACGTCTCCGTCCGCCGCGAAGGAGCGAGCATTTACCTGACCGCTCTCCTCGGCGCGGACATCTCTCTTTACGGGGAAAAAACGTTTGAATATCTGACGGACGGCGAACTCATTTGCAAGCGGGAGAGCCTTCCTCTCTTCACGGCGCACCTCTGCGAGGGCGTGGCGGAGGCGGACGACGAGTTCGAAACCGACTTCATCGGCGACATCCTCCTGCATGCGGAAGGGGTAAATTCCTCCGACGTCCATTGCGAAACAGGCAATCTCGTCTGCGAGGGGGAAGTCAACCTCAACCTCCTGGCGCTGAAAGGGGAAAATTCCCTCGTCTCCTTCGAGCGGCTCGTGCCCTTCCGGGTGGAGATCCCCTGCGACGCGGCGGAGGCGGGAAGAAATGCGGAGGCGCAGGTCACGGTAAAAGAGATCTCCCTGCACGCCGAATCGAACGAGGAGCAGGGCAAATGCAAGATCACTGCGGAGCTCACCCTCGGCGCGGAGGGCTGCGTCTATGAAGAGGTGCAGATCGACGCCGTTACCGACGCCTTTTCCGCGACGAACGAGGTAGAATGCACCTTCGGCGAGGCGGTCTGTTCGGGCGTGGGGGAAGCGGTCAAACTGACGGAGCGGATCTCAGGCAAGGCGGCGCTCTCCTCCCCCGTGGACTTTTCCGACGTCTTTCAGGCGGTGACGTTGCAGAGGGCGGAAGCGAATCTCGTCCGCGGGGAAACGCCGAAGCTCGAAGGCGTTGCGATGGCGACCCTGCTCGTTTTGGGCGCGGACGGTTCGCACCGCGGGATCGAGCTCTCTTTGCCCTTCTCCGTCGCCGTGGAGGCGGAAGGGGACTGCGCCGTTTCGGTGCTCGCCTGCGGCATGTCCGCCCGCCAGCGGCAGGAAGGAGAGGTAGACGCGGAGGCGACCTTGAAGATCGTGCTCGTGCCCAAGCGATCGCGGAGCGTCCGCCCGCTCGTCTCGGTCACGGAAGGGGAACCCCTCGTCCTTTCCGACAGCGCCGTGAGCGTGTATATCCCCCGCGCGGGCGACGGGCTCTGGGAACTCTCCAAGAGCCTGAAAAAGTCCCCCGAAGAGGTTTCAGCGAGCAATCCCGATATCGAATTCCCCATCAAAGCGGGACAGCGGGTCATCATTTACCGCAAAAAGAGCCTGTAAACGGACGGGCGCCGCCGCGCGGCGGCGCCCGTCTTTCCTATTTTTATGTATAACCTTCTTCGCCTTCCGCATACTGCAAGCGGAGGCATAACATGAAGAAGAAATTATTATCCTTTGCCCTTTCGGGGATGCTTGCGTTCGGCGCGCTGTTTTCCTTTTCGGCATGCAAGCCGCAGAGCGGCTCCGGCAGCGGAAACGCCGGCGGCAACTCGACGGGCGGGAGCACAAATAACAACCAGACGATAAAGCCCGGCACCGTGATCACGGACGAGACGGCAAAGAGCTCGATCTTCTCGGCGCTGGCGGAAGCGGACCCCGCGGGGCTCACCTATGCGGGCACCGTCAGCCTGAGCGCGGCACAGGGCGCGCAAACGCACACCCAAACGATCGCGCTCGAAGGCGCAATGCTCCTCGGAAAGAGCGTTTCGGCAGACGTGAGCGTCTCTTTGGAGGGCGAGGAAGGGGCGCAGTACCTGCTCGGCTTTTTGCGGGAGAGCGGCGCCTATTTCGCCGCGGGCGACGCCGAGGGAGAAACGGTCGATTTTCAGGCGCTGAAAGCGCAGTTGAAGGCGGAAGAGGAGCCTCTCGTCCTTGAAAAAGAGGACGCGGGTCCGTTGCCCGCGATCTTCGCCGCGCCCGCCGCGGTCAAGCTTTTGAAGAACACGACGGCGCTCTTCGACGGGGTCGTCACCAAGACGGAGGGCGGCTACTCGCTGTCGTTCGATCTTTTGGAGGGCGCGAAAAACTTTTTGAAAGGCGCCGAAGCCGTCGCAGGCGCCATAGACGAGGCGGAGACGATGACGGTGACGGGGCTCGTTTCGCAGAAGTTCGTCGGCGATACCCTCACGAATCTGTTCCGGGGGATCACGGCGAAGGAACTCGCGTCGCTTGCGGAGCTTCTTCCGGAAGAGCTCTCTTCCCTTCTGCCCGAAGCGGACGACGGCTCGGCGAAAGATTATCTTTTGGGACTGCTCCGTTCGGGAGATTTTTACACGAAGGTCACGGGCGGCGAGGAGCCTTGGTCGGACTATAAGACGTTCGGCGAGGTGCCTTTGAGCAAAGCCGTCTCCTTTATCGCGGGGGAAGAGGTCGACCTCTCTGCGCTCAAATTGAAGGAGACGCTGTCGAAATTCGGGGAGGAGCTGGAAAACAAGCTCGCCGCGCTGCTCATCGACCTGCTCTCCATCGAAGGCGAAGTGGGGGAGGAAAACGTCGATCTGTCGCTCGCGTTTTCCTTCGACGAGAACAAAAAATTGCTCGGTTTAACCCTGGACGCGCTTGCCGAAGGCGCCGTAACACCCTTCCCCGAACAGGATGACGGCGGCGCTTCGCCCGAAAACGGCAACGGCGACCCCGTCAAGACGGCGGCGGAGGACGCGACGAAGGTGCACATCGGCTTGAAGATGAACGCAACCTGTACGAGCGCGCCGCAGCTTTTCGATCTTCGCGGCTGCAAGTACCGGACCGAAAGCGGAACGTCCGAGATCGGATGACGGCTCCGCCCGAAAAAAGCCCTCTCCCGTGCGGAAAATACGGGGGAGGGCTTTTTTGAAAAACTCTTGCCATTTTCACGGCGGTGTGCTACAATAGTGCCGATGAATACGGTGAGAGTCAACGCCCATGCGAAACTCAATCTCACGTTGGACGTCGTGGGAAGGACGGAGGAGTATCATCTCATCGACTCCCTTGCCGTCACCGTCGATCTTGCCGACCGCGTCGTCGCCGTACGGCGGAAAGACGGGCGCGTGATTGTTACGATGCACGGCATGGGGAGCGAGAGCATTCCCCCCGAAGAGAACAACGCGCAAAGGGCGGGGGAAGCGTTCGTCTCCGCGTTCGGAACGTGCGGGGCGGACATCACCGTCTATAAAAACATCCCCGTGGGCGCGGGGCTCGGCGGCTCTTCCGCGGACGCGGCGGGGGTGCTGAACGCGCTCGCAAAGCTGTACGGCGCGGAAAAAAAGGAACTGAAAACGCTGGCGGACGGCTTGGGGAGCGATACGGGCTATCTCCTTTCGGGCGGGTTTTGCCGCCTGACGGGCAGGGGAGAGCAGGTGGAACGCCTCGGCGCAGTGCCGCCCCTCAACCTGCTTCTTTTGGTGCCAAAAGAGGGGGTCTCCACGGCGGAATGTTATAAAATTTACGATACGTTTGCAAAAAATACGGCATATACGCCCCGCGCGCTGTCCTATCTTCGCACGGGAGATACGCAGTGGGCGGCGCGGCTGTTTGCAAACGGGCTCTATCCCGCGGTGGCAAAGCTCAACCCCGCGGTGGAAGAGGCGTTGGGCGAGCTCAAACAGTTCTCTCCGTGGGGAGCGGGCATGACGGGCTCCGGAAGCGGCGTGTTTGCGGTGTTCGAAACGCGGGAACTGTGCGAATGGGCAAAGAGCAGATACCGCGGCAAATGCCGCGCCTATGTTCTGAAAACGACCGAACCGAAGGAGGGGGCAAAGTCCCTCTATTCGGTCGAAGAATAAAGCGGAGGTTTCGGAAATGGAAGAGAGGATCATCGACGATCCGAGGAAGATCAAGGTAAAGCGCAACGCGGCGGGCGGGATCGCGGACGCAACGGACGAACTCGCCCCCGGCGAAGAGGCCGCGGAAGAAGAGGAGCTCGAAATCGCCCTTCCCGAAGGGGAAGAACTCGACGAAGATCTCATCGGGCTCGCCCCTTCCCAACTCGAAAAGGAGCTTGCCCGCCGCAAGAAAGAGGCGGAGGAAGCGGCGGCGGAGCGGGACGCCCTGCTCGCCGAGGGAGAAAAACTCCTCAAAGCGGGAAAATACCGCGACGCGGAGAACTTCTTCGCGCAGGCGCTCGTGTACGACGGGGCGGAAGGCGCATGCGAAAAGCTGTGGCTGTGCCGCACCCGCAACTATACCGGGATCGAGCCGATCCTCAGCCCCGGAATGGCGGAAGAATTCGCTTCCGCCACCCCCGAAGCGAAGGAAATGCTCCGCGCAAAGCTCGGCGGACGGCTCCAAGCGGAGCGCGACGCGATCGAGGAAGAGGCGGCGCCCCTGCGCGAAAAGGTGCGCGGCGCCCAGAAGGAGCGGCGGAGCGCCTTCATCGCCAACCGCAATTATTACCGTTGGCGGCTCCTCGTGTTCGGCGTGATCTTCTGCGCCTTCGTCATCGCGATGAGCGTCTGCGGGTCGATGATCGTGCACGTTCGGGTCAACACCCCCGTCTATCTCACGATCGCATTCGGCGCGCTCGCCCTTCTGGACCTCATCCCCATCATCTTCTTCTCGCGGAAGCTCGTGGTGGCGCAACGGCTCGTGAGCGATAACGAAAAGCTCTCTTCCACCGAGGACGGCGCGCGACTCGAAGAACTCGAAGGGGAGCTTGAAACGCTCTCGGTATTTCTGGAAGGCTGATTTTTCCGCGGCGCTTTTTTGAGATTATTTTTCAAAACAGTATTTACAAATTTCATTTTTTGCGCTATAATAACGGCAACGCGGGGATCCTGCGGATAAGGAGGAAAAAATGGAACTCATTTATACGGGCGTCGGCAAAAAAGTTTACCGCGACGGCGACAAATTGATAAAATCTTTCGACGAGAGCTATTCCAAAGCGGGGATCCTGAACGAAGCGCTCAACCAGGCGCGCGTCGAGGAGACCTCTCTCAACATCCCCAAAATTTTAGAAGTCTCTGTCATCGACGGGAAGTGGTCGCTCACCTGGGAGTTCATCGAAGGGGAGACCCTCGATAGCCTCATGAAGAAGCACCCCGAAAAAGAGGACGAATATCTCGACTTTTTCGTCGACCTGCAAATCCGGATGAGCAAGGAAAAAGTGCCGCTCTTGGGGCATTTGCGGGATAAGATGCATGCCAAAATTTCGGCGAGCTCCTTCCCCGCCTCGGTCCGCTACGACCTGCATGTACGGCTCGACGGGCTGCCCCGCCATAAAAAACTCTGCCACGGCGACTTCCAGCCGAGCAATATCATCCTTACGAAGGACGGCACCCCCTATATCATCGACTGGTCGCACGCCACGCAGGGCAACGGCTCGGCGGACGCGGCGCGCACCTACCTTCTTTTCCACCTTCACGGGCAGGAAGCGCTGGCGGAAAAATATCTGAGAAAGTTTTGCTTAAAGACGGATACCGCCATCCAGTACGTCCAGCGCATACTTCCCATCGTCGCCGCTTCGCAGTCGGTGAAGAACAAACCCGAAGAGGCGGAATTCCTCGCGAAGTGGGTGAACGTCTGCGACTGGCAGTGATCGCCTTAGAAGGGGCGCTTTGCGCGGTCTGTCTGCGCGCGTCCCGCCTGCAAAGAAAGGTCCTCCCCCGCAAAAAAGAGGGGAGAAGAGAGAGAGCGCGCCCTCTCTTTTTTCGGAGATCAACGTGAACGTCTATCTCGACTATGCGGCGACGTCGCCGCTCAAAAAAGAAGTTCTGAGCGCGATGACGCCCTATCTCACGGGCAAATTCGGCAATCCCGACTCTCTCCATGCCTTCGGCAGAGAGGCGGCGTATGCCGTCACCTCCGCGCGCGACACGATCGCCGGGCTCCTCGGCGTAAAGCCGAACGAAGTTTACTTCACTTCGGGCGGAACCGAGGCGGATAACTGGGCGGTGAGGCGGATGGGAACGGGCGCGGCGCTCCTCTCTCCCATCGAGCATGCCGCGGTGCTCTCCGCGCTCTCTTTGCGGGGCGGAAGAAGGGGAAAAGCGTGCACCGTCTCCCCCGAAGGCGCCGTTTCGCCTAACGATCTATCCTGCGCCTTCCGCGAGGGAACGGGGCTCGTCTGCGTCATGGCGGTGAACAACGAAACGGGCTGTATCCAGCCCGTCGGAGAGCTCGCGGAGTTCGCCCATGCCCGCGGCGCGCTCTTCTTTTCGGATTGCGTGCAGGCGGCATGCTGTCTCGACCTGAGGGAGATCTTGCGCTTTGCGGACGGGATCTCTCTCTCGGCGCACAAGATCGGCGGTCCCAAGGGGGTGGGCGCGCTCGTCGTGAAAAAGGGCGCAAAACTCGCGCCGCTCATCGTCGGCGGGGAGCAGGAACGCTCTCTGCGCGGCGGCACGGTCAACGTGGCGGGCGTCGTCGGCTTCGCCAAGGCGCTCGAAATCGCCGTGCGGCAGAGGGCGGCTTTCTGCGCGCATACGGGCAGACTGCGCGATCTGTTCGAAAACGAGCTCATGCGGGCGCTCGGCGGCGAAGTCAGGCGCGACGGCGCGGACCGCGTCCCGAACGTCTCTCATCTTACATTTGTAAGAGAGGGCGAGGCGTTTTTGAACGTGCTCGATCTCCGCGGCGTGGCGGCTTCGGGCGGGGCGGCTTGCTCCGCGCACGCGGCGCTCCCTTCCCATGTAATGCTCGCGATGGGCAGATCGCCCGACGAGGCGAAGCGGGGGGTGCGCTTCTCGTTCGGCGCGGAGACGACGGAAGAGGAAGTGCGGTATGCGATCGGCGCGGTGATCGCCTCTCTCAGGTCAAATTAAAACAAAAAAATGCGGGGTCCCCGAAAAAAAGGGACCCCGCCGTTTTATCTTGGGTCAGCCGAGCAGGCCGCGGATATATTCCGTCAGTTGCTTGGCGTAAGCGGCGTGCGCGGTATAGAGGGGGTGTCCGTTCACGCCCGACGTGTTGTAAACGAATTTTTTATAGGAGATCTTCTCGTCCGCCATCTCCCCGATCGCCTGTTCGATGCCGTCCTCGATATGGTTGTTTACCCCCATCATCCCATAGATGCAGACGATATAGGCGTCGGGATAGACTTCGCGCAGGTGGGTGAGAAACTCTTTATAATCTTCGGGGAACTGCTTTGCATAGCGCGGATGTTCGTTGAGATAGGAAGCGTCGTTGGTGCCGAGGTTGAGCACCACCGCGTCCATATCGGCGTCGTAGCTGTGCGGCTTTTTGGTTTGGAGGGAAGTATAGGTATGTAATTCCTCCATATTGAGTTGGCTTCCCCACATAAACTGCTTCACGCAAATGCCGGAATAGGAGACCAGCGAGAAGTCCGCGCCGAGCGCTTGCCCTGTGAGGAAGGCATAGCCGAGGCAGGCGTCGGAATTTTCGGAGTTGCGGTTGATCCCCGTCCCGCCCTTTACGAGATTGCCGTAGCCGCAGGTGATGGAATCGCCGATGAACTCGATTTTGAGGTCGGATTTTTCGGGGATGCGGAGAAAACGGTCGGCGTAAAAGCGGTCGACCGCCAGCCTGCCCTCGTCGATCTCGCACGACTTGTGGACGGCGACGGTATGGATCCCTTCTTCGAGCCCTTCGGCGAGCACGAGCCCCTTCCCGGAGTAAAACGGGGAGAATTCCTCCTGCATTTCGCCGTCGATAAACACGCGGCCGTACAGCTTCATGCCGTTGGCGGGCTGGGTAACGGTGAGATCGGCTTTGAGCTCCGTCCCGTAGAAGGCGACTTCTATGCCGGCGCCGATGTTATCGATGTTCAGCGCGCCTTCGGGGGGATCCGTCCTGCCATAGATGTTCACGAACTGCTCGTCAAAGGAATTCACCTCCTCCGCCGTCGCCTCTTCGAACACTTTCACCGTCGTCTTGTCCGAAGCGGATTTTCCCGACGGGGCGGTGTAGGTGGCGGTAATTTCCGCCGTGCCGTACCCCTTTGCCCTCACAACGCCCTCCTCGTCCACTTCGGCGATTGCGGGATCGCTCACCGAATAGGTGCATACGGCGTTTTCGAGCGTCACTTTATCCGCCTTTACGACGGGGGAGAGCGTAACGCTCCCGCCCTCTTCGCCCGCGAGCAAAAAGTGCGTGCCGCCGAGTTTTACGCTGTACGTCGCGGGATCGGTTTGCACAACGGGCGGGTCTTTTTCCCCGTCGCCGTTCTCCGGCGGGGAGCACGCGCCCGCCGCAAGCGCCGCCGCGGAGAGGAACATGCAAAGCAGAAAAAATTTTTTGCGCTTCATAAGAGCACTCCTTTATCGTTCGGATTCGCTTCCAGTTTACTCCAAAATCTCCGTTTCGTCAAGGGGTTCGGGAAAAATATGAAAATTTTTTTCCAAATTTCGCCCTTCTGCGGGAAGAATCGACCCTTTTCGAAGCGGAAACTTACTTCTAATGCAAAAAATTTTCGCGTATATTAGAGTGCCCGAATCAAATCGGAGCCATAAAGACAAGCGAGGTAATGGATATGGACGAAGAACTCGAATATGCGGAAATGTTGGAGATCCCCGTCGAAACGGTCACGATGAGGCGGAAGGAACGCAAAAAGAGGGAGAAAGAGCCCGACCTGCAAGAACAGCTCGTGCAAGAGGTGAACGAGCGGTTGGAGTCGGAAGATCCCGCTTATGCCGAGAGCACGGCGATCGCGCGGGATACGGAGTACGAAGGCCGCCGCAAAAAGATCTCGCGGCGCATCATTCTCGGAGAATTCATCGCCGTCTGCGCCCTCTGCGCCACGATCTTTCTCACAAACATCTTTTTGACGGACAGCGCGATCAACACCTTTGTCCGCGGTCTGTTCGGCGGCGGCGCGCAAAAGGCGGACGAGCGGATGTATTCCGAATTCACCCTTTCCTCCGTCGTCAACGACGCATCGGACGCGGAGCTCGCCGTCTCCGAAACGGGGGTGCTCTCCTTCACTTCGGAGGGCTGCGTCTATGCGCCCTGCGCGGGGGTGCTCTCCTCTTTGAACGGAAATGCCGAAACGGGATACACGGCGGAGATCAAGCATTCCGAGCACTTTTCCACCATCATCAGCGGTCTGAGCAGCATGTACTGCGCCGCGGGCGACGAGGTGCTCCCGAACATCCCGCTCGGCTTTTCGGACGGCGAGGGGGAAGTGCGGGTAATGTTCTATTCGGACGGCGCCCTGCTCAACTGCCTTACGGTCAACGAGAACACGCTTGCGTGGAGCTGACGGCAGGTTAAAGATCCACCCGCTCTTTCTGGCGGCGGGGGTGCTCTCGGCGTTCACGGGGCAGCTCCTGCTCTTTCTCGCGGCGGTGTTTGCGGCGCTCGAACACGAACTTGCGCACGCGCTCGCGGCGAGGCGGCTGGGCTTTTCGCTGAATGAGATTGTCCTCATGCCCTACGGCGCGGTCATTTCGGGGGACATCCGCGGGATCTCCCCGCGGCAGGAGATATGGGTCTGCCTGGCGGGTCCGCTCGCAAACGCGCTCACCGCCCTCGGCTTTGTCGCTCTGTGGTGGCTTTATCCCGAAACGTACCCCTATACCGACGTCGCGGCGCAGATCTCGTTTTCCCTGTTTCTCGTCAACCTGCTCCCCGCATTTCCCCTTGACGGCGGAAGGATCTTGCGGGTGGCGCTCCGCCCGCTCGGCGAACGCCGCGCCTTACATATTTGCCGCGCGGTGAGTTTTACGATCGCCGCGGGCATTGCGGGGTATTTCGTATATACCTGTTTTTCCGTCCCCAACGTGAGCGCGTTGCTGTTTGCGGTCATGCTCGTTTTTGGCGGGTTTGGCGGCGGGGCGTACGGCAGGCTCGTCTTTGCCCCCAAAGATTTTTCCCGCGGGGTGGAGGAGAAACGGATCGCGCTCTCCGCCGAAAAGACGGCGGGGGACGCCATGCGCTATCTCAGAGAGGATAAATATCTCGTGCTGGTGCTCTTCGAGCGGGGGGAATTTTTGGGCGAACTTTCCGAAGAAGAGCTTCTTTCCGCCCTTTCGGGCGGCGGCTACTCCCGAAAACTCAAAGAACTGCTTCCCCTGTAAGGAGCGGTTTTTTTGTTGTGCGGAAAAGATGGGGGAGAGGGGCAAATCGAGGCAAAACCCTTGCTTAAATCGAAAAGTTGTGCTACAATGGGGATAACTTCTTTTGGATGGGCGATATGAAGAAGGAATGGTTTTTCGACCGCTTCTGCGGCGAGCAGATCGTGGTCTATGCAGAGGACGGAAAAATTATCGAAGCGGGCGTCGAAAACGAAAAGCAGGGCGACGTTCTCGGAAATATTTACAAGGGCAGAGTGGCGAACATCGTGCCCGGCATGCAGGCGGCGTTCGTCAACTGCGGCATGGAGCGGAACGGCTATCTCCCGCTCAACGAGGGCACGGCGATCTTCTCGAAGTACGAAGGCAACGGGCGCGCCGGCGCGGCGGATCTTCAAGTCGGCGACGAAATTCTGGTGCAGGTCGTAAAGCCTCCCCGCGGGAGCAAGGGCGCAAAAGTTTCCTGCGAGCTCTCCTTCGTGGGGAAGAACCTCATCTTTTTGCCGCGGACGGACTTTTTGGGGATCTCCCGTAAGATCGCGGAAGGGGAAAAAAGGGAGGCGCTCCTCAAAGAGGCGGACAAGTTCCGCGAAAAGGGGCAGGGTTTTATCGTGCGGACGGCGGCGCTGAACGCGACGAAGCGCGCCCTCAAAATCGAATCGGATTACCTCAAACGGATGTACCGCGCCACGTTGGAAGCGGCAAAAGACGCCCCCGTGGGCAGCGCCGTTTACCGGGAATACGATCTTCCCGTTAAAGTCATGCGCGATTCTCTCGGCGACGGCGACGCGAAAGTTTACGTCGGGGACGAAGAACTCTACGAAAAGGTGTTGAATCTCGCGCGGATGAGGAGCGATCTCGGCGAAAAGCGCATCGTCCGCTACGCGGGCGAGCGGAGCATGTTCAGCTTCTACGGGTTAGACGAGCAGATCTTCCGCCTCACGGACCCGCAGATCCCCCTCGAAAACGGCGCGCACCTCATCATCGACCGCACCGAGGCGATGACGGTGTTCGACGTCAACACGGGCAAATACACGGGCGAAAACGATTTGGAGAGCACGGTGCTCAGCACGAATCTTCTGGCGGCGAAGGAGATCGCGCGGCAGGTGCGTCTGCGCAACATCGGCGGGATCGTTGCCGTCGATTTCATCGACATGGCGGAGGAAGAACATCGCCTTGCCGTGAACGCGGCGCTCGAAGAGGCGCTGTCGGAGGACCGCGCGAAATGCAGGGTGCTTCCCATGAGCGATCTCTGCGTCACCCTCTTCACCCGCAAACGGATGGCGGGGGAACTTTCTTCCTTCTTGCTCAAACCCTGCGTCCATTGCACGCGGCAGGGGTATATCCTCTCCGACGTGTATATGGCGATGCGCATCCGCGCGGCGATCCTGAATTGCTTTGCGGAGGGGTATTCCGCCGCGATCGTGGAGCTCAACCGCGCGCTCATGAACAAGATCCTCTCCGAAGGGTATCTCTCGCAGGAAGCCGCGGGGAGCTGGCGGGAAAAACGGGTGTATTTCATCCCCCATTCCGTCTATCCGGAAGAGAAGTTCGCCGTCCGCGGCGACAATTCCCCCGTGCTCCGTCTGCCCGATACGGCGCAGATCTTATACTGAAAAAACTTTTGCGAAGGCAGTTATGAAATACATCGAACTCACCGTCCATACCACGTCGGAAGCGAGCGAGATCGTCTCCGACGTCATGTGGGAACACACCCCCCACGGCGTTACCGTGTGCGACTACAACGACATTCTGGCGTTGCAGCGGGATAGCTCCGTCTTTTGGGACTACATGGACGAGAGCGTCGCGGAGCCGAGCGGGGACGTCCTCGTCAAGTGCTATTTCGAACCCGCGCGCGCAGGGGAGATCGCCGCTGTCATGGAAGAGATCCGCGCCCGCCGCGCGCTCTCGGAGGGGGCGATCGACTTCGGAACGCTCGAAGACGCCAAGCGCGAGATCGACGGGGACGACTGGATCGACGTGTGGAAAAAGCATTTCCGTCCCATCCATATCGGGCGGATCGTCGTCGTGCCGGAATGGATCTCCTATCTTGGGGAAGAGGGCGAAAAGATCGTTTCACTCGATTCGAGCATGGCGTTCGGCACGGGCGAACACGAGACGACGCGCATGTGCGCGGAACTCCTCCAAGACTACCTCAAAGAGGGGGACGTCGTGCTCGACGTGGGCTGCGGAAGCGGCGTTTTGGGGATCGCGGCGGCGAAACTCGGCGCAAAGCGGTGCTACCTTTCCGATCTCGACCCCATCGCCGTGAAGAGCGCAACGCACAACGCCTTGAAGAGCGGCGTCTCGGAAAAAGTCGTCGTCTCGCAGGCGAATTTGCTCGACGGAGCCGACCTCAAAGCCGATCTTGTCCTCGCCAACATCACGGCGGAAGTGCTCGCCCTCCTTGCGCCCGCGGCAAGCGGCGCGCTCAAAGAGGGCGGCGTCCTCATTCTGAGCGGGATCATCGCTTCCCGCCTCGAATTTGTCAAAAATACTTACGCCGCGCTCGGCTTTTCCCTTCTCAAAGAACGGCGCGAGGGCGAATGGTACGCCCTCGTGTACCAAAAATAAAGTACCGTTTTCGAAAATTATGGCACGCAACCGTTTTTTCATCGATCATATTTCGGAGGACGTCGCGCTCACGGGCGACGAATTCCGCCATGCGAAAAACGTCTTGCGCCTCAGGGAGGGGAGCGAAGCGACCTTGCTCGACGGCAGCGGCGCCGAGTTTTCCGCCGTCGTCACGAAGGTGGAGCGTGACAGAATTTTGCTCCACGTCCTCAAAAAATCGGCAACGGACCGCGAGCCGCAGGCGAACGTCTTTCTCCTTATCGGCGCGCTCAAAGGGGATAAGACCGAACTCGTCGTGCAAAAGGCGGTGGAGCTCGGCGTTTCGCGGGTGGGGGTATTTTCCTCCCGCTACTGTTCGGCGTACCTCAACGAGAACAAACTGGAACGTCTCCGCCGCGTTTCGCGCGAGGCGGCGAAGCAATGTATGCGCACGGTGGCGCCCGAAGTCGTCTGCTTCGAAAATTTCGCGGACGCATTAAGGAGCGCGGAGGGGTATCGGAACAAGCTGTTCGCCTGTGAATTTCTCGAAGGGAGCGAGGGGAGCCTGAGAGGGCTTGCGGGCTCTTCGGCGCTTGTCGTCGGCAGTGAAGGCGGCTTCTCGGAGGAGGAATTCGCGCTCGCAAAGTCGCTCGGCTTTACGGGCGTTTCCCTCGGCAAGCGCATCCTGCGGGCGGAAACGGCGGCGATCGCCCTTCTTTCCATCGTCATGTACGAATCGGGGGAGCTGGGATGAAGGCGTGCGTATTTACCCTTGGCTGTAAAATGAACGAGGTGGAGAGCGCCTCCCTCATGCGCGGGCTCGAAGAGCGCGGCTATGAGACGACGGACGAGCTCGGCTATGCCGATCTGTACCTTCTCAACACCTGCGCCGTTACGGCGGAGGCGGAGCGGAAGTCCCGACAGGCGGTCGCGCGGATGCGGAAGTTCAACCCCGCGGCGCCCATCGCGGTGTGCGGGTGCGCTTCCGAGCGGGACGGGGCGGCTTTTCTCGAAAAAGAGGGGGTCGTGCTCGTTCTCGGCGCGCAGAATAAGGGAAAAGTGCTCGACGTGTTGGAAAAACGGGGCATATTCCGCGAAACGGAACACAGCTTTTGCGAACTTCCGCCCCCCAAACAAGTTAAGACCCGCGCCCTGTTGCGCATCCAGGACGGGTGCGACCGTTTCTGCTCCTATTGCGTCATTCCTTATCTCCGCGGGAGATCGCGCTCCCGGAGCGCGGCGAGCGTGCTGTGCGAGGCGGAGCATTGCGCCGCCGGGGAGATCGTGCTCACGGGGGTGGACATCTCTTCCTACCGCGACGGGGAGACGGGGCTCGGCGAGCTGCTTCTCCTCTTGAAGAAGGTGCCCGCGCGCATCCGTCTCGGCTCCCTCGAAGCGGGGATCGTCGGCGAAAAATTCCTTTCGCAGATGAAGGAGGCGGAAAACGTCGTGCCCCACTTCCATCTCTCCCTCCAAAGCGGCTCTTCCGCGGTGCTCAAAGCCATGAACCGCCGCTACACGCGGGAGGAATACCTCGCTTGCTGCCGTAAAATTTACGAATTTTTCCCCGACGCCGCCATCACGACGGACATCATCGTCGGGTTTCCCGGCGAGACGGAGGAGGATTTCGAAGAGAGCCTTTCCGTCATCGGGGAAGCGGGGTTTGCGCGGGTGCACTGCTTCCCGTTCTCCTCCCGTCCCGGCACGGCGGCGGCGAAGAAGAAAGACCTTCCCGCGGCGGTCAAAAAGGAGCGTATGGGGCGCATCACAGAGGTTGCCGCCCGCGCGGAATCGCAATACATTTCCCGCTTTTTGGGCGCCGAGCGCGTCGTTTTGTTCGAGGAGAACGGCGGATATACCGAAAATTATATCCGCGTTTATGCAAACGGCGCCGCGGAGGGCATGCTCGCGCGGGTAAAACTTACCGGACTTTATCAAGACGGCGCATTTGCCGAAATAACGGAGGTGATCAGATGAACGATTGCGTTTTTTGTAAGATCGTTGCGGGGGAGATCCCCTCGACGAAGGTGTACGAGGATGACGAGATCCTGATTTTCAAGGACATCGCGCCCCTCGCAAAGATCCATTTGCTGTGCGTGCCGAAGGAACATTTCGCCTATTTGAGCGAGCTGGATCCCGCCCGCGCCGCCCTGCTCGGCAGAACGCTCGAAAAGATCGGGAAATTGCAGGGGGAGCTTGGGCTCGGCGGCGGGTACCGCCTCGTCGTCAACCAGGGCGAACATGCGGGGCAGACGGTGCGCCACCTGCATATCCATATCCTCGGCGGCGAAGATCTGCCGTGGGAAAAATAGCCGCGCGGTTTTTTGCCGCGGATCGCGGGGCGGCGGTATAAATTTCTTTCAAACGGTCAAACATCCTCTCGTCTTTTCCGAGGGGGTGTTTTTTATGCGAAAAATTTTCCGTGCGCTCGGCGGTCTGTGCGTTTGCGCGCTCGTTGCGGGCTGCGCCTTCTTCCTCTACCTTCTCTACCGTTCGCCCGTACTCGAAGGGGGAACGATGCACACCTATTATACGGAAGCGAACTCCTCCGCCCGCGCGGTGGTATCTTCCTCGCCGCTTGCGAAATTTTCGCTTGGGCGGGTGAAGGGGGAGAGCGCCGTGTACGAGGGGGACCGTCTTGCCGAGTTCGCCGAAAAATTCGACGCAAAATTTCTCTTTTGCGAAGAGGCGTGCGGCAAAACGAGTTACTATCTCTATTCCCCCGCGCTCGGAGAAGGAGTCGCCCTCGGCGGAAGAACGGTCAATTTGCAGATCGTCTGCGGCGGCGGGCAGACGGCGGTCGGCGTCCCCCTCATTTTCGGCGGCTGGTGAAAAAAAGAGGTATAAAACCAAAGCGGGAGGGCAACCATTACATAAAAGTTTTCGGAGGATCCCATGAAAGAAAAGGAAAATACCGTACCTACTTCGAGAAAAAAGAAGGTAATCTACTCCGTCATCGTGGCGGTAAGCGCGCTCCTTCTGGTTGCGGCGATCGTGCTCACGGCATACTTTGAAACGAGCGGCAGAAGAGACGTGGTGGACGCG
>CANRNP010000038.1 GCA_947632015.1 uncultured Clostridia bacterium | reverse complement strand
TAACTACAAAAACGGAACGCAAACGGTCAGCCTTGACGAGCTTTCGTGTTCGGATTATAATTGTCTCGGTGCACCAGCGAAGCGGGAGAGGAATACCTCTCCCGCTTCGCTGTATTAAAGGGTTTATGACAGGACTTGAGGGTGGAGGCGATTGCGGGAGCAATCGGTTTGCGGGCGAATGGTATGATTTCAGAAACAGTTTGCCGCAAACTGAACAGCACAGTGTGCTGTTCACCGGGGCGCGCCGCCAAAGGCGCAAGTCCTGTCATCCGCACCAAAAGGGCGAAGAGGTTTTTTTACCTCTTCGCCCTTTTGAATGTTGTAAGGTTGACGGAACTTGAGGGGAGACAAGGCGTTTCTGTGCCCTTCCACGCGCAGAAACGCCGCAGGGCACGGGATCATTTGAAATCTTTCGAAAAGCGCAAACTCAAAGCGTTATGTCTCCATCGGTGCAGTGAACGACAAGGTTACTAAATTTATTTAGATCGAAAGAAGCCTGAAATTGTAGCATGTCACCATCAAAATAGACATCGGGGATCGAACAGCGACTAAAAGCATCTAAACCCCATGCCGACAGAGCGCCGCAAAAATGCAGAACTGAAAGTTTGCTCTCTGCAAACGCAGATTCACCGATAGACGCACCGGCAGCGAGCTTTACACTTGTTATATTGCTCTTCGCAAACGCGCTGTTTCCGATATAAGTTACATGGGAAAGGTCAATCTCACCGGCCCCGCATCCATAAAACGCAGAATTTTCAATGGTCTTTATATGACTAAAATCGAGATTGCCGGGTTCACTGTATCCTACAAAAGCATTTACTCCGATCACGGTAACATCTTCGGGGATAACCGCCCCGTTAAAGCCGTTGATAATGGTATTTGTTTGCTTGTCTATAAGACATTGCCCCTTGAATTCATAATAATCATTTCCATCAAAATTCAACTTTGCCCCACAACCGACAAACCCATTTCCTATCAGAGTTACGCTTCGAGGGAGCGTGATCTCTTGGATATCATAAGGGGTAAAGCACCCTTTCCCGATCGTCGTGACGCCTTCGGGAACAATGACTGTTTTGATCGTATCTGTAAATTGATAAAACGTGCCTCGAAAATTGACCGCCGTCACTTTTTTGCCATTAATTTCGGCGGGGATACGAAGGATAGATTCATCATCTCCAAAGATCCCGTAACGATAGTCGATACCGGTAACCGTGTACGTTCCGTCCTCATTCTCCTCAGTGAGAAGTTCATAATGCGCGTTCACATTCCCCGCAATAAAAACAATCACGAGCGCAGCAATTATCAAGAAAACTATCGACAAAGTAACGATCAGGGAAATTTTCTTCTTTTTCTTTTGTGTTTCATTGTTCTTATTGATTGCTTCCGTGGCCGTCTTTTCGATCGGCTCGTTTTTGGCGGGATCGTTTTCCACATACTTGTCCATATTTGATACCTCTTACATTTTTTTGCCGAATCCTGTCGACTACCTCTATTTTAATCTGAAACGGGTTAAATGTCAAGCGTTTTGGGGAAAATATGTTATACTTTTTCTCGGAAATTCGGTTATGAGAGTGATATATCGCCGCATACGGGATCTGAGGGAAGATCGGGATCTGAACCAGACGGATGTTGCAAAGATGCTCGACATGTCTCAAACGGGTTATTCAAAGTATGAGACGGGAGAAAACGACATCCCCACGCAGATCCTGATCCGTCTTGCGAAATTTTACAATACAAGTATCGATTATCTGTTGGGTCAAACGGATAATCCAAAGCGTTATGATGCGGAAAAGTGCGGAAATTGAGCCTTTTCCGTTTATTTTTTCCGAAAAAATGCTGTATAATGGAACTTACACCGTTTCAAACAAGGAGTAACCATGCCTTCGGCAATCACACATGAACTCATCGCAAAGAGCGCGGCGGCGCTGCTCGGCCAAGAGGAGCGTCGGTGCATCTCTTCCGCCCCAAGCGGCAAGTCCTGTCATCCGCACCACTCTGAACGTAAGTTGAACCATTTCAGCTTGCGTTCTTTTTTTAGCAAAAAGCGAGGACAAACCGCCCTCGCCTTTTGTGTGTTTTGCAAAAATCAATTTCTGCCCGTTTTTCAAAACATTTCTTCATGAATTCTTCTTCCGAAAGAACCGTGCGAAGAATCCTCTTTTCCGTTGCTTTTCCGCTTCTTTTGCCGCTTGGATATCCCGTGCGTGCGCGGCGTCTTGTTCGAGTTGCGATTCTATAACGTCAGCCCGATACTTCATCTGATTGCCCTTATTGCCCATAAAAGGGTCAAAATACACGTTCTTCGCCATAGCTCCTCCTTCCCGCCGCGACAGGGATTCCGATTAAAGTACTATGATTATAGCATAGAACCGCAAACAAATCAAGTCCGAACGGCGAAATTCAAAATGGCACTTTGGCGGGTGCGCGGGCTTGAACGAGCGGGGCGGTACCATACGCCAAGAGCGGGCAAATCCTGTCATCCGCACCAAGTCAGTATTTCCTTTTTCTCTGTGATTGCCGCAGGCTGCTTGCACTTCCCCCGTTTTTATGGTATAATAGAAGCGACAGGCAGGAATTTGGCGGAGAGTCTACTATATGAAAAAATTTTTTCCATGTATCATGATGATATTATTAGCCGCGTGTTCCGCCGTGTCGGGCACGGAAATACTCAACGAAGTCAACAGGTTGTTAGAATGATATGGTTGATCTCAAACGAATCACTTCCATTTAGCGGAGAACCCGATGAACAAAATTAAACAATTATTGCTTGTTTTGGCAATTTGCATAATCTTTGCGGGATCGGTCGTTTTGCTTTACCTTCTCGACCCGACTTTTATCCCCGACGCATATAGAGTTATGTCCATGGTAATTGTCGTTTCCTGGGCGTTTTTTATCATTCCTTCCATACTTTTTGACGTGCAATTCGCAACAAACTATTTCGAAGGAAACCCCGATCACGCTTTTCGGAACGGAGTACGCATCGGCGCAATTATGGGCTTCGGCGGGATGGTTGTGTTGAGTCTGCTCGTATCCCCCATCACGGGAATATTGTGGTATATACAGGCCGTCAAAAAAATCGTCTTGTCGAAAAAGAATCAAAATCAAGATTCTAACAGCCCGAACGAAAACGATATTTTCGATCCTTAAAAAGCGCGAAACATCTGTGCGTTTCCCCTGCTTTTATGGTATAATTATAGCGTTGCGCAACAAACGGTCATTTCTCGGAGGAAATCATGGAATATTGTTTAGACGGAAATTGCGAAGGAAAAGTTTCTTTCACGCCCAAGGAGCGGAATACTCTCATCCGCTATTGTCTTTCGGTCGCGACGCGGGCAAAGTGTTCGACAAAGGCGCTGCTCCGCCCTTTCAAACAAAAATTCCTCAAAGCGGCGTTTGCCGAGCGGGACAAAGAGCATTCAGAACGCATTGCCCGGTATGAGCAGGCGATGCAAGAATATGACCCCGAAGAAACAAGGCTTCCGCAATGGATGCTCGATTATTTCGAAGGGGTTCCCGCAAAGGAAACGTATGCCAACTATTGCAGGCAGGTCATAAAACAGGAAAAGGATGGGTTGCGTGACCTCAAACGCAACTATGCCGTCCATGTGGCCTATGCGTTTATCGGCAGAAAACTTCTCGCCTTTCATAACTCCTTGAATCCGCGCGTGACGTTCGGCTATTCCAGCATTCTGCACGAAGAGTGCGATTTTGCATTCGACGAAGAGAAACGCGAGGCTTTTTTGAATTCCTCCCTTAAAGACCTTCCGCAGTATCAGGACGATTGGATCCACGATTGGGGAAATGTGGCATTCGATGGCGTGCGCCTCATCTATGAGGACCTGACGCTCTTCCGCGGGGATGAGTGCATTCTCGAAACGATCTCCCACGAGGAGATGATGACCGTTCGCCTCGAAGAACCCGATCTCGCCGCGCTTGCCTCGAACAGGGACGGCAAAAAATTAGCAAATAAATTGAACCGCACGGCGCAGTAGATTTATGGGAGGCAGTGCATGAAAAAGGCGATCTCCGTTGTTTTGATTTTATGCGTTTTGTTATCTTTCGGGTTCTTATCCGCTTGTTCGGGGAATGAAGATCTTCCCGAATATGAAAGCGGGTTTTGGAAATATGCAATAAAAACGCAAAAGGACGGTTCCAAGGAAGCATATTTAATCGGACTGACCGAGAGCGGCGCAAACCAGACCGCACTTGTCTATCCGGAGAGTATCGACAAGATCCCCGTTTATGGATTCGGATACAAACGGATCTTTGTTACGCTCGAAAGTTACGTCGGTAAAATCGAAAGCAACCATCTGGAAAAAATTTACTTCCCCCATCCGCCGAAAGAAGAAACCATTTCAGAGGTGTTTTGCGGTGCTAAAATCGTTGGCGTCCATTGGAATTATGATGAAGATCCGCAGAACCTGACTGTTTGGAGCCCCTTTGAAATGGTATATGGATATTCGTTGATCCATGATGGAAAAACTCCCGCAGGAGATCTCAACCCGTTGATCGGAAATGTGTCATATATGTATAACTACGCAGGCGCGCCGAATGCGGGATATTTTTGGGTGGATAGCTACAACGAAGAGGTGATCGGTTTTATTCCGCCCGAACCCGAACGCGAAGGATACCTCTTTGACGGTTGGTACAAAGAGGCGCAGTGTCTGAACAAATGGAATTTCGAAACAGACAAAACGGGAAAGGAAATCGTTTATGATCGGAATGATCCCGAAAGGTACCAAAGCTATGAGGGCATCAGTCTGTACGCAAAATGGCGAGTTCTCTCAAATTAAATGAAAAAATGCTTATCGTACCATAGATACGGGGCAAAATACGCCCAAGTGGCGGGCGTTTCTTAACTTTGCTTTGTGATCACGACCTTTCCTTCCGAATCGAGAAGCGGAGTAATGCCGCCCGCATATCCCGATGACCAAACGAGATAATTTACTCCCGTTTTTGTATCCAGCAAGATCTGGCGGGCGCCGCCCTGCCTTTCGGAGCCGTCCTTGTACACAATTTCAAATCTTTCTTTCGCAACCATTTTTTCTTGCCTCCTCATAATTTGTTACCGCTATTATACCATAATCGGGCGGAAATGCAAGCGGTTCCCGAAAGAGCGGCGGCGGGTTGACAAATAAAAAATATTCTGCTAAACTAATTCTGTCCGTAAGATCGCCGGCGGGCAAAGAAGCGCCCCGAAGGGCGAAAAGGAGACGGCATGGTAGAACAGCGCACGCTTTTTGAAAGAGACGACGAGCCGCTCGCGGCACGTTTGCGTCCGCAGACGCTCGAAGAGTTTTGCGGGCAGACCCATCTTTTGGGCGAGGGCAAGGTGCTCCGCAGGCTCATTGAGAGCGACAAGATCGGCTCGATGATCTTTTGGGGTCCGCCCGGCGTGGGAAAGACGACGCTTGCGCGCATCATCGCCAACCGCACAAAGGCGAAGTTCATCGATTTCTCCGCCGTGACGAGCGGCATCAAAGAGATCAAGCAGGTGATGGAGCAGGCGGAAAAAAACCGCCGTTTCGGCGAAAAAACGATCTTGTTCGTCGATGAGATCCACCGCTTCAACAAGGCGCAACAGGACGCCTTTCTCCCCTTTGTGGAAAAAGGAAGCATCATCCTCATCGGCGCGACGACCGAAAACCCCTCTTTCGAGGTCAACGGCGCTCTTCTCTCCCGCTGTAAAGTGTTCGTGTTGCAGGCGCTGAAACCGGAGGAGCTGACCGGGCTTTTGCGCCGCGCGGTAAAGGACGAGCGCGGCTTCGGCAGACAGCGGGTGGAGATCTCCGACGAGGTCTTGGAGATGATCGCAAATTTTGCGAACGGCGACGCGCGAAGCGCCCTCTCCACCCTCGAAATGGCGATCTTGAACGGCGAGCAACAGGGTGAGACGACGATCGTCTCGCGGGAGACGGTGGAGCAATGCACTTCGCGGAAGTCTCTTTTATACGATAAGGCGGGCGAGGAGCACTACAACCTCATTTCGGCGCTACACAAGTCGATGCGCAATTCCGACCCCGACGCCGCGGTCTACTGGCTCGCGCGCATGCTCGAAGCGGGAGAGGATCCCCTCTATATTGCAAGGCGGGTAACGCGGTTTGCGAGCGAGGACGTAGGGCTCGCCGATCCGCGCGCGCTCGAAATCGCCATCGCCGCCTATCAGGCATGCCACTTCATCGGGATGCCCGAATGCTCGGTCCACCTGACGGAAGCGGTCATCTATCTCTCCGTGGCACCCAAGTCCAACGCGCTCTATGTCGCCTATGAAACGGCGAAAAAGGACGCGCTCTCCATGCTCGCGGAGCCCGTTCCCCTCGTCATCCGCGCCCACCAGGCTCATGAAGGAACTCGAATACGGCAAGGGGTATCAATACGCGCACGACAGCGAGGACAAGCTGACGAACATGCAATGCCTGCCCGACAGCCTTGCGGGGAAGGAATACTACCATCCGACCGAGGAGGGCATCGAGAGCAAGATCAAAGCCCGCCTCGACGGGATCAAAGAATGGAAAAAGAACCACTGAGGCATAAAAGCGCCGCGCCCTCCCTGTGCGGGAGGGCGCGGCGCTTTTTCAGAATTCCGTTTTGATGATCCGCTTTCCGTCCGAGCCGTCCAACCACCAGACCTTTCCGCCGCCGACCGATCTTTTCGGCTCGCCGTCCGTAAATTCGACCGCCGCGTTGTTTTCGAGCCCCCACGCGCGGAGTTTGCCGCCCAGGACGATTTCGTCGAAGTCCGCCGCCCGCTCGTTATAATGCGGGCAGACGACCCCTTTGAGCCATCCGAGCCCTTTGAACATGGCGTATTCCCCCTCGACGACCGAATCGGAATACATCTCTTCGAACCAGCAGATCGCTCCCGCCGAGAGCCCTGCGATGAGCACGCCGCGCTCGTAAGCCTCTTTTATGAGCGCGAGCAGCCCGCTCTTTTTCCATTGCGCGAGCAGGAACACGGTGTCGCCGCCGCCGACGTAGAGGAAGTCGGCGGCGGCGAACTTTCCCCTCATCTTTTCGAGGTCCCATTCCCTGTTTACGGTGAGCGCGACATCCGTCTTGATCCCGTAGACGCCCGTGTAGACCTTATGGAAGGTATTATAGTAGGGCATGCAATCGTGGCTCGCGGTGGGAAGGAAGAGCCCGCATGCGCGCCGCTCCCCCGCCGCCTTTTTCGCCTCTTCGGCGATGTAAGCGTCGATCGAGAGGGTCTCGCGGTTTTTCAGTTCTCCGCCGCCGATGGCAAGGATGCGCTTACTCATCTTCTTCCCCGTGACGCATTTCCGCTTCGTCCGCCGCCGAAATGCCCGCCGTCTTATCGACGGGAAGCGAAAAGATCACGCCGCCCGCTTCCGTCTTGATGCCGACTTTTCCGGAGAGCGCCTTCATGATGGCGAGTTTGCTCTCCCGCTTGGAGAGCACGAGCAAAATTTCCTGCTCCCGCGCGAGGGTAATGCCGATGAACTGCTCCGCCTTGTCGTTTTCGAGGGCGCGCGCCCGCACGATCGTTCCCCCGGCGGCGCCCGCAGAGCGCGCCGCTTCCATCGCTTCGTCTACCCTGCCCGCCTCCACCGCGACAACGATCAGATCGTATTTTCTCTCTTGGCTTGTTATCATTTTTCCCTCCGCCGTCTTGCTTGCCACCGCCTTGTTGAGTCCGTTTGCGGTCACTTCGGAGATCCCCGTGAGCGGTATGGTGAAGGAGATCCCCTTCCCGACCGTATAGAGCGCCATTTTGGTGCGGAGCGCCCGCAGGATCGCGTCCTCGCCGCTCTCAGGGATGAGAGAGACGACCACCGATTTTTCCGTTTCCCCGATGCCCAAATAGTCGAGCACCTGCGAACGCGCCGTTCCCGTCCCCGCAAACGTCCACGAGAGCCCGACGGAAACGTCGTCCAAAATTTCTTTGAGCTTCGCCTCGTCCGAGGGGCTGACGACGCTCAAAAGCAGTTTGATCCTGCTCTGCCGCTTGGGGGCGGGCGCCTTCACCCCGATCATCTCCCCCATCTTTCCGCCCGCCGCCTTGATCCCGTGGACGATCTGCGCCGCATGATGTTTCCCTTCCTGTCTCTCGCTCATGCGTCCACCTCATATTCGAGGATCGCGTCCTCAAAAGAGAGGAAATCGCTCCTGATCCGGCGCGTCTTACGCCGGTATGCGATCCCTAAGATCTGGATGGAGATGAGCGGCGTAAGGGCGACGAACGCGACGCACCCGAACGCCTGCGTCATGACCGAGCCGCCGAGGGTCTGGCAGGCGCCCACCGCGAGCGGCAGGACGAAGGAGGAGACCATGGCCCCGCTTGCTACGCCGCCCGAATCGAAGGCGATCCCTGTGAACATGGGCGGGGTGAAAAAGGTGAGGATGAGGGCGAGCAGGTACCCCGGCGCTAATATGTACATGATGTTGATCCCCGTGAGAATGCGGAGCATGGCGAGCCCCAGCGAGATACACACCCCCACGCAAAGGCCGCGCTTCATGGACTTGGCGGTGATCGCTCCCGCCGAAGTGCGCTCCACCTGCTTGTTGAGCACGTGCACGGCGGGCTCCGCCGCGACGACGAAATATCCAATCAGCATGCCGACGGGGATCAACAGCCAGCCTCCCCAAAGAGAGGCGAGCTTTTCGCCGATCGCCCTGCCGACGGGCATAAACCCGACGTTCGCCCCCGTGAGGAAGAGAACGAGCCCCAAAAAGGAGTAGGCAAAGCCGATGAAGATACGGACGAGCTGCCGCTTGCGAAAGGAGCGGGTAAACAGCTCGAAGCCGAGGAAAAAGACGAGGATGGGACAGAGCGCGATCAGAACTTCCAAAGCGTAGTCGGAAAAGCCCATGAGATAGAGAAAGAGCATGCTGTGGGTCGTCGTCACGGGGTCGAACGCCTCGTAGGGATATTCGAGCCCGCCGACGTTGAAAACGATGCCGAGGATGAGCACGGAGATGATAGGACCGATGCTCGAAAGGGCGACGAGCCCGAAGGAATCGTCTTTCCCCTTGCCGTCGCTTCTGATCGACGCGACGCCCACGCCGAGCGACATGATGAACGGCACCGTCATGGGACCCGTCGTTACGCCGCCCGAATCGAAGGAGACCGCCCAGAACTGCGGGGAAACGAACCCGCTGAGCACGAACGTCGCGACATAAAACAGGATGAGCAAAATGCTCAGGCGGATATGGAAGAGGATGCGGAGCATGGCGAACATGAGAAAGATCCCCACGCCGACGGCAACGGTGAGAATGAGCAGGTAATTTCCGAGCGGAGTTTGGTCGGAGAGGGTTTTCACCTGCCCCGCGAGGATCTGCAAATCGGGCTCGGCGACGGTCACGATCATGCCGATCACAAAGGAGACGAGCGCGATGAGCCAGATCTTGCGGGAATGGGTGATGGACGAACCGATCTTCTCGCCAATGACGAGCATCGACATATCGGCGCCGAGCGTGAAACAGCCCATGCCGACAATCAAAAGAAAAACGCCCACCGTAAACAGCACAAACGTCCCCGCGTCGAGGGGCGCAAACGTCAGAGATAGCGCCACGATGATGAGGGCAATGGGCAGGATGGAGGTGAGCGATTCGATGATCTTTTCTTTGAGCGCCGTCGTCATGTCACTTCATGTATTTCTGTTCGATCGCGGAGATCTTTTGAATGCGGCGCGAATGCTTTTCGAGACCGCTGAACGGGGTTTCGAGGAATGTTTTTACGATGTCGAGCGCGAGATTGACGCCGACGATCCCCCCGCCGAGGGCGAGGACGTTCGCGTCGTTGTGCTCGCGGGTGAGGCGGGCGCAGGTCGCGTCGGTGCAAAGAGCACAGCGGATCCCCTTCACCTTGTTTGCCGCAATGGAGATGCCGATCCCCGTCGTGCACACGAAAATGCCGCGGTCGCATTCCCCGCGCGCGACGGCTTCCGCGCCTGCAAGGGCGAAATCGGGGTAGTCGCACGAGCAGTCCGTCGTCGTGCCGAAGTCTACCGCCTCATAGCCGTTTGCGGCAAGGTATTCCGTGATCTTGTTTTTGAGGGCGAGCCCTCCGTGATCGCATGCAAGCGCAATTTTCATATAATCTCTCCTTTTGCCGTCTTACGGCGCTCCCCTCTTTCGGGCGCGCCTGCGCGGCAACTATATTATACCCTCTTTTTCCGGTTTGTCAACCCTCACTTCCAAGGGGCGGACAATAGCGTTCGATGATGAGGGGCAGACATTCGCGGATACGGCGGAGGGTCACGCGGTACACGTCGATGTCCTGCCCGTAGGGGTCGGGGATCTCCCGCCCGCACAGGAGCGGAAAACTCGTCACGTTGGGAAAGTGCCCGATCGCGCGTTGCTGGCTCTCCGTCATGCAGACGACGAGATAGGCGCCTTTTAGCATTTTTTCGGTGAGCTGTTTGGGCTTGAACGTCTTGTTCACGGAAATCTTCGCCTCCGAGAGCGCCTGCGCGCTGTTGGGGCTGAGCGTGCTCCCTTCTTTTGCGCGAAGTCCCGCCGAACTCACCGAATATCCCGCGATCTTGCGGCGGCGGAGTTCTTTGCGGAGCGCCGCTTCCGCCATCGGCGAGCGGCAGGTATTCCCCGTGCACACAAAGATGATTTTCTTTTTGGGCGCCGCTTTTTTCTTCGGCTCAACCTTCTTCTGTTCCATGTTCCACCCCGAAGGCGCGCCTCATGCGGTTGAGAACGCCCGCCATCACGCCTTCCTTTTCCCGCGGTTCTACGCCGATCAAAAGCGTCGCCTGCTCTTCTCCGCGGCGGAGAAGGGCATAGAGCCGCCGCGCCGCCTCTTCGGGCGAACTGCCCAAATCGAGCGAACGGTACCCTTCCAGACGGGCGCAAACCTCGCTCTCGCACAGAAAACAGGGCGCGCCGCCCCCTTCCGCTTCGTTTAGATAAGCCGCCTCCGCTTCTCCGAGGCGATCCCCGGTGAAATAGGCGGTCTTGCAACGGGGCGCATAGTGCTTATACGCCATGCCGGGGCTCTTCGGTCTTTCCCCCCGCTTCGCGCGGTAAACTTCGCACCGCCCCGCGACGCGCGCGATCATCTCCCGCGTCACGAGCCCTTCGCGCAGGATCTGCGGAATTTCTCCCGTACAGTCCAGAACGGTGCTCTCGATCCCGCCCGTGCAAGCCCCGCCGTCCAGAATGAGGGGGATCTTCCCGTTGAAATCGTCGAAAACGTGCTTTGCGGTGACGGGAGAGACGTGCTTGGAAAGGTTTGCGCTCGGCGCCGCGACCGGAAGATCGGCGGACTTCAAAAACGCCTGCGCCGCGGGCGAGGACGGCACGCGAACGGCGAGGGTATCGAGCCCGCAGGAGACGTACTTCGACACCTTCCCCTTCGAGGGATAGACCATCGTCAAAGGTCCGGGCAAAAACGCCTCCCGCAGCGCCGCCGCGTAGGAAGGTTCGCCGTCGATGAGAGAGGAAATGGGAAAGTCCTGATGCACATGCACGATGAGCGGGTTATCGGCGGGGCGGCCTTTGAGGGCGAACACTTTGAGAACGGCTTCGTCCGAAAAGGCGTTCGCGCCCAAACCGTACACCGTTTCGGTGTGAAAGGCGACCACTTCGCCCGTTTCAATGAGTTTTTTGGCAAGAGCAAGCCACGCCCCCGCGGGGCTCGCGATTTTCGTCTCCATATCAATCAAAGGGAAGGTCCGACCCTTCGGAAGGATCCTCTTCGGGGGGCTCTTCGGGGAGTTCTTCGGGCTTTTTGGCGTACCGCGGCTCTTCGTCCGACATTCCCTGCGCGTCTACGTCGATGAACTTGGTGCTCTCGCCGATGAAGCGGAGCTGGATGCGCCCCGTCGCGCCGTTGCGGTGCTTGGCGATGACGAGTTCCGCCGCGCCCTTTACGATGTTCCCCTTGGCGAGCTCTTCCGGGGAAGCGCCGACGTCGGGACGGTTGATGAACATGACGATGTCGGCGTCCTGCTCGATCGCGCCCGATTCCCTCAGATCGGAGAGCTGTGCCTCCTTCGTCTGGATGCGCCTCAGCTGGGAGAGCGCGATCACGGGCACGTCGAGTTCCTTTGCCATGATTTTGAGGGCGCGGGTGATGGAAGCCACCTCCTGCTGGCGGTTGAAATCGCCGCCGCGCACGGGCGTTTCGGAGCCCATGAGCTGGATGTAGTCGATCATCACGACGTCGAGCCTGCCCTCCGCGCTTTTCAGCCTGCGGCATTTGGAGAGGATCTCGGCGGGCGTGACGACGGAAGAATCGTCGATAAAGATCTTGCTCTTCTGCAAGCGGTCGCTCGCGACCATCAGATTCTTCCACTCTTTTTGGACGAGCTTCCCCGACAGCCCCTTCTCCATGCTCACTTCGGCATAGGAGAAGAGCAGTCTCTGCAAGATCTCGTTATAGGGCATTTCGAGGGAAAACACCGCCGCAACGTTGTTGCGTTTGAGGCAGGCGTATTCGACGATGTTCATGGCGAGCGACGTTTTCCCCATTCCGGGGCGCGCCGCGATGATGATGAGGTTTCCCTTTTGCAAGCCGTGCGTAATGCGGTCGAGATGTTTGAACCCCGTTTCGAGGCCGCGGTAGGCGTTGGGGTCCTGCTGGATGGCTTCGAGCTTGCCGATGACCGCCTGTACCGCCGTGCCGTCGGAGAGCCCCATGAGCGCAGATCCGTCCTCGCGGCGGGAGACGTCGTACACCTGCTTTTCGGCATATTCGAGCGCGTCCCGCTCTTCGGGAGAGTTTACGCTGTTCTCGATCACGTTTTTCGCCGCGCGGATGAGCGCGCGGTTGACGGAATCCCGCCGCACGATCTCGAAATACTGTTTATAATTCGCGGCGGAAGGGACGGTCTGCGCGAGCTCGGTGATGTATTCGAGCCCGCCCGCGCTCTCCAGCTTGCCGTCGCGGTCGAGCCTGTCGCTCAGCGTTACGACGTCCACGGGCTTCCTGCCGCCATAGACCGCCTTCATCGCTTTGAGGATCTCCCGGTGGGAGCTCTGGTAAAAATCCTCTTCTTTGAGCAGTTCCAGAACGTCCGACTGGATGCTCTCGTCGATGAGGATACAGCTTAAAAGCGCCGCTTCCGCCTCCAAATTGTGCGGCATTTGATGATTAGGCATAGATCGTTTCCTCTTTTCTCTTCCGCCGCGCCGCAAAGAGCGGCGGAATGTTCGTCACTCAGCTGAGCTGCGTGAATTCGTCGAGCGCTTCCTCGAATTCGCGCATCGCGGAAAGGAAGGTCTCCTCCCGCGTGAGATCGGCGCCCGCAATCTTCAAGAGCGAAACGGGGTCGGCGGAACAGCCGCCGGAAAGGAAGGCAAAGTAGTTTTCGACGGCGGGTTTCCCCTCCGTTAAGATCTTGTTGGCGATGCAGATCGCCGCGGTGATGCCCGTCGCGTACTTATACACATAGAAGGAGCGGTAGAAGTGCGGGATGCGCGCCCATTCGATGGCGATATTGTCGTCGTGGACGACGGCTTCCCCGTAATATTTTTCGTTCAGGCTCTTGTACAGCGCGGTAAGGTTATCCTTGTTGAGCGGCTCGCCGTTTTCCGCCATCGCGTGCGCCCGTTCCTCGAACTCGGCAAACTGCGTCTGGCGGAAGAGGGTCGTGCGGATCATGTCCATAAAATAATTGAGCAGATATTTTTTGAGCTTTGCGTCCTCCGTTGTTTTGAGCAAATATTTGAGGAGGAGCACCTCGTTGACCGTGCTCGCGACTTCCGCCACGAAAATTTTATAGTCCGACTTCGCGAACGGCTGGTTGAGGTTGGAGAAATAGGAGTGGATGGAATGCCCCATTTCGTGCGCGATCGTAAACACGTCGTGGGTGGTCTTTTGGTAGTTCAGAAGGACGAACGGGTGGTTGCCGTAGATCCCGATGGAATATGCGCCGCTCCGCTTGCCCTCCGTCTCGCAGACGTCGATCCAGCGTTCATCCCTGCCGCGGCGCAGAAGGGCGTTGTACTCCTCGCCGAGGGGCGCGAGCCCCTTCAAGACAAGTTCGTACGCCTCCTCATAGCTGAGCTGTAACTCGGCGTTCTCGACGAGGGAGGGATAAATGTCGTACATATACATCGTGTCGAGCCCCATCAGTTTCTTCCGCAGGGCGATATAGCGGTGCATGACGGGCGCGTGATCGTTTACTGCCTTCACGAGATTGTCGTACACACTGCGGTCTACGTCCTCTTCGAACAGCGCCATTTCGAGGCAGGAGCCGTATCCCCGCACCTTTTGATAGAACATATCCTTTTTCACGTTGCCGAAATAGGTGGTCGCGAGGGTGTTGATGATCTTGCGGTAGGCGGAATAGTAGAGTTCGTACGCCTCTTTCCGCTTCTCCCTGTCCTTTCCGTTGATGATGACGGAATAGAGCCCGTGCGAGAGCTTTACCGTTTCCCCCTCGTATTCGATTTCGGGCAGATCGAGCTCGGCGTTATCGAGCATCTCGAACACGTCGCCCGCGCAGGAGAGCGCCTCCCCCGTCTGCGCGAGGATCCGCTCCTCCTTCTCGGAGAGGATATGCTTTTTCTGCGCCTTGATACGGGAGAGCATATAATCGTGATCTTTGAGGCGCGGATCGGCGATGAAGCGATCAAGCGTTTCATCGGAGAGCGCGGTGAGCTCGGGCGTCGCGAAGGCGGTCTGCTCGTCGAGACGGGTGAAAAAGCTCATCACGCGGGCGATATAAGAGTTGTATTTGGTCTCGCGCACGTCCTCGTCGTGCTTCATGAAGGCGTAGAGATACACCCGCATGGCGTCCACGGCAAGCGCCTCGTCGGCGGCAAAGAAGGAGAGCAACCCCTCCACGGTCGATAGCGTGCCGCGATATTTATCGAAGTCGAGCCTCTTTTCCAGCGCGGCAAACGCCGCCTCCCACTCTTCGTCGCTCCCGCATACGTCCGAGATCTTCCATTTGTAACGTTCCTGTACGTCCTTTCTTTCCATATCGTTTCTTTCCTTTTATATATTATATAGATTTTATATCGATTTTTTTCTGAGAGACCGAAGCCGAAGGCTCAGTTCTTGAAGCTATGGATGGGCGCGGGCAGAATGCCGCCGCGGGAGATGAATTTTTCCGCCGAGCCCGTGTGGACGGGCATGACGGGCGCTCTGCCGAGGAGCCCTCCGAAGTTCACCGTATCCCCCACCTTCTTGCCCGGCGCGGGGATGATGCGCACCGCCGTCGTTTTGCCGTTCACCATGCCGATCGCCGCCTCGTCCGCGAGGATCGCCGAGATGGTAGAGGCGGGCGTATCGCCGGGGACGGCGATCATGTCGAGCCCGACCGAACAGACGCAGGTCATCGCTTCGAGCTTGTCCAAACAGATCGCGCCCCGCTCGGCGGCTTCGATCATGCCGATGTCCTCCGATACGGGGATGAACGCGCCCGAAAGCCCGCCCACGCGGGAGGACGCCATCACCCCGCCCTTCTTCACGGCGTCGTTGAGCATGGCGAGCGCCGCGGTGGTACCGTGCCCGCCCACGGTCTCGATTCCGAGCTCTTCGAGGATATGCGCCACCGAATCCCCTCTTGCGGGGGTGGGGGCGAGGGAAAGATCGACGACCCCGAAGGGGACGGAGAGCCTTCTCGCCGCTTCCTTTGCGACGAGCTGACCCGCCCTCGTGATCTTGAACGCCGTCCGTTTGATGATCTCCGCCGCCTCGGTAAGGTCGGCTTCGGGGGCGAAGGAGAGCGCGTGCTGCACGACGCCCGGTCCCGAAACGCCCACGTTGATCACGCAGTCCGCCTCTCCCACGCCGTGGAAGGCGCCCGCCATAAAGGGGTTGTCCTCCACTGCGTTGCAAAAGGCGACGAACTTCGCGCAGCCCAAGCCGTCCCGGGTGAGCCGCGCCGTCTCCTTGACGAGTTCCCCTACCCGCGCTACCGCGTCCATGTTGATCCCGGAGCGGGAAGAGCCGACGTTGACCGAAGCGCACAGCTTTTTCGTTTCGGCGAGGGCACGCGGAACGGTGGAGAGGAAAATTTTCTCGTACTGCGCCGTCGCCTTATGGACGAGCGCAGAATATCCCCCCAAAAAGTCGATGCCGAGGGCGTCCGCCGCGCGGTCGAGCGCGAGCGCCACGAGGACGCTGCCTTGGGGGAATGCCGCCGTTACGAGGGAGACGGGGGTAACGGAGACTCGCTTGTTGACGATCGGGATCCCGTATTCGCGGGAGAGTTGCTCCGCGGTCGGCACGAGTTTTTCGGCGCGCCGCACCACATGGTCGTACACCGCCCGCGCCGTGTTTTCCGCGGTATCGCGGACGCACGGCAGAAGGGAGATCCCCATCGTGACGGTGCGGATGTCGAGATGTTCTTTTTCGATCATATCGATCGTTTCGATAACTTCGCCGGTATTGAACATATTCGCTCGCTTTTTCGTTTGGTTTTTTGGGCGGGAAGGCTCCCGCTCTTTCAGGGCTTACACCCTGTGCATCGCGCGGAAAATATCCTCGTGCTGGACGCGCACGGACATGCCGATGTCCTTGCCCATCTCCGCCGCCGCGTCCGCGACCGAAGCGAGGTCCTCCGCGCATTCCGAAGTATCCACCACCATGATCATGGCGAACCGATCCCCAAGGATCGTCTGGGAAATATCGAGGATATTGATATTCTTTTCGCTCAGAAAACCGCTCACCTGCGCGATGATCCCCTTTCTGTCCTCTCCCGTGACCGTTACGACCGCTCTCATTCTTCTTCCTCCGTCAATTCGTACGCGATGAGTAAATTCCCCTGCGTGATCATTTTCGCCTTCTTCCCCTCTTTGAACGCGGGGAAGGTCTTTTCGCCGTCCACATAGATCTGGCGGGTG
>CANRNP010000037.1 GCA_947632015.1 uncultured Clostridia bacterium | reverse complement strand
CACCTATGGGCAGACGGTGGAGTTTTCCGATTACCGGGAATACCAGCTTGGGGACGACATCAGGAGGATCGACTGGAATCTGTTCAGCCGGTTTGAAAAGTACTTTTTGAAGCTGTTCACGGACGAGCGGCAGATGCAGGTACAGGTCTTTCTGGATTGTTCGGGCTCGATGGGTGACGCGACCCCCGAAAAGGGGGCTTACGCCATTATGACTGCCGCGGCGCTCGGTTTTCTCGCCGTGCAGAGCATGGACAAGTTGAACTTTTACTTTATGCGCGGCACGCGGGCGGAGGACCCTTACGGCACGATCGTGGGGAAGAATTCCTTTTTCCGCGCGATCGGCACCTTTGAAAATATCGAATTTTCCGACGAGGCAGACATCGAACGATGCGTAACGGGCTGCCCGAACGTGAGCGAAAACAACGGGCTCTCCGTGATCGTTTCGGACCTTATGACAAAGAGCGACTGGAAGAAAGCTGTGGACTATCTCGTCTATAAAAAGCGGCAGGTACTGCTCATCCAGATCATGACGCCCGAAGAGATCGATCCGAGCTACGAAGGGCGCGTCCATTTTTACGACTCCGAGGCAATGAACCTCGACGACGGGCGGAACATGAAGATGCGGATCACGCGCAGTATGTTGAAGGCGTACGAAGAGGCGCTCAAAGACTTCCGCGAGGACGTCAGCTCCTTCTGCGCAAAGCGCGGGGCGGGGTATGTGTTCATCCCCACCGAAACGCCCATTGAGCGCGCCCTCTTCGGGGAACTGCTCAAAAGGGGGATCATGGCATAATGAATATTTATCCTACCCTTTTGGTCCCGCTGGGGCTGTTGGGGCTCCTCGGCATCGTAGCCCTCATCATCATCTACCTCATCAAGCCCAACTACCAGATCAAACATATTTCCAGCACCTATGTGTGGGAATTGAGTTTACGTTACCGGAAAAAGCGGATCCCTACCAGTCCGCTCAGAAATATTCTCATCTTTCTCTGCGAATTGCTCGCCCTGGCGCTCATCGCCATTATCCTTGCCCAGCTCGTCGTCGTTCACGAAAACCGCACGGAAAAGCAAAATGCGATCGCCGTGATCGATTCCTCCGCGAGCATGTACGCGGAGACGGAGGGGGAGACCCGCTTCCAAAGGGCGATCGGGGAAGCGATCGTGCTCTCGCAGGAGGTATTCTCCAAAAACGGAAGCATGTCCGTGATCATTGCCGACGGCGATCCTTACTATCTCATGCGCGAAGTGCCCGCGGCAAAGGGGTACGAACTCATCGACGCGCTGGAAGCGTTGAGCAAACAGAACGACTGCTTTTACGGGACGTCAGATATCAAAAAAGCGATGACGCTGTGCGAAGAAGTGGTTGCAAACGACCCTTCCGCAGAGGTAACGCTGTTTACCGATACCGAATATTCGAACATCAAAGAGGTCAATGTCGTCAACGTCGGCGAGGACGACGAGTGGAACGCGGGCATCCTGTCCGCCGTCACGGAGATCGAGGACGGGCATCAGGTCCTCACGGTGACGTTTGCAAGTTACGGCAGAGCCGCCGAACTCGCGGTGAGAGCGGAGGTAACGGGCGCAAACGCGATCAACTCCGAAGAGGCGGGAAGGTCTATTTCCCTGCGGACGGAAAGACCCGTCTATTGTAACGCGGGCGAAGTGCAGACCGTCATCTTCAAAACGATAACGGACGAGCGGAACGAGGGGAACATCTATTATGAGGAACTCGTCGGCGACCAGATCTTCGCAACTTACCGCTCCATCCATATCGCCCTCGAAGTCGTAACGGGCGAAAAAGATTCCTACGCCTTGGACGACAGCTTTGAGATCTTCGGCGGGCAGAAGCATTTGCTCAAAGTGCAATACGCGAGTTCGCGGAGATTGCCCGCATACGAGGGGGATATGGAAAATCCCGGTCCCAACCCCTTTGTGAACGGCGCGCTCGGCATGGTGAAGAACGCCCTCAGCGACCGTTGGGACATCAGCGTCACTGAGATCGCTCCCGGAAGGGAACCGGCGCTTACCGGCTTTGATATCTATATTTTCGAGCACGATATGCCCGAAGAGATCCCGACGGACGGCGTCGTCTTTTTGCTCGATCCCCCGATCGGCTGGGTCGGCGGCGGGATCGAAGTGATCGACATCAAAGATATGAACCGGGTCTCCGTCTCCCTCATGGAAAATCCCGAAGAATCCGAACACCCCGTTTTGCACGATCCCAACGGATTCAACGTAAAGGCGGATTATATTACGGTGAGCCGCTATAAAGTTATTACCTGCGATACCGACGATTTCGAGGTCCTCATGACCTGCGATACCGACCCCGCTTTGATGGTCCGCAAGAACGGCGCCGAACAAGTGGCGGTAATGTCGTTCAGCGTGCACTATTCGAATGTGGGGCGGATCAACGAAATGTCCTATCTGTTCTATAATCTGTTCGATTATTATTTCCCCGGCATCGTGAACAAGAACGCCTTCGAAGTGGGGGAAGAGCTGATCTTCGGCAACCGCGGTCCTGAGGCGGAGATTACTTCGAGCGGCGTTACCGGAACGCGCGAGCCGATCACCGATCTGCCCGCCTCGCTCACGATGGATACCCCCGGAAGCTACACGGTGAGCCAAAAACTCTACTTTGCGGCGGAAGGGGAGACCGAGGGCAAAACGCTGTCTGAAAATATCTTCGTCCGTTGTCCCGCTTACGAATCGGACATCCGCAGAACGGACTTTTCCGAATTAAAGGTGAACCGTCCCGAAGAACAGGACGCGATCATAGACGATCTGCTCATCTATCTGGCGGCGGCGCTTACCGCGCTGCTCTTTATCGAGTGGATTTTGCACGCCAAAGAAGAAGGGAAATAAGGAGGAGCGGATATGTATCAATTCAAGATCCAGTTTGCATATTCGTGGTCGCCGTGGCTGCTTCTGTTGCTCATTCCCGCCATCGCGATCCCGCTCTTTCTCCACTTCCGCGTGGCGAAGCGTTTCCGCAGAACGCGGAACCGTATCATTTCGCTCGTGCTGCACCTCACCACGATGGTGCTCACCGTCGCCGCGCTCGCGGGAATTACGTTCGCCTATCAGGTCGATAACCCCGAAAACGAGATCATTTTGCTCGTGGACGTCTCCGATACGCAGGAGGCGTGCCAAGAGAGGCGCGACGAATTCGTAAGCACAGTTCTCAACGAGAGCAGTTACGACGGATTCCGCGTCGGCATCGTCACTTTCGGCTTCACCCAAGAGTACGCCGTGCCCCTCACCTATGAGGTGGAGGATATTTACGAGGCTTATCTCGCGGCGCCTCTGCCCGATACGAGCGCCACGGACATCGAGGCGGCTCTGCGCTTTACGGCGGGGCTGTTCGAAAATCCCGCCTCGTCCAAGATCGTGCTCATCACCGACGGAAAGGAGACGGACGAGCACGCAATTTCCGCCGTGAGCGAAGTGACGGGGAAGGGGATCAAGCTCGATACCGCATATATCTCCTCCGATTACGAGGATAACTTCCAGGTGACGGGGGTGGAATTCCCCGATTACCATGTGGCGCTCAACGAGGAGATCGACATCCGCGTGAACGTCCGCAGTAAGATCGACGCGGACGGGGTCAAGGTGGAACTTCTCGACAACGGCAAGGCGGTGGAGCCGCGGAATGCGGAGGGCGAAGAGGGCAACGGCGGAATCTCCGCCGGCTCGAATGCGGTCGAATTCCGCAATACCTTCACTGAGGAAGGGCTTCACGAATTCCGCGTGAGGATCGTCGCGGAGGACGGCTTGCAGCAGAACAACGAATATTATTCCTATTACTATCTCGAACTTTACGACCGCGTCCTCATCTTGGAGCGGTACGAGGGGGAATCGGAGAAGCTCGAAGAGTTGCTCTCGCAGGAGGAGGGCGGCTATCGGGTCGAAACGAGGAGCGTCCTTACCGTTGAGGAACTCTTCCCCAAAGAGGAAGATATGGATCCCAACGAAGCGTTCTCCGCAAAGGTGAATGTCCTCAGGCAGTACGATCAGATCATTCTGAACAATATCGCGAATGCCGACTTCCCCGCAGGCTTCGACGAAGTTCTCTATTCCTACGTCTATGACTACGGCGGCGGGCTCTTCACCGTCGGCGGGAACGACAAACTCTCCGAGGATCCCAAACCGCACGCCTACGACCGCAACGATATGCGCAACACCCTCTTCCAACAGATGTTGCCCGTGCAGGCGATCGACTACACCCCGCCGCTCGGCGTCGTGATCGTGGTCGATATTTCGGGCAGTATGGACGAGGACGCCGGACAGGGGCTTACGAAGCGCGAACTCGCAAAGCAGGGCGCCGTCAACTGTCTCGAAGCGCTCAGCGAACGCGATTATGTAGGCATCATGACCCTCGATACGGTTTACGGCGTGGTGCTTCCCATGACTTCCGCCGTGCAGAAGTCCGCCATCGTCTCTGCGATCGACGGCATCGACGGCACGGGCGGCACGGTATTCTCGCAGGCGATCTCCCGCGCGGGACAGCTCCTCACCGATCTGAAAACGGTCGACCGCCGCCATATCGTGATCGTCACCGACGGTATGCCGAACAACAGCGACGAGGACAATTACCTCTTGGAGACGCGCCAGAATTTCATCAACAACAAGATCACGCTCTCCATTGTCGGCGTCGGGATCGATCCGGGCTCCGAGGCGGAGAACAAGATGAAAACGCTCGTCAGCGAGGATTACGGAAACGGCAGATACATGCGCGTGACGGGCAAAGCCTCCGATATTGCGCAGGATATGTATGAGGACCTCACCGTCCCCGAAATCAAAGAAGTTATTCCCGAACCCTTCCGCCCGATCGTCTCCGATCCCTTCTCCCCCCTTTTAAGCGGCGTGGAATACGGGACGGACAGCGAGAACAGGCGGGCGATGGACGTCGAGCTCGGCGGCTTCTTCGGCGTAAAGGTCCGCTCGGAGGAGTACCTCGTTCTGCAAGGCGAATTCGAAGTGCCTCTCTATGCGCAGTGGAAATTCGGCAAGGGGAGCGTGGGCAGCTTCATGAGCGATCTGAGCGGCGTGTGGTCGGCGGATTTCATGGCGGACGAAAACGGAAAACGGTTTTTGCTCAACGTGGTCTCCAATCTCATGCCGACCGAAAATATCCGCCCGAACGAGATCGTGGTCGATCTCGACGAGGATAATTACATCAACCGTGTAAATGTGTTTTCGGGGATCGACGTCGGCGGCGGAGAGACCCTCCGCGGCGAAATTTACGATGTGTCGACGGGAGAGACGGTCTCGCTGGATACGGCGCCCGAAACGGAAAACGAATTTTGCTATGTGAAGGAATTCCTCGAACGCAGAACGGGATATTCCATGTGCGCGTTCGTGCTGAAAAAGCAGGGCGTTTACCGCATTACCTTTACGGCGTACGACGCGGACGGCAACGTGAAAGCGGAGTATAGCGAGTATAAATCGTTCTCCTTCTCGGAGGAGTACGACGCCTTTGCCGAAACGGAAGAAGACCCCGCGCAGATGCTCGCGGCGCTGGCGGAGCAGGGCGGCGGCGCGGCGGTGCAGGACCTCGAAGTCCCGTGGGAGATCTTTGAGAATTTCGAAACGAAGATCGGGCATGTATTCGATCCGAGATGGCTGTTCATGATCACGGCGATGGTGCTCTTCCTCCTCGATATCGCCGTGCGGAAATTCAAATTCAAGTGGCCGCACGAGCTGTACCGCGAATACAAGCAGAAGAGGGAGCGCAAAAACGCCGTAAGCGCAAAGATCTCCCCGTCCGGCAATGCCGCGGGGGCGGAACTGAAAAGGAGCGAGCCATGAAAAAAATCAAATCGATGATCGCGCTGACGCTTGCTCTTGTGATGGGAGCGCTCCTGTGCGGATGCTCCTCCGTCAACGGACTGAGCGCGCCCGAAGGCTTCGGCGTCGATGAAAACAACTTACTTTCGTGGACTTCCGTCCGCAACGCGCGCAGTTACCGCATCGAGATCGTCGGCGTGGAGAGCGGGGAGAGGACGGAGGATACCACGCGGAGGACTTATTATTCGCTGAGCGGGCTCGCGGAAGGGGATTACGAACTGCGGGTGATGGCGATCGGCGGAAACCAGAACGAATCGGCTTCGGGCTGGTCGGAAGTCATCCATTTCCACAAAGATTACGAATCGGGGCTGATCTACACCCTCATCAACAACGAGACGGAGTATATGATCTCCAAAGTCGGGACGGCGCAGGGAGCGGTCACGATCGAGGACGAATACAGGGGCAAGCCCGTTACCCGGATCGGCGAAGCGGCATTCCGCGCGAGCGGGAAGCTCGAAAGCGTCGTCATCGGGAAAAACGTGGTCTCGATCGGCGAAAGCGCCTTTTATCAGTGCCCGAAGCTCGTCTCCGTCACCATTCCGGAGGGAGTCGTCTCCATCGGGAATTCCGCCTTTCAAGGGTGCAGCAGTCTGCCCCAAATCGCGATCCCCGATAGCGTTACCGCCATTTCCGAGAACATGTTCGCCTATTGCAGGGCGCTTACGGACATTGACCTCGGAGAGGGGATCGAGACGATCGGCAATTCCGCCTTCTATGCCTGTTCGGCATTGAAGAGCGTCACCTTCCCCGATTCTCTGAAAGAGATCGGCAGTTATGCCTTTTCGGGTTCGTCCGATTCTCAGCTCGCTTCCGTAGCGTTCGGGAGCGGAATTTCGCAGATCGGCGAATATGCGTTCGGCGGTTGCGGCGCGCTTGCCGAAGTGACTTTCGAAGAGACCGCACAGCTCACCGTCGGCGCGTATGCCTTTTCCAACTGCGACGCGCTCGCCTCGGTCGAGCTCCCCGAAGGGCTCGTTAGCCTGAGCAGTTATGCCTTTTACGGCTCCGACGGATTGAGCGACGTCGCTCTGCCCGACAGCGTGAGAAGTATCGGCGAAAGCGTGTTCAACGGGACGGCGCTCTATGCGGAGCAGGCGGAATCGGAGGAGTACGGCGGCTTGATCTATGCGGACGACTGGCTTGTCGCCGTTACGGCGAAGGCAAAAAGGGAACTGCCCGATGTGGTGGACGCTTCCAAAGGAGTTTTCAAAGAGGGAATGGTCGGCTTGGCGGCGCGCTCCTTTGCGGGAACGCAGAACGTTGAGAGCATTTCCCTTCCCGATTCGGTGAAATATATCGGCGCGTATGCCTTTTCGGGCAGTGTAAAGCTGTATTCCTTCCTCACGAACACGAGAAGCAGTAACCTCGAAGAGCTGGGCGAAGGGGCGTTCATGGATTGCGAGCATTTAGGCAACATCCATCTGAACGCGAAACTGAAAAATATCGGCGCCTATGCTTTTTACAACTGCGCCACCGTCAGCAATAACGAATTGCATCCCGATTATCTCGTGCCCGATTCGGTGGAATCGATCGGCAGGGACGCCTTTTTCGGGACGTACCTCTCTTCCAAACCAGACGACTACGGGGTGATCTACGCGGGGAACTGGGTGGTCGGCTATTCGGAGCTCACGACGAGCGAAGTGGACCTTTCCTCCGGAACGCAGGGGATCGCCGACTGGGCGTTCTCGCGTTGCGCCGATCTGAGAAGCGTGAGCGGCTTGCAACGGGTGACCCATATCGGCTACGGAGCGTTTGCCTTCTGCGAAAATCTCACCTATCTGTCGGGGCTGTACCGCTATCTCGAAACGATCGAGCCCTATACCTTCTACGGGTGCCGAGCGCTCCTTACCGTGAGCTTCCCCCGCGAGCTGAAAGAGATCGGCTATGCGGCGTTTGCCAAGTGCGAACAGCTCTATGAGATCGACCTTTCGGACACCTTGGTCTCCACGATCGACCTGTGCGCCTTCTACGGCTGTTTTAACGTGAAGGAAGTTTTGCTCGGCGACTCTTTGGAGACGGTCGGGGCGTACGCCTTCTATGCCCTCAACCAGGTGACGGAATTGACGATCCCCGCCTCGGTGCGGGAGATCGGTGAGCGCGCCTTTGCCTGGTGGGAGAGCCTCGAAACGCTCACGATCGAAGAGGGTACGGAGACGATCGGCGATTTTGCCTTCCGTTGCTGCACCAAGCTCTCCCGGATCTCGATCCCCGACAGCGTTACCGCGATCGGCAACTATGCGTTTTATAATTGCGGCGCCGTGGAAACGCTCTCCATCGGAAATGGGGTAAAGCAGATCGGCATGTGCGCCTTCTACGGATTGCGCGGGATCGATTCGCTGGAACTTCCCGCGGCGGACTACATCGGAGACTATGCCTTTATGGGCTGCTCCTCCCTCCGTTCGCTCACCCTGAAAGGGGAGATCGGTTACATCGGTGCGCACGCCTTCTACGGGTGCGGTCTGATGACGGTGTATGCGGCGTTTGCGGAGAGCGGCGCCGAAAAGTGGAATGTGATGTGGGACAGCGCTTACCGTCCCGTCGTTTGGGAGAGCGCGCTGTCGGAAGAGGGATATGTCGTTTCCGTTACGGCGGGCAACGTATCGAATATCCATTCCGTATCCGGGTTTTCCGCGCCCGCCCGCAAGGGGTACCGCTTCCTCGGATGGAGTTCTGTGCCCGGCGGGGCGGCGGAATTCGACGCAAACGCGCTGAGGGTCGTGGAGCCCGGCACCGTTTTGTATGCGGTTTGGGAAGAAGTTCCCGCGGACGGCGATCTGTCTTAAAGGGGCGGAGCCGTCTTTGGCGGGAAAGATGATATTTGCAATTTCAAAGGAGCAAATAAGATGAAAAAGACGAGAAGAAACATTTTGTTATGCCTTGCCCTCGCGGTCCTTACCCTCTGCGCGGCGTTTTCCGCCTGCGGCGGGAAGGACACTGCCGAATTTACCTTCGACACGATGGGCGGAGATCCGATCGAGAGCGTGACGGTAGACATCGGCTCCGAATATACCCTGCCCATCCCTACATGGGAGAAACACGGCTTCGAAGGGTGGTATGCAAGCCGCGACTTAGACGGGGAGAAGATCGTCTCCGTCGTTGCGGAAAAGGACGCCACGTTCTATGCGAAGTGGAGCGAACTTTCGGAGATAACGCTCGATTTGGGCGAAGGCGGCGCGCTCGAAGGCGCCGCGGGGAAACTCTACCTCAAAGCGGGAGAGGACCTCTTCGCCTTTATGGAAGGGTACCGTCCCACGCGCGAAGGATTTGAATTCGACTGCTGGTACCTCGGCGGCGCGGCGCTTTCCCGCAACGCGAAAATGCCCGCGGAAGGGGTCACGCTCACCGCGCATTACCGCGTCGGTTACACCGTGCAGACCTATTTGCAGAACCTCTCCCAAGACGGCTTTGACCGCGGGGAGGATATTCACGGCTTCGCGCAGGCGGGGGAGAGCTTTACGCCCGTACCCGACGTGCACGGCTTCCGCGTGACAGAGAATGAAAACGAACTCACGACGCTCGTTTTGGGCGAAGATCCCTCTCAAAACGTTTTCCGCTTCTATTTCGAAAGACGGGAATTCTCGCTCGTGCTCTTTTCGAATTATCCCCAAGCCACAGGGCTTGAAGAGAGGACGGAGACCTACTCCGTGCTCTATGGCGGCAAGATCGAGCTCCCGGAGGAAATTTTTGCCATCCGCGGCTATTACCTCACGGGCTGGGCGACGAGCAACGAGGGCGAAAGAGTGTATGAATGCGGCTATCTTTCCAACCGTCTTTTCGGCGGGGAAAAGACCGAGCCCGTGGAAGTTACGGTGGAGGATAACGCCGTGCTCTATGCCGTGTGGAACCGCGGCTATACCGACCTGTTCGGCGGGTCCGACTATATCTACGTCGCAGGCGATGCCGCTTACCTCGAACGCGGCGAGCTCTTCTTCGAGGGGAGCTACGACGAGCGGGGGAACAGCGTGATCTTCCGCGGCGAGGGCGGTACCGTCCTTCTGGAAGGGGTACTGCACCCCGAAGACGGCACTTATACCTATTACGACCCCGACCGCGCGGGATATGCGACGCTGTATATCTTCGGAACGGGGATCGACGAATCGACGCGGATCGTCTTTGACGAATTCAACAAAATTACCTATTCCGTGCAAGCGGAGGACGGGACGTCGAGCCAGTCGGAGGGAAGCTACCGCTTGGACGACAGCGGCTATTACGTCGCCGAATTCACGACGGGACCGATGACGGGGGAAACGCTGACCTTTGCCGTCGAGAGCATGAACGTAGATGGCGTTACGCGCTCCCTCTTCCAGGTCCGCAACGAAGAGGACCTTGCGCTCGGTACGCTCGTCCGCTTTGCCGTCGTCAACGGGCAGATCGCCTCCTATACTTCGGCATATTTCCTCACCCTCAACGGAATGGCTGTCGCGGGGCTCTATACCACGGACATGGAGTATTACTACTATCTGAGAGACGACGACGTTATCCGCCTCTATGACAGCGAGTTGAATCTTGCTTACACCTACAAGCTGATGACGTTCGGGGACGTGATGGGATATATGCCCTATAATTCCTCTTACGACGTCACCTTCGAAGGGGAGGACGGCGCGTCCCTCACGCTCGACGGCACCTGCCATGCAACTTACCGCGCGGGCGGCGTGACGGAGGAGGGATATTATATGGTCGGGGCTACCGCGTTCGACGGCACCGCCGTGCGCTCGTCGCTCGTCGGCTTCGTAAACGGAAACACCGTCCGCAACTTCCTCGTCTCCTTCTCTTCCGAGCAGATCGGCGGCGCGATCATTCCGAGATACAACTTCACCGAACGGCACGCCGAGTACGGGGAATACTACTATAAGAACGACGAAGCGGACACCTATTTTTACTATTCTCCGCTCATCGTCCTCAACGAGACGAAGAAAGACGAACTTGTCGTATATGCGCTCAACCAAGCGGGCGATTATGTGAAGATCGCCGCCGGAAGCTATATCGCCGACGAAGAATCGGGGCTGTATCTCGGCACCCTGACGGAGCATATCGCGGCGGAAGTGCGCGAGACGCCCATCGATCTTACGAACGTGAGCACCTTCGTGTTCGATATCTCCACGCTCTCCATCCGCGGCTCCTACTACGGCGTAGCCTATATCTATTCCACGACCGCGGGCGAAGATACGACCCGCTTCGATACCGTCTATGAAGAAGAGGACGGAAACGGTACTTTAACGCTGGTTGCGACTTTCGCCGTTTACAAGAGCGACGAGGGCGAGTTTACGGGGATCTATACCGAAAACGGCGATGTTCTTACCGTGAGCACCTCCTATGACGGCGCCGTTTACAGTCTTTCCTTCGAGCTCGACCGGGAAAACAACAAATTCATCCGTCTCCGCGGGCTTCTCGGCACCGCGACCGCCCTGCTTGCCGACGGCACCGAAAACAGAGGGGAAACGCTCACCTTCGACGGAAAGAACGGCGCCGTGTATTCGGTGACCGAGGGCGAGGAGACCGTGACCCACGAGGGGACGTTTACCGATACGGAAGAGGCGACCTTCGCGGGCTACCGTATCTACGAATTCGACGGCGACGGGATCAAATTCCGCTTTATCGTTGTATCCGCCGCACAATCCGCCTTCTTTGCGCGCTATAACAAAGATTGCAATGGCGTTTATACCAACGACGCCGGAAGCCTCGAAGTGGACGGCTTCGGCGTCATGGCGACGTATACGGTCAATAACGTCCTTCATCGGGGCGTCTACTTCCTGTCGGAGGACGGCGCCGTCTGCTTCCTCGATGCGGAAACGGAGCGGGAATATTACTTTGACCTCAAAGAGGGGCGCACCTTCACCGTGCGCGGCGCGGAATACGGCACCTACCTGCTCTTCGACAATCAGTATTTCGGCGGCGTCTACCTCACCTTAGACGGCTACGGCATGCTCACCGCCTTTACCTACGCGGACGGCGAAGAGGGCGAGAGGACCGTGCTCGGACAGGGCACTTACACCCTCAACGACGACGGGACGTACTTCATGACCTATTCCACGAACGACGGACCGTGGGTGTGCATCGGCGCGCTCGGCACTGTGACCCGCTATTCGGCGGATACCCAGACGAACGAGCTCCTTCCCGCCGTATTCCCTCTGCACGAGGAGATCGCGGGCACCTATGTCAACGAAGAGGACCTCACCGTCATTTTGCTCGACGGCTACGGGCAGGCGATCAAATACAACGCCATGGGCGTAGCGGAGCGCGGTACTTATATCCGGATCACCGATACGATGCTCTACTATGCGAACGCTGCGGGAACGGATGCGTGCATCTATGAGTACGACAGCGCAACGGGGCTCGCCTATTCCCTCTCCTTCGAGCGGTTCAGCTACTACACCGAAGATCTCGAATCGCTCCTGTTCACGAACTACGGCTTTATGATCATGGGTGGCACAACGCGCTACTATTATCACTATGTGGGAGAGGACATCTACGTCTATCACCTCGCGCAGGATGGGGAGACGGGGAACGCCTACGGCTATGTGGAAGAGCGCTTCGGCAAAGTGGAAAACCAAAAGACGTGGAAGGAAAAAACTTACTACCTCAACAACGGTTACGCCCTCATGTTCAAGCGCGCGGAAGAGGGGAAGGAGAAATATCCCGTTTCCACCCGCAACGCCGATAATACGGTCGAGAAGTGCGCTCTCGAAGACCTCACCTTTACTCCTTCCGGCAGTGCGGAATTCTCGGTGAACGGCACCGTAACGATCAACGGACAGAACTTTGCCTGCGTCGTTACCCGCAGTCTCCTCGATGACGGAACGCCCGAAATGACGCTTGCCGTGCAAAATTTCCGCTTTGGGATCAACATCTCCTATCGCGGCGAAAACGACGACGGCTCCACCCAGAACTTCTATGAAGTGACTTCGATGAAGTACCAGCTCGTGGTGCAGTCGTGGATGTATATGTATTTGAGTTATATCCTCGCGATGAACGGCATGTCCGTCAACAACACCTACGGCGCGATCGTGCTCAACGAGACGTACGATGAAAGCGGAGAAGCCGTCGAGGGGACCAGCCTCGCCACGGCGCGATTCGGCGGGAATTCGGGCGTGAGAGATACGAACGGCGAGCTCATCGCGGTGGACGATGCGCCCTATACCATCTCCGAAAACGGGAGATATTGCATTGAATTCGAGGGCGAGGATGGTTACAAGTACCGCGTCTACTTCGAACTTGCGAATGATTTTTACAGGATCTTCGGATATTACGGCTATCACCTCTATGCCTTCACCCGCGTGGAAACGTTGGACGTGGGAGAGGATCGCTTGGAGGTCGAGCGCGTCATCGCGACGGAGAGCACGCAGATGAACGTCGGCGGGCTCTTCTCGGTGAACTTCTATCGGGGCGAAGAACTTCTTACCGCCGAGCTCGCCTTCTCGCGCGAGAATACGATCTACTATGCGGTAAAAGACGGCGAGACGGAGAACTTATTCACCTACTATATCTTTACGCTCGTAGAGGATATTCCCTCCGATCTCGGAGACGAAGAGGAGCACAGCGGGGTCTATACCTACCTCTCCGCGAGCCTCACCGAGAAGAAGGCGCAAAGATACGCCTCCTCCGACAATACCTTCGCCGATTTCGACGTAGAAAGCGACGAAGTGATCGCCGTGGTGCTTACGGGCAGCATCTATCTTGCGCAATCCACGGAGCGAAACGACGACGGAAGCTATACCGTGACGTCGGCGTCGGGGCGCAAATTCCTTGTGGAGAAAGACGGTACGATCTCGATGATAGAAGAGGAAGAGGCGGAATAACGTTTTTGCGATTTGCCGCGGCGCGCTTCAAGCGCCGCGGCATTTTTGTGCCTCTATTTCTGTTTATTCCTTCATAAACGGTGGTATAATAAGAAAAAGAGGTGTCGTATGTATTTCTATTTTTTGTTCCTGCTCATACTCATTCCCTTTATGGCTCTTTCGGCATGGGCGAGCGCGAAGGTCAATTCCACCTATTCCAAATACGACGGCGTGCCGAATGCGTCCCGCATGACGGGCTACGATACCGCCGTGCGCCTGCTCAGAAAGAACGGCGTTTACGATATTTCCGTCAACCGCGTCGCGGGCAGGCTCACCGACCATTACGACCCGACGAAAAAGCTGGTGAATCTCTCCCAAAGCACCTTCGGCTCGGCTTCCGTCGCCTCCGTCGCGGTGGCGGCGCACGAGATCGGGCATGTCATGCAAAAACAAAGGGGGTATCTTCCCTATAAGATCAGGACGGCGCTCGTCCCCGCCGTGAATATCGGTTCGCGCCTGGCGCTGCCGCTCATTCTCATCGGGATCTTGCTCGACGTCTTTCTGTATGCCACCGGCTCCATGGCGGGGCAGATCGTCATGTACGTCGGCATCGGGCTGTATTCGCTCTCCACCCTCTTTATGCTCGTGACCCTTCCCGTCGAGTTCAACGCCTCGCACCGGGCGAAGAAGATGCTCATCTCGGAGGGGATATTGACGAACGAAGAGCTCGACGGCGCGGGCAAAGTGCTCTCGGCGGCGGCGATGACCTATGTCGCCTCGATGCTCATCTCTTTGGTGTATTTCTTGCGGATGCTCGCGGTGGTCCTCATGAACACGCGGAGAAAATAATTGACCGCGAACTCTTGACAATCCCTTGGAGTTGTACTATAATAACAGTATCGTATAACAAAAGGAGATTTTTTATGGCAAAATACACCCCCCAGCAGTTCTACAATTTCGCATGCAACGAATACCGCCGCGCGGAGGCGATCATCCAGGAAATGAGCGCCCTGTGCAAGAGCGCGATCGCGACCTTTTCCTTCGAAGTCGCAATGCGGGAATTCGACTATATTTTGCAGACCGCCCTGTTCCACGCGGCTGTGGTAGACAACCAGTTCGTCCCGAACGAGCGCGTCTTTATCAAGGAGATCACGAGATACGGCGACGTACTGCTTCTTCTCGAAAAGAAAACGGGCACCAAAATCAGCTGGGACGACATCGCCCTTCTGGACGCGGAATATAAGGTGAAGATGGCGAAGATCCTCTTGAACTCCGCCAAAGAATTCGCCGATGATTTCGTCGGTTTCTTCGCCGCGCTCGACGCCGTCGTTACCGAGCGGGACTTCCTCCAAGAGCTCGACGAGTGCGTCAATAAGATCATCGTCGCCTTTACGGGCGTAGACGGCGAAGTCATCGAAAACGAGAGCGATCCCTGCGCCGAAAACGTGATGAATGAGATCAATATCGCGAAGCAGGTTTATAAATGCCTGCTCAAAGACGCCTGGGCGGACTTCGTAAAAAATAACGGATAAAGCCTCATTAAAGCCTCATTAAAGCCGCCCGAAAGGCAAAGCCTTTCGGGCGGCTTTTCCATAAAAAAACGCTCCCTTTCGGGAGCGTTTTTTTATGAAGGAAATTATTCCTTTCCTGCCATCTTTTTGTAGCCTGCAAGGCGCTCTTTGGAGCTCTCTTCCGTCTTTTTGAAGAGTTCTTCCGCGACCGCGGGCTGGGTCTTTTTGAGGGAGGCGTAGCGGGTCTCGCCCAAAATGAACGCCTGATAGTCGCCCGTGGGATCCTTGCTGTCGAGGGTGAAGGGATTCTCGCCCTTTGCGGAAAGTTCGGGGTTGTAACGGTAGAGCTGCCAGTAACCGCATTCCACCGCGCTCTTTTCCTCTGCCTGCGACTTCGTCATGTTGATGCCGTGGTTGATGCAGGGCGCGTAGCAGATGATGAGGGAAGGTCCCTTATAAGCCTCTGCTTCTTTGAGCGCCTTCACGAGCTGCGCCTTGTCCGCGCCCATCGCGCACTGCGCCACATACACATAACCGTAGCTTGCCGCGATCATGCCGAGGTCCTTCTTCTTCACGCGCTTGCCGCTCGAAGCGAACTTGGCGACCGCGCCGATGGGGGTGGATTTGCTCGCCTGTCCGCCCGTGTTGGAATACACTTCGGTATCGAGCACGAGCACGTTGACGTCCTCGCCGGAAGCGAGCACATGGTCCAAACCGCCGTAACCGATGTCGTACGCCCAGCCGTCGCCGCCGATGATCCAGAAGGACTTCTTCACAAGGCAATCTTTATCGGCGAGGATCGCGTCGACGAGCGCGAGTTCTTCGCCTTCGCATTCTTTACGGCATTCTTCAAGCTCTTTGATGAGGGCGGCGGAAGCGGTCTTGCTCGCTTCGGCGTCGTCGCAACCTTCGAGCCAAGCGGTGAGGGGAGCGACGCATTCGGGATATTCTTTCCACATCGCCGCGAGCTTTTCGATCTTCTCCGCGAGCGCGCCCCTTCTCGCCTTATACGCGAGGTGCATGCCGTAGCCGTACTCCGCGTTGTCCTCGAAGAGGGAGTTCGCCCATGCGGGTCCGTGACCCTGCTTGTTCGTCGTGTAAGGGCAGGTAGGGGAGGAGCCGCCGTAAATGGAGGAGCAACCCGTTGCGTTGGCGACGATCATTCTGTCGCCGAAGAGCTGGGTGACGACCTTTACATAAGGCGTTTCGCCGCAGCCCGCGCACGCGCCCGAAAATTCGAAGAGGGAAGGGGTGAACTGCGATTTCTTGACGTCCGCCATCTTGACGGCGGAAAGGTCGGCTTCGGGAAGTTCCACCGCGTACTCCCAGTTCTTCGCTTCCGTCTCTTCGAGTTCGGCAAACGGCGTCATGACGAGCGCCTTGTTGCCCTTCATGCCGGGGCAGACCTCGGCGCACACGCCGCAGCCCATGCAGTCGAGCGGGCTCACCTGCATACGGAATTCGTAGCCGGGAACGCCCGTTGCGGGCTTGGTTTCGAACCCTTCGGGTTTCTGTTCGCCCGTCTTGACGAGCGCGGGACGGATGCAGGCGTGCGGGCAGACGAAGGAGCACTGGTTGCACTGCACGCAGTTCTCTTTCACCCACTTGGGAACGGTAACGGCAACGCCGCGCTTCTCGAACTTGGTGGTGCCGGTGGGCACGGAACCGTCGGCATTGAAGGCGGAGGAAGGCAACTTATCGCCTTCGAGCGCAAGGATGGGAGCGATGACGCTCTTGAAGTAGTCGTTGTCGGCGAGTTTCACCATTTCGGCGCCCTCGGTCGTGGTCTCCCACGAAGCGGGGATCTCGATCTTGACGAGGTGCTCTTTCGCGCTGTCGATCGCGTTGTAGTTCATCTGCACGACGGCGTCGCCCTTCCGCGCGAAGGACTTGTATGCCATCTTCTTCATGAGATCGACGGCGTCGGTATAGGGCATGATCTGCTCGTTGATGAGGAAGAACGCCGATTGCAGAATGGTGTTCGTTCTGCCGCCGAGGCCGAGCGCGCGGGCGATCTTGATCGCGTCGATCACATAGAGCTTCGCGTGCTTCTTCGCGAGCAGATTCTTCATCTTGGCGGGAAGGTTCTTGTCGAGCTCTTCGACCGTCGTCCAAGGCGCGTTGAGGAGGAAACTGCCGCCCTCTTTGAGATCGGTCGCCATGTCGTAGCGGATCACATAGGAGGGGTTATGGCAGGCGATGAAGTCCGCCGCGTCGATGAGGTATTCGCTCTGAATGGGCGTCTTG
>CANRNP010000036.1 GCA_947632015.1 uncultured Clostridia bacterium | reverse complement strand
CCCCGTCACGTTTGCCAACGCTCCTGTCGCGGTGCCCCTCACAGCCCGCAGGGCTGTTGAGAGAACGGCACCGCTCCACCCCTTGGAGGGGGCAAGAGACTGCGGCGACCCTTCGACTGCGCTACGCTCCGTTCAGGGTGACGGATTTAGAACGCGCGCACGGGGCAGGGTGACATATTAGAAGCGGGACGGGGGAGACATAATACACCACCTCAGTCACTTCGTGACAGCTCTCTTACGCGGGTAGAGCCCCGCGCTTAGTCACCGTTCGCGCTTCTAATGCGCTCACTCCTGTCACAGCGCGCCAACGGTTATCAACCGTTGGCAGAAAGGCGCTGTTCCTCCTCGAAGGAGGAGCCAAGAGAGAGGTGACCCCCTTTCGGCTCACTGCGTTTCCCCCAACAAGTTGGGGGACAACAAAAAATATTGCGGAGGAAGAGAAAGAGGAAAAAAATAAAAAATCCTCTTGAAATGCAAAAAAAGGTGTGATATAATATTCCCGATCGCAGATTGTGCCGTTACAACGTCAATTTGTGCCGCAGGGGTTTTCATTTCGGCGCGGAGGGATATAATATAGCTACGACCGCATGGTTGAGCCCATCGGTCGATCCCCCCCATGAGAGCGCTTGCGGGCAGCCGCAGGCGCTCTTTGTGCGTTTCGCACAAATTATGTCGTCGTTTTAACAGATTATGTTGTTTCTCGCAATTTCGGTTCCATTTGTGATAAAATGCCATAAATCATAAAAAAGGAGTGCGGTTATGAACAAGCAAGAGATCGTTTCCAAAATGACTCTCCGCGAAAAGGCTGACTTTTTGACGGGCGGCGCCTTCTTCAAATCGCGCGCACTGCCCCGTCTCGGCGTGCGCGACATGTTCCTTTCCGACGGTCCCCACGGGCTCAGGAAACAGGCGGAAGAGGCGGATCACCTCGGCTTGAATGCAAGTATCCCTTCCACTTGCTTCCCCACGGCTTCCATTATGGCATGCAGTTGGGATGAGGAACTCGGAGAGAAGGTGGGAGAAGCGCTCGGAAAAGAGTCCGCGTCGATCGACGTGGATATGCTCCTCGGTCCCGGACTCAACGTTAAACGCAGTCCCCTGTGCGGCAGAGATTTCGAGTATTTCTCCGAGGACCCCCTGCTCGCGGGCAAAATGGCGGCTTCCTTCGTAAGAGGGATCCAGTCGCAGAACGTGAACGCCTGCATCAAACACTTCGCGGCGAACAACCGCGAATTCCGCAGAATGACTTCCGATTCCATTGTGGACGAGCGTACTCTGCGCGAAATTTACCTCACCGGCTTCGAGATCGCGGTCAAAGAGGGAAAGACAAACACCGTCATGTCCTCCTATAACCGCCTCAACGGCACCTTCACCAACGAGAACAGTCATCTCCTGCGCGACATCTTGCGCGGCGAGTGGGGGTACCAAGGGGTCGTCGTCACCGACTGGGCGGGCTGTAACAGCCGCGTAGAGGGGCTGAAAGCGGGCAACGAGCTCGAAATGCCCCCCTGCAAATACGGCGCGGACGACGTGTATAAGGCGGTAAAAGCGGGCGAGATCCCCGAATCTCTCCTTGACGAGAGCATTCTCCGCATTCTCGAACTCATCGAATTCAGCGATAAAAAGCCTTCCTTCCCCAAAGACGGGAAGGGGAAGAGCCTGCTCGACAGCAAGGAGCGGCTCGAACTCCTCGAAGAGAACCATGCCCTCGCGCGCGAAGCGGCGGAAAAGAGCATCGTCTTGCTCAAAAACGACGGCGTGCTTCCCCTCAAACCGGAGACCAAGGTCGCGATCGTGGGCGATTTCGCCTTCCATCCCCGCTACCAGGGCGCGGGCTCTTCCATCGTCAACCCGACGAAGGACGTCAAGAAGGGAGAATTCCCCACGGCGGAGAAGTGCATTTCGGCGCTCAAAGCGAACGTTGTCGCCAAGTGCCAGGGCTTCGACCGCTTCGGCAAAAAGAAGAAAAAACTCTACATGCAGGCGATCGAAGGGGCGCTGAAAGCGGACGTCGTGCTCTTCTTTGCGGGGCTCGACGAGTTCTCCGAAGCGGAGGGCATCGACCGCACGGACATCGCGATCTCCGAGAACCAGAAAGACCTTCTGCGCGCCCTCCTTGCCACGGGCAAGAAGGTCGCCGTCGTGCTCTCCTGCGGCTCCGTCGTCGAAACGGGGTGGCTCGAAGGGGCTTCCGCCGTGCTCTATGCGGGGCTCTCCGGACAGGCGGGCGCGGAAGCGGTCGCAAACATCCTCTACGGGAAAGTAAATCCTTCGGGCAAGCTCGCCGAGAGCTGGGCAAAACAATACGCCGATTTCGCCACGTCTCCCAAGCAGCTCTTCCCCGGCGGAAGGGACAGCGTGGAATACCGTGAGGGGCTGTTCGTCGGCTACCGCTATTTCGCGACGGCGGGCGTTAAGCCGCAATATCCTTTCGGTCACGGTTTGAGCTATACGTCCTTTGAATATTCCGACGTCAAGGCGACGAAAGAGGGCGTTTCCTTCACCGTGAAGAACACGGGCGCGCTCGCGGGCGACGAGATCGCCGAGGTGTACGTCTCCAAAGAGGACAGCCGTATCGTGCGCCCCGCCATCGAGTTGAGAGGGTTCCGCCGCGTGAGCCTCGCCCCCGGCGAGAGCAAGAAGGTGGAGATCCCCTTCGGTGAGCGCACCTTCGCTTACTACGACGCCGCCAAGAAGAGCTGGCAGACGGAGAAGGGCGAATACCGCATCGCGGTCGGCGCCTCCTCCGAGGACATCCGCCTCACCGCTTCGGTGGAAGTGGACGGGATCGTGCCCGAAAACGAGCGGGAAAAATATCCCGTTTACGCGCGCTGTGACGTGAAGAACATTCCCGACGAAGAGTTCTACGCGCGGCTCGGCTACGTTCCCGAAAAAGAGGAGACGGGCAAGAAGAAAAAGGTCGCGGTGGGGGAGAATTCCACCGTGGAGGACTTGAAGCGCGCCAAGGGCTGGACGGGTCGTCTGTTCGCGTGGGCGATCTGCTCGGCGGCGATCGGCTGGTGCAAGATGACGGGCAACCGCGCCCTCCAAAATACCCTCATCATGGGAATGGTCCATCAACCCATCCGCGGGATCGCCAAATTCGGCGGCTTTACGCGCAACCGCATGGAAGGGCTCATCACCATGTTCAACGGGCACTTTTTCAAGGGCGTCCGGCTGTTTTTCAAAAAAGAAAAGGCGGATTAAGGAGAAGGAACGATGAGTAAATATACCGAAAAAGATCTGCAATTACAACTCAAACCCTATTCAAAGAACGGTTTTGCCGCCTTCTTCCAGAAGATCTGGCGGGGGTGGCTCTCCGCCTGGTACGGCTTTGCCGATAAGCATCCCGGTCTTGCAAACGCCATTTATATGGTATTCTTCTTCATCGTGTTCTCGGAGGGCGTCACGATCATTCAGTTCTTAATCATGACCTTCCTGCCCTATGCGTTCCAAAGCATGTGGACACAGCCTTTCGTGTGGCCTGCGGTCGCGCTCCCCTGGAAGGACGCCGCCGGGAATGCGCTGAACTACGCTATTTTCAATGAACCCGTGAAATTCCTTGACGCGGCAAAGAACGTGTATCTTGCTTCTACTGCGGAACAGGTCGCCAAATATCAGGCTGAGGGTTATATTCTGCAAAGTTCGGGGCTCGGCAACTTTATTGCGTTTGAAATTGCCGTATTCCTTGCGCAGTGCATCAACTTCCCGCTCCAACGGAATATCACCTACCGCTCCCACGGCAATCCGTGGTACCAGGCGATGTGGTATTTTATCGGCTGGGTGCTCGTCTCCATTTTTACGAACGCCGTATGGGGGATCATCAATCCCATCCTGATGTGGTGGAACTGGAATGACGTTGTGATCGGTCTTTTGAAAACCGTGCTTACGGGCGGCGTCTCGATGCTCATCTTCTTCTTTGTGTTCCTCGTCATCTTCCCCGACAACAACAAGGTCGAAAGAAAGGCGAAGGCGAAGTATGAAAAGCTCGTCGCGGCAAAGGCGCCCGCGGCGAAGACCGCCAAGGCGGAGAAGGCGTACAAGATCGCGCAGGACAAGGCGGATCGCTCCAACTCCGAAAAGGAATATCACCAGGCGCTCACGCAGGCGAACTCCAAGGCGCTCAAATATTTTGCGACGGTGAAGAAACTCGCCGCGGCGCAGGAGAATACGGCGCAGAAGAAAACCGAACTCGAAACTGCCCGCCGCCAAAAACTTTCCGCGAAAAAGACGGCGAAAAAGGTTGCCGTCTATGCGGAAGCGCAGAAGCGGGAAGAGGAGCTGAAAGAGCATATCGTGCGCAACTTCGGCGCCGCCTGCGACGCCATCGACCTCAAAGAGGAAAAGACCCGCGTCTATATCGGGGTGATGAAGCGCCTCGGTCTCGAAGCGAAGATCTGAGATCCCGCCCCAGGGCGGAGCCCATCCGGAGAGCAGGAGAGCGAATGAAACGGGTGAAATTTAGAAAACTGAAAAACGCCCGCGACCTCGGAGGGATGAAAACGGCGGAGGGAAAAGTTCTGCGGAAGGGGATGCTGATCAGAAGCGGCGACCTTTCCGCGATCTCTTCCCGCACCGCAAACGCCCTCCGCGCGATGGGGGTGACGACGGTGGTGGACCTCAGGATCGAGAACGAACGGAGCGCCCATCCCGATAGGACGATAGAGGGAAGCAGGTATCTTCACCTGCCCCTTTTGTGCGCTCCCGCGATCGGCATTACGGGCGGTTACGACCTCTTCGAAGCGGGCGGAAAAGAGAGCGCGCGCGTCAAAAAAGAGGGAGAGCGGATCAAGCGGGAGTTCGGCAGTATCGACGCCTACATGAAGGAAGTCTACCGCAGTATCGCCTTTACACCGCCGGGGCAGGAGGGCTTGAAAGGGTTCTTCGCCGCCCTGCGCGACAGCGAGGGGTGCGTGCTCTGGCACTGCAAGAGCGGAAAGGACCGCGCGGGCATCTGCGCCATGCTCATCGAAGGCGTGCTCGGCGTGGACGAAGAGACGATCCTCGGCGATTATATGCTCTCGGCAAGGTTTTTGCGCGGGCAATATTTCATCAACCGCGCGGCGCTTACGGTCGTTCCCACGAGCATGCGCTTAAAGCGGATCCTCTTCGGGCTCATGCGCACCAAGCGGGAATACCTCGGCTCTCTGATCGATGAAATGAAACGGGAATACGGCGGTATCGTTGGTTACTGCAAGCTCTGCCTCGGCATGACCGACGCCGATATCGCCTTTCTCAAAAACAAATATCTGGAAAATCCATGAAAATCATCTCTTTTGCCGTACCGTGCTACAATTCCGAGCACTACATGTCCAAATGTATCGACAGCCTGCTCAAAGGGGGCGAGGACGTCGAGATCATCATCGTCAACGACGGCTCGAAGGACGATACGCTCTCCATCGCGCGCGATTACGAGAGCCGCTTCCCCGACGTCGTGCGCGTGGTCGATCAGGAGAACGGCGGACACGGTTCGGGCGTAAACGTCGGGTTGAAGCTCGCCAAAGGGCTGTATTACAAGGTGGTCGATTCGGACGACTGGGTGGACACGAAGGCGCTGAAAACGTTGATCGGGATCATCCGCACCCATCTGTCCACAAACAGCCTGCCCGATCTTTACGTCGTGAACTATGTCTATGAACACGTCTCCGACAACACCACCCATGTGAACCGCTACGGCAAGCAACTGCCCGCGGGCAAACTTTCGGAATGGAAAAAGGTGAAGGCGTTCCACTTTTCGCATATGCTGCTCATGCACTCCCTCGTCTATAAGACGGACGTGCTCAAACGGAGCGGGCTCCTCTTGCCGGAGCATACCTTTTATGTGGACGACATCTTTTCCTACAATCCGCTGCCCTACGCGAAGAAGCTCTTCTATCTCGACGTGGACTTCTACCGCTATTTCATCGGCAGAAAGGATCAGTCGGTGAATATCGTGAATATGGTGAAGCGGTACGGGCAGATGACGCGGGTGATGACCGAAATGACCGACCGCTGGACGTACGAAGAGATCAAACGCCAGCCGCGGGGACTGAGACGGTATATGATCCATGCGCTCGCAAATTATATGATGACGACCCAGCTGTTCGTCTGCGCGGAGGATTCCCCCGAACGGCGCGCGGCGTTCAAGGAGATGTGGAAACATATCAAAGAGCGCGACGAAAAACTTTACCGCAAACTCAGGTACCGCACTTATGTTCTTTCCGCGACGGTCCTGCCGTGGAAATTGAGAGGAATTTATCTCGTCGGCGGATATAAACTGCTCTGCCGGCGGGTGAAGTTGGGATAGGAGGACCCCATGAAATATGTTATCGGGATTGATCTCGGCGGCATGAGCGCCAAAGCGGGGATCATGGACGAAGAGGGAAAGATCTGCGGCGTGGCGCGCTGTGAGACGAGCGCGGCGGATCTGCCCGAAGTGACGGCGCAACATTTGGCGGAGCTCGCCTTAAAGCTCATGGAGGAGCAGGGGATCGCAAAGGAGGACGTCGTTGCCGTCGGCATCGGCTCTCCGGGCGTCATCAACAGCGAGAGCGGAAGCGTGATCGTGTGGTCCAACTTCCACTGGAACAACGTGCCGCTGGGGCGGCTCGTCTCGGAGCGGGCAAAGCTCCCCGTGTTCGTCACGAACGACGCCAACGCGGCGGCGCTCGGCGAAGCGCGCTATGGCAGCGGAAAAGGATATTCCGACAGCGTGATGATTACCCTCGGCACGGGAGTCGGGGGAGGGATCGTTTTGGGCGGGAAGCTCCTGGAAGGGTACCGCTCGGCGGGCGGAGAGATCGGGCATACCGTCATCCGCAGGAACGGGTATCTGTGCACCTGCGGCAGGCGGGGCTGTTTCGAATGCTACGCCTCGGCGACCGCTTTGAAACGGGAGACCCGCATCGCGATGGAAAGACATCCCGAATCCCTCATGTGGAAATTTGCGCCGACCCTCGACGACGTTTCGGGCAGGACGGCGTTCGACGCCGCGCGCGCGGGGGACAGATACGGGGCGAAGATCGTGAAGGATTACGTCGAAAATCTCGGCGAGGGGATCGCGAACATCGTCAACCTGCTCCGCCCCGAAGTCATCGTCCTCGGCGGAGGGGTCTCCAACGAAGGGGAATACCTCATTTCCCGCCTGAAAAAATTCGTGGTGAAAAATATCTATGCGTCCGTCGCTTATGCGCCGCTCGAAATCGTCCGCGCTTCCCTCGGAAACGACGCGGGCATGTACGGCGCATGCGCCTATGCCATGGAGAGATACAGGGCTTAAAGCCGTTTGCACGGGAAAAACCGCCGCGGGGATGGGAAGATCATGGTCAATATCGCAATCGTCGAGGACAGCGAAGAGGAGGCGGCGAAACTTCTCGCCTGCCTTACCCGCTATGCGGAGGAAAACGGAGAGCAGTTTTCCTACTATCGCTATGCCGAAGCGAATTCCTTCCTCGAAGAGAGGGAGAAAACCTTCGATATCGTGTTTATGGACATCATGCTCCCCGGCATCAACGGCATGGAAGCGGCGCAGCGGATGAGGCGCTCCAACCAGCAGACCGTGCTCATCTTCGTGACGAACATGACGTCATACGCCATCAAGAGCTATGAGGTGGACGCGCTCGATTACATCGTGAAGCCCCTCTCTTATAAGCGCGTCGTGTTCAAACTGCGCAAGGCGCTCCATATCGTGAGCGCGAACGAGGGCAAGCTCCTCGTGATCCGCGAAAAACAGAGCACCGTGCAGATCTCTTCCAACGAGGTCTATTACATCGAGATCAGGAAGCACAAGCTCACCTATCATACCGTGCGCGGGGAGTACACCGAGATCGGCTCTTTGAAAGGGCTCCGCGAGGACCTCGAACCCTATAACTTCGCCTGCTGCAACGCCTGCTATCTCGTGAACCTGAAATATATCTTCCGCGTGAAAGGGTTTATCCTCACCATGCAAAACGGCGACGAACTCAAAATCAGCCAGCCGAAGCGCAAGGAATTCATGAACGACCTTGCAAACTTTTTAGGACAGGGAAAATGACGGCGCTTCGTGCCATTCTCAACTTTATCTATGAAAACGGGTATGCGCTCGAACTCTTTTTGGCGTTTTCCCTGTTTGCCTTTTATTTCCGGCGCAGACGGTATTTCGTTCTGCGCTATTTGCTTGTGTTCTTCGCGCTCCTCGCCGTCTCGATGATCTGGAATCTGCTCGGCGTGCAGGAGCCCTCGCTCATCTGGATCAAATACATCGTCATGTTCGCCTGCGCGGGCTTTGGCGTATTTTTCTGCACCGAATCGGGCTTTTGGGACGTTCTATTCTGTATCGTGGGGGGAGTTGCCACCCAGCACCTCTATTTCCGCTCCATTTCCCTCGTGCTCTCCTTTACGGGGTACGGCTACGAGAGTTTGTTCCGCGCGATCATCACCGTCGTGCTGTTTATTATCGTCTACACGGGGGTGTTCCTCCTCTTCAAAAAGCCGCTCAGGGAGAGAGGGGAGCGCAACAAGGCATCGGAAAAGGTGAGTTTGTTCCTCGGCTTCACCGTGATCGTCGTCGCCATCATCCTCCATATTTTCGAGAACGGCTACGACTTCCTTTCGAACGACCGCTCTCTCCTTTCCGCCTTCTCCTGTTACGGCATTCTGTGCTGTCTGTTCACGTTGGGGCTCGAATACAGCCTCTTCCGCAACACGGCGCTCACCGTGGAAAAGGCGGTGCTCGAACATCTCGTGGAAAAACAGAAGGAGCAATACGAGCATTCCAAAGAAACGATCGACATCATCAACGTGAAATGCCACGACATGAAACAGCATATCGCCCTCCTCGAAAGCCGTATCGAGCCGGAAGAGCTCAAAGAGATCACGAGCAAGATAAAGGTGTATGAGACCTCTTACCACACGGGCAACGAGGTGCTCGACGTGTTCCTCGCCGAAAAGAGCCTCATCTTCGAGAAGAACAAGATCCAGTTCAACTGCATCGTAGACGGCGAACTGCTCGGCTTTTTGAAGCCCTCCGAAATTTACGCCCTCTTCGGAAATGCCTGCGACAACGCCGTGGAGGCGCTCCTCTCCGTCCCCGAAGAGGACCGCATTTTCACGCTCTCGGTAAAACGCCAGCTCGATATGGCGGTCATCCATATGGAAAACGTCTTTTCCGCAGAGCTCACCTTCGAGGACGGGCTCCCGCGCACGACAAAAGGCGACGTCTCGCGGCACGGCTTCGGCATGCGCTCCATCCGCATGGTCGCGGAAAAATACCGCGGGTCGGTCACCGTAGAGGCGAGCGGCGGGATCTTCAACCTGAATATCCTCCTTCCTCTCCCGCCCGCGGAGTGAAAGCGGGAAACTTAATTTGTGTGCTTTTTTCGGGAATTTGTGTTTTTTCGTCGAAATTTTCCGAAAGAGGCTTGAAATTTGAAAAAGTCTGGTTTATAATGTATGGGCTGAAAAGCCGACGGGGCGCCCCGTCTGTACGCATTTGCAATGCGTACAAAAAACATTAAGAGGTCAGCTTGAAGAGGAAAAGAGGGTTACAATTTGCGATCGTGTTTCTGGCGGCGGTTTTGCCCTTTTCGGGATGTTGGGAAAGACCGGCGCAGTCTGCCGTTACCGTCGGCATTACGCCCGACAGCGCGGTCATGACGGTAGGGGAGACGCGCACCTTCCAGGCATCCGCTTCGGACGGCTCGAAGATCGGCTGGACGACCGATAACGCCCTCGTCGCCTCGGTCGACGGCGCGGGCAAAGTGACCGCCCTCTCTTCGGGCAATGTCAGCATCACCGCTACGGCGGAGGGGAGCGGGGCGAGCGCGAGCTGTTTTGTTACGGTGGAAGCGGCGACCGTTCTTCCGCCTGCCGACCCCGACCCGGAAAAACCCGACCCGACCGACCCCGACCCGACCGACCCCGAACCGACGGAGCCGCAGTGGGAGCTCAGTTGGAGCGACGAATTCAACGGCGACGTTCTCGACGAGACGAAATGGAGCTATCAGCTCGGCGTGCAGGACGATTATTACGGCATCAAAGGACCGTCGTTTTGGGGGAATAACGAACAGCAATATTACACGCGGGAAGCCGTTTCGTTGGAAAACGGCGCCTTGAAGATCACCGCGGCGCGGGCGCAGATGCCAAACGGGCGGAATTTTTCCTCGGCGCGGCTTATTACGCGGGATAAATATTCCTTCACCTACGGCTATGCCGAGGCGCGCATGAAAACCCCCGCGATCGAGGGGATGTGGCCCGCGTTCTGGGCGCTTCCGCAGCCGATGAGCCATAGCACGACCCAAAACAAATACGGCGGCTGGCCTTACAGCGGCGAGATCGACATTATGGAAGCGCAGGGGAGACGGAAGAACATTGTGGGGACCACCCTCCACTTCGGCGGACGTCCCGGTCAATGGCAGAGCACTTACCTTTTCCACGATACCGTGCTCTCCTCTTCCACCGAGGAATGGCATACCTACGGCTTAGACTGGCGGGAGAGCTATCTTGCCTGGTATATCGACGGGGAAGAGGTATTCCGCGTAGACAACAAAACCTACTGGACGGGCGCGGTGAGCAAAGAACAAAACCCCAACGCGCCCTTCGACGAACCCTTCTATCTGCTGCTCGATCTGGCGGTAGGGGGGAATTACGACGGCGGCAGGGAACCGCCCGCATCCTTTACTTCCGCCGCCATGTATGTGGATTATGTGCGGGTGTACCGCCCGGTATGAGCGCCGCGCGCGGTTTTGCAGGGAAATTTCGGCTTGTGCCGTAATGATAGAATATAGGAGGGAATTAGAATGAAGAAGAAGTTAGGATTGCTACTTGTGTGTCTGCTCTCCGTCGTGCTCGCGTTTGCGTTCGTCGCATGCGGCGGCGGCGAGAAGGAACTCACCCTTTCCGATACGAGCCTTTCGCTCACCGTCGGCGACACAAAACAGCTCACCCTCAAAGAAGGGGAAAACGACGTCTCCAAGGACGCCAAATGGTCATCGAGCGACGAGACGGTCGCGGGCGTGACGACCCGCGGGAACGTTTCCGCAAAGAAAGAGGGCTCCGCTACGATCACGGCGACCTATAACGACAAGTCGCTCACCTGCGCGGTCACTGTAAAGGCGAAGGAAGTCGTTACGGTGGAGATCACCGACGAAGGGGGACAGAAACTCGATTCCCTCACCGTGGAGCGCGGCAAGAGCGTTACCGTGAAGGCGACGACTTCCAACAATAGCGACGTAAGCTGGTCGTCCGCCGATTCCGCGAGCGTGACGGTCACCCCCGTTGACGGACAGAAGAACACCGCCACCGTTGCGGGCGTGTTCCCGACTTCCGCTCCCGTGACTGTGTTCGCTTCTTCGGGCTCCGCCCGCGCAAGCGTCTCCGTTACCGTTACCGCTTCCGCCGAAGAGACGGAAAAGGGCTGGTACGAGATGGCGAACAAAGACAGCGAAGGCAACATGATCGACAACGGCTCGATCGGACAGAACCGCACCCCCGTGAACCGCTGGTCCTACTGGTGCGATATGACGATCTGGGAGGGCGGCAACGTGGACATCGCCCATGCCGAATACCTCGGCGACGACGCCGAATCCCAGGCGGGCAGTATCCGCTTCGAATACGAAGTGACGAACGCGGGCAGAAAACCCGATTCCTGCCTCCAAATCACCTACCGTGCCCCCAAGACGACGAAGGCGACCGCTTCGAGCGAGCCCGTCAACAACCCCAAGGGACTGCTCGAAAGGGGCAAGTACTATAAACTTACCTGCACGATCGAATCGGACGCGGCGGGCTCCGTTGTGATCAACGGCAACCCCGTGGAACTTGTAAAGGGGACGAACAACGTCGTCGTTTACTTCTTCCATGACGACGACGGGGCGATCCATTCCCCCGAAAACGGCTACGGCACGTCGGATCATCAGGATTACGGTCCCATCCAGTGGACGGCGTTCTTCCTGACGACGGGCGAGGGACTTCCCAAAGCGAAACTCACCATCTCCAAGTTGCAGTGGACGGAATCGCAGGCTCCCGCGGCTTTGAAGGCGCCCACCGTTGCGGTCGCAGACGGCAAAGTGACGGTAAGCGATGCCGCGAACCCCGAAGGCGCGAAAAATTACACCGTCGGCTTCTTCAAGAACGCAGACGACACCACGCCCGCCTATGTGATCACGGCGAACAAGGGCGAAGCGACGAGCGTGGATACTTCCCGCTGGAACAAGGGCGAGTACTTCGTGAAGGCGAAAGCGAACCCCGCGGACGGCAGATTCCTCGAATCGCCCTGGTCGGCGGCGGCGGAAGGAAAACTCGCCGTGCAGAACGCGACCGTGGAATACGATATTCCTCTGTTGGAAGAGCAAGACATTCCCGCGAACGAGAGCGGCTGGTGGTATTACAACGAGGACGGCGAACAGGATACGGTCGTCGCGCACTATAAAGACGGCGTTGTGACCTTCAACTTCGGAGCGGGCACGGCGAACTGGACGAGCCGCCAGCTCTTCTACCGCAACATTGCAACGACCGCAGGGCAAGCGTATAAGTTCACCTTCAAGATCGTTGCGAACGGACTCGATCCCGATAACGCCGAGAATAATAAAATCACCCTCAACGGGCAGGTAATTCCCCTTGTGAACGGTGAAAACAATATCGAAGTCTCCGCCACGGGCGGCACGGGCACCCTGATCTCCATCCAGTTCGGCGTTATGGGCGCGAGCGGCAACGTGACGGCAAGCGCGATCGCGGAAGGCGAATTCACGATCAAAGATTTCGTCATGGAAGAAAAGGTCGTTGAGACTTCGGGCGAGATCGCAAAGGGCGGCGAAGGCGACGCAAAACCCAACGAATGGACCTACTGGTATGTAGAGGACGCAGGCTGGAATCACGGCACGGTCGTCGATATGCTTACCGCCAAGAACGAGAACGGCACCATTACCCTCTCCTATCAGGGCGGCAGCGTAGATTTCAGCGTACAGCTCTTCTATAAGGACAGCAAAGTCGAAACGGGCGCCTATCTCTTGACCCTCAACATCAACTGCAACGTAGATTCTTTGCCGATCAAGATCAACGGCAACGTCATCACCCTCAAAAAGGGAGATAACCCGATCGAGCTCGTGTGCGATCTTACGCAGGGCGGTACCACGTTCAGCATGCAGTGCAACGGCAACGCGGAAGTAACCACGCTCGTGCTCTCCAACATCGCATGGGAAAAGACGGCGCGCGAAGCGCTTGCTACGCCCACGGGGCTCACGATCGGCGCGGATAAGACGGTCGCCGTCACCGATACGAACGGCGAAAAGGCTTCGGGCTATAAGCTCACCTTCACGAGCGGCGACAAGAAGTATGAGATCACCGTGCAAAACGGCGCCAAGCTCGACGACAGCAGGATCCCCGACGGCACCTACAACGTCGCGGTCACCGCGCTCGGCACGGGCAAATATACCGATTCTCCCATCTCCCAAACCCTTGCGACCTATACCGTTGCAAACGGCGGCGTGAAGTACGATCTGGAAGGTTCGGGCAGCAAGGGCGCGGTCGCCGCTCCCGGCGAATGGACTTATTATACGGAGTTTTCGGGCATTTCCGACGCGAAATTCAACGAAGGCGTGATCACGTTGAAAATCGTCGCCGGCGGGAACTGGTATTCCAACCAAGTGTTCTATAAGAACGGCTCTTTGAAGGTCGGAACTTCCTACAAGCTGACGTTCGTGTTGAATACCACCAAAGCGGGGAAGATCACCATCAACAATCAAACCAAAACGCTGACTGTGGGCGATAACGACATCGAAGTTGTTTATACCGAAGCGATCTCCAACGGTTGCTCCTTCTCCCTTGCGTTCGGTTGGGAAAACGGCGGAGTCGATATTGATAATGCCGACATCACGATCAAAGACGTTTCCTGGGAAGAGGCGGGCGAAGTAGAACCCGGTCCCGCGACCCCCGACGCATTGACATCGGGCGGCGAAGGCGACGCTAAGACCGCAAACGACGGCTGGAAATACTGGAACGCAAATAATGAAGCGGGTTGCACCGTAACCGTCACCGAGGCGAAGCGCGAAAACGCCGTCATCACCCTTAAATTCAAGGGCGCAGGTACGCTCAATTACGGCTTCCAGCTCTTCTACAACGACCCCGCCACCTATCCCGTGGGTTCGCAGTATAAGCTCACCCTCCACGTTAAGACGACTTACGCCTGCACCGTTACCATCAACGGGCAGGAAATGACTTTTACCGCGGACGAAGAGAAAGACGTGGAAGTTACGTTTGCTTACAACTTCCATCTCGATAATGTGGTGAATTACGACTACGGGATCTCCCTCTTCGATATGCAGGTAAAGATCGAGGACGGCAAGGATTACGAGCTTACGCTCTCCAACATCAAGTGGGAGAAAGTCGAGGGCGGCGAAGAGCCTCAGCCGCAACCCGCTACCCCTACGACCCCCGCAAATCCTGAGGATTATCAGCTCGGCGAGAAAGTCAACGCTCAATTCGAACTTCAAAACGAGAACAAAGATGCGTATATCGAAAGAGGCGCCGCTTCGGAAGGAAAGTTTGCCGTTTGGCATACCGCGGAAGATGGCTGGGGTTGCGGCACGATCGTCACCATGAACGAGACCAAGATCGAGAACAATGCGCTCACGATCTCGTTCACGGGCGGAAGCGTCGGGTTCAGCGTACAGCTCTACTACAACAATCCTTCCATCATCGCGGGCAAGCAGTACTTCCTCACGATGAAGATCAACGCTTCCGAACTCTATACGATCACCATCAACGGCGTCGCATATACCCTCGCGGCGGGCAACAATGACGTCGCGCTCGTGTTCACCAAGGGGGATTCCGCCGCTATGCAGGCGTTGGACGTTCAGATCCCCGGCAATGCAACGCAACTTACCTTTGTGATCTCCGACCTCGCTTGGCAGGAGATCGAAGGTACGAGCAGTACGCAACCCGCGGGCGGGAAAGAGATCACGGTTACGAATACGAATTTCTATGCCCCTAACTTCGTGAAACTCTCTATGTCGGCGGATGACCTCAACGTCATCAAAACTGCCGCCACCTGCAAGGTGAACGACCACGATGTGTTGAGCTATGAAAACAAGGGATTCCTCGTCGACGGCAACGACGTGAATGTCATGCTTCCCGAAACGCACACCACGGGCACTACGTATAACGTGGTTTGGTACGACGCCGAGGGCAACGCCATTGCCCATGCAACGTTTACCTGCGAAATCTGACAGAACGGCGCGGGGCGGCGGCTTTTCCGCCGCCCCGTCATAGGCGTTAAAACTGCGGCGACCCTTCGACAAGCTCAGGGTGACGGATTAGAAGCGGGGCAGGGTGACGGATTTGGAATTTTTCTAATTCGTCATGTTGAACGAAGGCGTTAGCCGTAGTTGAAACATCGCCTTAGTGTTAAGACTGCGGCGACCCTTCGACAAGCTCAGGGTGACGGATTTAGAATGCGCGGGGCAGGGTGACGGATTTGGAAGCAAAGGACACCACCCCCCTGTTTTGGCGGCAGGTACCGCCAAAACCCGTACTTCGCGGCTATGCCGCTCGTGCCGCCCTTCGACACCATAAAGAACGTGCGGGCGGTCTGCGCCAACGCTCCTGTCACGGTGCCCCTCACAGCCCGCAGGGCTGTTGAGGAGAACGGCACCGCTCCACCCCTCGGAGGGGCAAGAAGGCAGAGTAACTTCAATTTCATAAGGAGAAATACCATGATTCAATTTTTCGCAGGGAAACAAGGCGTGAAAAGGATCGTTTTAATGGCGGTCGCGGCACTGCTTGTCGTCGTCATCATCGTCGGAAACATCATCCTCAATCTCTATTCGCCTCTCCTGCACGGCGTGTTCAGCAAGGAGGATAAGAGCGGCGCCACCGCGGAAGCACAAAATGCGCTCGCTTCCGCCGACGAACTCGTCCGCGAGATCTCCGAAGAGAGTATCGTCCTCCTCAAAAACGACGAGGTGAACGGAGAACCCTTCCTTCCCCTCGATAAAAACAACACAAAACTCAACTTCTTCGGCTGGGGCTCCACCGATCAAGGCTTCCTCGTCGTCGGCGGCGGCAGCGGCGGTACGAATATCCGCTCGGATAATCCCAACCATATCACCCTCCTCGAAGCCTGCGACTACATCGGGCTCGAATATAACGAATCCCTCGCCGAGGCGTACAATGCCTTTTCCGACTTCGACGCGGACTACCGCAAAGACGGCTCGACGGGCGCGAATGCCCTCGAAAGTCTGAAAAACCCCGGTGAGGACTTCTATACCGCCGACCGCATGGACGGCGCGTATAACTACTCCTCCACGGCGGCGGTCGTGCTCTCCCGCTGGGGCGCCGAAAACGGCGGCACGGGCGAACTCGTCAATATCGGACAGTATTCAAACGGCTCCGTGCTCGAACTGACTTCCGAAGAGAAGATCATCTTCGAAAAGTTGCAGGAAAAGAACTTCAACGTGATCGTTCTGCTCAACACCACCAACCCCATCGAGCTCGGCTTCCTCGAAGAATATGACTGCATCAAGGCGTGCCTCTATGTGGGCATCCCCGGTCAGTCGGGCGCGTTCGCCATTCCCGAAGTGCTCGTAGGACAGCAGTATAAGCTCCTCCGCGACAAGGATACGAACGCCGTCACGGGCTCGGAACCCGTGGGCAAACTTTCGCCCTCCGGCAGGCTCTCCGATACCTACGCGAAGAGCTGGCAGGAATTCAACCCCACCTACGCGAACGCCCTCTCCGTCTCCGCTCCCGGCGGCAGAAGCGTTACCTACCAGGAGGGGATCTACTTCGGCTATAAGTGGTACGAGACCGCCGACGAAGCGGGCTACTATACGGATCGCGGGATCACTTACGACGACGTCGTCGCCTATCCCTTCGGCTACGGGCTCAGCTACTCCGATTTTACGCAGGAGATCGTGAAGTTCGGCTATCGCGAAGGGGAGGAGTTCACCGAACTCAACAGCGGCGCCGATCTCGTGCCCGGCAGAGAGTATGAGGTCACCGTGCGCGTGAGCAACGTGGGAGAATATCCCGCCCGCGACGTCGTACAGCTCTACTACACCGCGCCCTATAACGAGGGCGGTATCGAGAAGGCGAGCGTCAATCTGCTCGCGTTCGGAAAAACCGCCGTTCTCGACCCCGCCGTCCCCGAAAAGAGCGTGCAGGAAGTTACCATCACCTTTACGGCGTACGATATGGCTTCCTACGACGCTTACGACAAGAACGGCAATGCCTTCTACGGCTATGAACTCGAAACGGGCGACTATGAGATCAAACTCATGCAAAATGCGCATGAGCTCTATCCTCTGCCCGCAGAGAGCACCGCGACGAATATGATCGGCATGTATTCGGAAGGAACGCGCTTCGACAAAGACCCCGTGACGGGCGAAGAAGTGACGAACCGCTTTACGGGGACTTCCGCCTATGCGAATATGCCCATCGACGGCAAAGACGGGATCGCGGGCGGCGTGGATTATCTTTCCCGCGCAAACGGTTTTGCGAACTTCCCCATAACGGCAGTCGGTTCGCCCAACAACGAAGCGAAGAACGCCGCGAACTATACCTATGCGGGCTACGACGGCAAGGACACCTCTTCCTACCTCTACGGCGCGGATAACGACGAATACCTCGTCACCAACGAGGACGGGACGAAGGCTTCCTCCGCCGCCCTCAACGGCAAAGATCAGAGCGCAAAACTCAAATATAACGAAGAGCTCTTCAAAAAACTCGCCAACTGGGACGACACCGACGCCTGGGACAAAGTGCTCAACTCCCTCAGCGAGAGCGTGATCAAGGATCTCATCGGCAAGGGCGGGTTCCAGACGGTCGCCATCGAGAGCATCGGCAAGCCCCGCAACCAGGACAGCGACGGTCCCGCAGGGTTCAATACCAACGTCGTCAATGCCGACGCGCACAACGAGTGGACGGTGTTCCCCGCCGAGACCCTTACGGGCTGCTCGTGGAGCCAGCGCCTCACCTATAATTTGGGACATGCGCAGGGCGCGGTCGGCGTTGCCACCGGTCGGCAGGGCTGGTACGCCCCCGGCGTCAACCTGCACCGCTCGGTGTACAACTCCCGTAACTACGAATATTACAGCGAGGACGGCGTTCTTTCGGGCAAACTCGCCGC
>CANRNP010000035.1 GCA_947632015.1 uncultured Clostridia bacterium | reverse complement strand
CTCACTGCGTTCGTAAATAATTGCGCGAGGAAACGTGCGCCCGCGGTTTAACATGGTTGTCCTCTTGTTCGTTTCATCGGGCAAGAAGCCGCAGGTATGCGGCAAATTGAGACGCCCACGGCGGAAGTGAATTCCGCCTAAGGCAAGAGATTTTATGGTTTCGGACGATTCTTTGCTCGCTTTTCGCGCAATTCTTTACTCACTGCGTTCGTAAATAATTGCTTGAGGAGCAAAGCTCCAAAGTAGCGGACGAGCATTCTAATCTGTCACCCTGAGCCTGTCGAAGGGTCGCCGCAGTGTTTTCTTGCCCCCTCCTTAGGAGGGGGGTAGGGGGTGGTGTCCTTTGTTCTAAAACGTCACCCTGTCCCGCCCGCGCGTCGCAACAAAGCGGTCTTTGGAAGCGACTGTCTTTCGCCAGCCGCTATCCTTTCACCGCTTGTTACTCCTTTTCCCAAAAAATCTTGCTACGCAATCTTTTTTGGGATCATTTTGGAAGGGCGGCACGAGGAGCAAAGCTCCGAAGTAGCTTGTCGAAGGGTCGCCGCAGTCTTATTAACGCTAAGGCGATTCCTCGACAAGCTCGGAATGACGAATCAGAAAGGCTTGTTTTCAAATCCGTCACCCTGTCCCACTTCTAATCTGTCACCCTGAGCCTGTCGAAGGGTCGCCGCAGTGTTCTCTTGGCGCCTCCTTCGAGGAGGAGCTGTCGAGGTGATAGCCGAGACTGAGGTGGTGTCCTTTGTTCTGAACCGTCACCCTGCCCCGCTTCTGAACCGTCACCCTGCCTCGCTTCTAATCCGTCACCCTGAGCCGACGAGCGGAGCGAGGCGTGTCGAAGGGTCGCCACAGTCTTAACGCTAATGCGATGTTTCCTTCGCGCCGTGTGCTGCGGGGATCAAAAGTTCGGCGGGGTGGAGATCCACAAAAATTTCGCTTTTCCCTTTCCTTTATTTATAATAGAATGCTCCGTATCGGCGGTAAAGTAAAAACTTTCGCCCTTCTTCGCCGCGTGCTGTTTGCCGCCGCAAACGATCGCGATCCGCCCTTCGAGCACATATCCGAATTCTTCGCCCTCATGGGGGAAGTCTACGCTCGTGGACGCGCCCGCCTCCAACTCCACCAGAACGGGCTCCATCATGTTCTTTTGCGCGTTCGGGATGAGCCAGCTCAACAGCATGCCCTCGGATTGCTTTTCAATGTACTCCGCCTCGGTAAAGACCAGCTTCTGCTCCGTCTCCTCGCGGAAAAATTCCCCCGGATTGCTCCCAAGCGCGTTCAGCAGGTCGATCAGCGTGGCGATGGAAGGACTTGTAAGGTCGTTTTCGAGCTGTGAGATGTATCCCTTCGTCAGCTCGCACCGGTCGGCGAGCTCCTCCTGCGTCAGCCCTTTGCGTTGCCGCATCTCTCTCAATTTGGCGCCGAGCTCCATGCTCCCTCCTCCGTGAGTTTAGCAATAGTAAACTTTTAACTGTTTTTTACGGAACTCTCGTAAAAATAAACGAAAAGTTTAATAAAAATAAACTCATGCACTGCCGAACAGTATATTATAATAGGTAGGAAAAGTCAACTGTTTTTCGGACACTTCCCAAAAGTGTTAGATTGCGCGGTTTCGGGGGGGGAAAGGGGGGAGAAAGTGTGAATTTTTGTCGATTCCGTTACAAAATTGTCATACAGGCGCCTGCGCTGCGGAAAAAATAAAAAAGCTCCCCCAAGCGGGAAGGGGAGAGGACAAGGAAAAGGGGCAGCGGATCTTTCCGTTGCCCCGAATGTTTTGTGTAAGACGCACCCGCGCGGCGATACGCCAAGCGGCGCCGGGAGCGGTCAGGCGATGGCTTGCAGTTTCTTCGCGAGCTTTGCCTTCTTGTTCGCCGCATTGTTCTTATGCAGAAGCCCTTTGGAAGCTGCGCTGTCGATCGCGGAAACGGTTTCGGGATAGAGCTTGCTGGCGGTCTCCTTGTCGCCCGCGTTGACAGCCGCCAAGAACTTTTTGATCTGTGTTTTGAGGGCGGACTTTAACGCCTTGTTCTGCGCCGTCTTTTTTTCGGTGACGAGAACGCGCTTTTTTGCGGATTTGATGTTCGGCACGATAGTTCTCCTTAATTCGATTTACAATACCATGATATTTTAGCATAAAATAAAGGGCTTGTAAACTGTTTTTCAGCGAAAACAGCCAAAAATTTTTTTGATTTTGCAAAAAGGAGGAGCTTTTTATGCCACTTTGCGTCGGGGTCTTTGACAGCGGCGCCGGCGGTCTTACGGTGCTCCGCGCCTGCCGCCGCCGTTTGCCCTTCGTCCGATTCCTCTATTTCGGCGACAACGCCCGTGCGCCCTACGGAAGCCGCCCGCGGGAAGAGATCGCCGCCTTTACCCGTGAAGCGTTCCAAAACTTCCGCGCGCTCGGCGCCGACGCCGCCGTCCTCGCCTGCAATACCGCTTCCGCCGTCTGCCTCGGAGATATGCGGCGCGAATTTTCCTTTCCCGTGCTTGGGATCGAGCCCGCCGTCCTGCCCGCCGCCCGAAGCGGGGCGAAGAAGATCCTCGTGCTCTGCACCCCGCGCACCGCCGAAAGCGAACGGCTCGGAGCGCTCGTTGCGCGCTGCCGCCGGGCGGAGATCGCCGTCCATCCCTGCCCGCGCCTTGCCGCCGCCGTGGAGGCAATGCTCCTTCGCGGGGAGCCGCTCTCCCTTGCCGAACATCTGCCAAAAGGGGAGTTCGGCGGCGTCGTGCTCGGCTGTACCCATTATTCTTTCCTCGCAAAAGAGATCGCCGCCTTCTACGGAGCGCCCGTTTTCGACGGGGCGGAAGGGGTTGCCGCCCGCCTCCAAAAGGTCCTGTGCGGCATGCGGGAAGAGGGGACTTCCGCGCCTCCTGCGTGGGCGGAAGTGGACGGAAAAAACAAAAGTTTGCGGCTTTTGTGGAGCTCCGAACCCGAAATAAACAAAAGTTCGCCCTCGAAGTGGCTCCCCGAAGGGGAGGATGGGGTGATTTTTATGGGCGCTTCGGCGGAAATAAACCGAAAAATCTATAAACAAATGTTCTAAAAGCGCATTTTTTCGGCAAAAATTGACCCAAAGGACGTCGTGTGGAAATTTTTGGACAAAAAGTGGAAAAAAATGGTGCAAAGTGGTTGACAAGGAAAAAGGAGTGTGTTACAATATGGACAACGCTGAAAAAAGGGGGAGGGATCCATGAATATTTTAAGTGGAACGGTCATGCACCAGATCGATGAAAAATTCCGCGTGCGCATTCCGTCGAAGTTCTTCCCCGAAGGCGAAGAGGAGGCGGAGGACAAGAGCGGCAAGCGCTTTTCCCTCATCGTCGGGCCGCAGGGCAACATCAACGTTTACGAACGGGACGTGCTCGATAAGTGGCTTTTGAAAAAATACGAAGAACACGAAGATTCCGAGGATGGGCTCGATTCGGTGAGAAAGATCTTCTCGTCGGTCGAGCGCGTCGAGACGGACAAGCAGGGGCGGATCGTTCTCCCGTACAATCTCCGCGCTTACGCCAAGATTAAGAAAGAGGTCGTCTCCATCGGGATGTTCGACCACTTCGAACTCTGGGCGAAGGAGAAGTACGAGGAGAGAGACTCTGTGATCACTTACGAATCGGCATTCAAGCGGATCGGTTACAAGTAAGATGGAGCCCTTCTATCATCGTCCCGTGATGCTCAAAGAAGTGCTCGAAGGGTTAAACCTTGACCGCGGCGGCGTCTTTTTCGACGGGACGGTCGGCGGCGGAGGACACTCCTTCGGCATCCTCTCCGCGAACGGGCGGACGACGCTCATCGGCGTAGACCGCGACGCAGAGGCGATCGCGGCTTCCGAGAGGCGGCTGGCGCCGTTTGCGGGCAGGTTCCGTCTCTTCAAATCGGACTATAAAGACTTTGAAAATGTTCTTGATCGGGCGGGCGCGGACAGGCTCGGCGGTGTGCTATTGGATTTTGGAATATCTTCCCATCAGATCGACGAGGAAGAAAGAGGTTTTTCTTACCGGTCGGCAACCGCGCCCCTCGATATGAGAATGGATCGCGACAGCGGGCTTACCGCAAAAAACGTCGTCAACGAATATCCGCAGGACAGGCTCTTTCGCATCCTGCGCGAGTACGGGGAAGAGCAATTCGCTTCTTCGATCGCACGCGGGATCGTGAAACGGCGCGAAAAGGGCGCGATCGAAACGTGCGGCGAGCTGAGAGAGATCGTTGAAGAGAGCATCCCTCCCAAGTTCCGCTCCGCCGCCTGCGCGCGGCAGACCTTCCAAGCCATCCGCATCGAAGTGAACGGAGAACTCGAAGGGCTCGGCGCATGTATCAAGGGGCTCATCGGACGGCTCGAAGTAGGGGGCAGGATCTGCATCCTTACCTTTCATTCTCTCGAAGACAGGATCGTGAAGCAGACCTTCCGCGAACTTTCTACGGGTTGCGAATGTCCGAAGAACTTCCCCGTATGCGTCTGCGGAAAGACGGCTTCCGTCCGTCTCGTAAGCAAGCATCCGCTTACGCCCCAAAGAGAGGAGATCGAAACAAATTCGCGCAGTAAATGCGCAAAACTGAGAATTGCCGAAAAAATCAAGGCATGATCGGACAAGATAAAGAATAGAGATAAGGAGAGAAAATCATGGCTGACAAGTTACTCGATCGGGAGAGCGGCGTTTCCGAGGAGGAGAAAGAACACCGAAAAATGATGTCTGCGCGGATGCAGGCGTTGCTCGCGGGAGAAGCGATCCCCGAAACGTCCGCAAAGCCCGCGGCAGAAACTCCCATCGGGGCATATGAATACCCCGCTTTCCGTTCGGAGCACGTTCCCGCCTATCAGACGGCAGCCTATTCCACGAGCGAATATCACCCGCCCGTGGTGCCCACCTCTCCCGACGCGCCCAGCGCGGCGCGCCGCCTTGCCGATTACATTCCCGTCACCGTCGGCATGCAGAGCTTGCAGCGGGTCGGCGATATGCCCGCAAAGAGCGTAAAGGATTATGCGCCCGTCTCCGCTCCGGAGGCGCCCGCCCCCGCGGCGTCCGAAGCGCCCGCGCGCGGCAGGGGAATGCTCTTTGAGAACCTGCTCTACCAAAACGGCGAACTGCGCGATATGACCGCGACGCCCGAAGCGCCGGCGAGCTATGTGGAAGCGCCCGTCTACGACCCTTCCTACATGCCCGCGGAGCCTGCCTATAAGCCCGCGGCGGCGCCCGCGGAACCCGTCTATAAGCCCGCATACGAGCCCTCTTACGAGCCTACCGGCGCGGGATCGTACGATTCCGAAGAGGACGCGACGCCCACCCGCAAAACGATGGAGCACAGGAACGTTGCGGAAGAGCGTAAGACGAACCGCCTCATGACGGAGCTCTCTTTCCGCACGAAGATGGTGCTTCTCGCCGTTGCCGGCGTGATCATCCTGCTTCTTGCGGCGGTCTGCATCAATACCGCCATCATCAATTCCATCAACGAGGACGTGGCGGCGCGCGAGACGGAATATGCCCGCCTTACCGAACAGCTCAACGGCATCAACGGCGAGATCGCAGACCTTACTTCCGAAGAAAACATTGAGGCATGGGCTCTCGAACACGGCATGACCCGCTGATAAAGAGCCGGGGGAGATAAAATAAAACAGAATACGGACTTTTCTTTGACTGTCCTACGAAAGAGGTTATTTGCCGTTATGCTGGCGATAGCCTTTCTTTTTTGCGTTTTTTTGGGCAGGTTTTGCTATGTACAGCTCTTTTGGCGGCAAGACCTCGTCTATCTCGCCCTCGACCAGTGGACGCGGGAGATCCCCATAACCCCCGAACGCGGCAAGATCTTCGACCGCAACGGCGAACTCCTCGCGGGAAACGAGAGCGCATACAGCGTATATGCGCGCGCCAACGCCGTAAAGGACGCCGCGGAGACGGCGCAGACCCTCTCCGCCCTCCTCGGAATTTCCTTCGAGGAAATGAAAGCGAAACTTTCCGACCGCTCCCGCTCCGAGATTACCCTCGTCAAACAGGCGGAAAAATCCCTCGTGCAGCGCATCGAGGGGAGCGGGCTTGCGGGCGTCTATTATTCGCGGGACAACAGGCGGGTCTATCCCTACGGCTCCCTTGCGGCGCAGGTCATCGGCTTCACCGCGATGGGAAGCGAGGGCACGACGGGCGCCGAACGCTTTTACGACTCCTTTCTCAAAGGCAAGAAGGGGGAGATCCTCTATGAGACCGATCTTGTGGGGGCGGAGATCGAGGGGACTTCCGCTTCCTACCTGCCCGCCGAGGCGGGGATGAACCTCAAACTCACCCTCGACTACCGCATACAGGCGATCGCCGAAGAGGTCATGGGGCGCACGCTCGCCGCGACTTCGGCAAAGGCGGCGCGCTGTATCGTGCTCGACCCGCAGGATTTTTCGGTGCTCGCGATGGTCAACCTGCCCTCTTACGACCTCAACGAACCTCCCCGCGACGACATGGACGCCCTCAACCGTCTCTCGCGCAACTGTATCGTGAGCGACATCTACGAGCCCGGCTCGACCTTCAAGATCGTGACCGCCGCCGCCGACCTCGAAGAGTGGCGGAAGGGGAACGCGAGCGCGTTTTCTCCCGATCATATCTTTCCGAGCAGCCGCACCCGCAGTGTGGACGGCACGACGATCAAGTGTTGGAGCGACCATAAGAACGGCAAACACGCGGAGCAGACGCTTGCGGACGCCCTCAACAACTCCTGCAACCCCTGCTTTGTGGACATGGCGCTCTCCCTCGGCAAGGAGACCTTCTATTCCTACCTCACCGCCTTCGGCTTCGGCAAGGCGACGGGGATCGATTTTTCGGGCGAAGCGGTCGGGATGCTCATTCCGGAGGGGAGCGTGAGGGATTGCGACCTCGCGCGCATCGGCTTCGGGCAGACGATTGCGCTCTCTCCCCTGCAACTCGCCTGCGCCGCGGCGTCCGCGGTCAACGGCGGCTGTTACTACGAGCCGCACCTGCTGCGGGAAGTGTTTTCCGACGACGGGTACGTCTCTTTCCGCGCGGAAAAGAAGCTCGTCGCGCGCACGGTGAGCGAGGAGACCTCCCGTCTGCTCTCCTCCATGCTCGAAGGGGTTGTGCGGGAGGGAAGCGGCAAGCACGCCTACATCGAGGGCTACCGCGTCGCGGGCAAGACGGGGACCGCGCAAAAGTACGAGAACGGGCAGATCGCGCAGGGGAAGTACGTCTCTTCCTTCGTCGGCTATTTTCCGTCGGACGCGCCGCGCTTTCTCGCCCTCATCATCGTGGACGAACCGCAGGGGAGCTATTACGGCAGTACGGTCGCCGCGCCCTGCGCGAAGGAAATATTCGAGGGGATCATCCGCGCGAGGAACATCCCCCCGGAGGGGGCTTGATATGAAACTTTCCGAACTTGCAAAAGAACTCTCCGAAAAGAGGCTGGTCGGGGACGCCGAGATCAAGGCGCTCTGCACGGACAGCCGTACGGCGGAGGCGGGGGACCTCTTTTTCTGCTTCCGCGGCAACGCGGCGGACGCGCATGACTTTGCCGAGGACGCCGCCGCCCGCGGAGCGAGCGTCGTGTGCGAACGCGATCTCCCGCTCTCCTGCGCCCGCCTCATCGTCCCGGACGGAAGAGAGGCGATGGCGCGCCTTTCCGCCGCTTTTTACGGGCACCCGGAGCGGGAGATGCGCTTTGCGGGGGTAACGGGCACCAACGGGAAAACGACGACCTGCCACCTGCTCGCCTCGATTCTGAGGGAGACGGGGCGGAACGTCGGGCTCATCGGCACGCTCGGCGCGCGCTATATGGGGAGAAGCGTCCCGCCGGGGCTCACCACGCCCGACCCCGTTTCCCTCTTTTCCCTGCTCGCGGATATGAGGGAAGCGGGCGTTCAGGACGTCGTGATGGAAGTCTCCGCGCACGCCCTCGCCCTGCGTAAGACCCTTCCCATCCTGTTCGACGCGGGCGTCTTTACCAACCTCACGCGGGATCATCTCGACTTTTTCGGCGATATGCGCGCCTACGGCGAGGCGAAGAAGGCGCTCTTTGCGCCCGACCGCTGTAAGCTCGCCGTGTACAACGCCGACGACCCCTTTACGCGCGAATTGCTCCAAATCGGGACGCCGCATCTTCTTTACGGGCTGGAAGAGCCCGCCGACGCTTTTGCGCTCATCGAGGAGGAGAGCTTGCGCGGGACGAGGGCGCTGTTCAACCTTTCGGACGAGCTGTGCGACGCGGAACTCGCCCTGATCGGGCGACACAACGTGCAGAACGCGCTCGCGGCGGCATGCACGGCGCAGGCGCTCGGCGCCGATCCCGACCAGATCGTGCGCGGGCTGTCGGGCGTGCGGGGGGTGGAAGGCCGCCTCGAACGGGTGGGAAGCTATGGCGGCGCGGAGATCTTCGTGGACTTCGCCCATACCCCGGACGGGCTGGAAAAAGCGCTCGGCGCCCTGCGCGAACTGTGCGAGGGGCGGCTCGTGCTGCTCTTCGGCTGCGGCGGGAACCGCGACGAGGGCAAACGGAAGGTCATGGGGGAGACGGCGGCGCGGCTCGCCGATTTTTCGGTGATCACCTCCGATAATCCCCGCTTTGAAGATCCCTGCGCGATCATTTCCGCGATCGAGGAGGGTTACCGCGCCGTGTCGAAGGAATACGTCGCCGTCGAGGAGCGGGAGAAGGCGATCGAATACGCCTTGAAACTGTTGCGGGAGGGGGACGTTCTGCTCATCGCGGGCAAGGGCGGGGAGACCTACCAGGAGATCATGGGGATAAAATTCGACTATAATGACAAAGATACCGTGAAAAAGATCATCGGGAAACTTGCATGAGAATTTCGCTCTTTTGCGCCGTTTTTTCTTTTGCGCTCTCTTTCGCGTTCTGTCTTGCGGAGATCCCTCTCTTGAAGAGGCTGAAAGCGGGGCAGAACATCCTTCGCTATGTGAAGGAACACGAGAAAAAAAGCGGAACGCCTTCGATGGGCGGGCTGGGGTTCGTCCTCGCCGCCTCTTTCGTCGCGCTCGCCTTTTGCGGGGTCGGGGACAAGCCCTTTCTCGTCTGCCTTGCCGTGGGGCTCGGCTATCTCGCCGTGGGCTTTTTGGACGACCTGCTCAAAAAGCGCCGCCACGACAATTTAGGGCTCCGTCCCTACCAGAAGATCTTTTTCCAGCTCGCCGTCGCCGTCATCGCGTCGGTGTATTGTTGCGTCGAGGGGCTCACCGTCCTCCGGTTTCCCTATTCCGGCTTTTCGGTCGACATCGGCTGGTGGATGCTTCCCCTCGGACTGTTCGTGTATATCGCCACCGTCAACGGCGTCAATCTCACCGACGGGCTCGACGGGCTCGCGGGCGGGACGTGCGCCGCCTTCTTTTTCTCCCTCGGCGCCCTGCTTCTTCTGCAATACGAGAACGGGAACGTCGCCGCGCTCTGTATGTGCCTCGGCGGCGCGCTGGGGGCGTATCTCATCTTCAACACCAACCGCGCGAGCGTGTTCATGGGGGATACGGGCTCCCTGTCTTTGGGAGGCTTTGCCGCATCCTGCTCCCTCATCACGGGCAACGCGCTCGTCATTCCCGTCCTCGGCGCAATGTTCGTCCTTTCAAGCATATCCGTCATCATTCAGGTAATATACTATAAAAAAACGGGAAAGAGAGTGTTTCTCATGGCGCCCATCCATCACCATTTCCAGATGAAGGGGTACAGCGAAGGGAAGATCGCCTACTGCTATGCCGCCGTGACCGCCCTGCTTGGGGCAACGCTCCTGTTCCCGTTCGTGTAAGGAGGACGATATGCTGTATTCCGGACAAACCTTTCTCGTCGCCGGGCTCTCCCGTTCGGGGCTTGCGGCGAGCGAGTATCTGCTCTCCCGCGGCGCGAAGGTCTATTGCTTCGACGACGTGGAGGAGGGGAGCGTCGCCGCAACCGCAAATGCGCTCCGCGAGAAGGGTTGCGTCATTCTACATAAGGAGGAGCTCGAACGGCGGTCTGCCGAGTGCGACATCCTTGTCCTGAGCCCCGGTATCCCCGTCGATCACCCCCTCCCCGTTGCCTTCAAACGGGCGGGGAAGCGCATCATCGGCGAAATGGAGCTCGGCGCGCTCAATCTCGCCTGTCCCTCCGTCGCCGTTACGGGCACGAACGGCAAGACGACGACCGTCACCATGCTCGAAGGGATCTTCAAGGCGGCGGGAAAGAAGAGCGTCGCCTGCGGCAACATCGGACGCCCGCTCTCTTCCTGCGTGAAGGAGCTCGGCGAGGACGGGCTCGCCGTGATCGAGGTCTCTTCCTTCCAGCTCGAAACGCTCGCCTCTCTCCGCCCGCACGTCGCCGTCGTCCTCAACATCGCCGAGGACCACCTCAACCGCCACTACAACATGGAGAACTACATCTATCTCAAATCGCGCATCCTCAAAAACTGCACGGAGAGCGAGTATGCCGTTCTGAACCACGACGATCCCGTCGTGCGCGGCTTTGCCGAAAAGACGAAGGCGCGACCCGTTTGGTTCTCCCTGCGCGAGCCCGTAGAGGGCGGCTATCTCAGCGAGGGATCGTTCTGTTTTATGGGCGAAAAACTCTTTCCCGTTTCCGAGCTTCCCCTCGACGGCGAACACAACGCGGCGAACGCCCTCGCCGCCATCTGCGCGGCAAAGCTCTTCGGGGTAGGAAACGACACGATCGCCTCCGCCCTGAAAACCTTCCGCGGCGTCGCCCACCGCCTGCAACGCATCGGCGAGCTCGACGGGGTGACCTTCATCGACGACAGCAAGGCGACCAACGTCGATTCGGCGATCAAGGCGGTGAAGAGCGTGCGCGGGGAGAGCGTTCTCCTCGTCGGGGGGAAGGATAAAGGGTATTCTTACGAGCCGCTCTTCGACGCGGTGAAAACGAGCGGGGTCGTCCACACCGTCATCTACGGCGAAAACGCCTTCCGCGTGCTCGGCGCCGCGCTCAAAAAGGGCTACACCGCCGTTACGCTGTGCCGTCCCTTCGACGTCGCCGTCCGCGTCGCCTTCCTCACGGCGAAGCGGGGGCAGAACCTCCTTCTCAGCCCCGCCTCGGCGAGTTTCGACAGCTTCCGCAATTACGAGGAGAGGGGAGAGCGCTTCAAGGAATTGCTCGGCATTCTGACCGAGGAAAGAAGGGAACGTCCCGCGGAGGAGCGCCTTGCCGAAGAATAAACGCAGTGCGCCTTTTCCCCGCGCCCGCGCGCCGCGCGGGCGCGGGGACGTCGCTTTTCTCGCCGCCGTCCTGCTCCTTGCCGCATACGGCGTCGTATGCGTGTACTCCGCAAGCTGGTATAATGCGGAAACGCAGTTCGGCGACGGGCTCTATTTCGTCAAAAAGCAGATCGCGGGATTCGTGCTCGGTCTCGCGGGAATGATCGCGATCTCCTTTCTTGATTACCAAAAACTCAAAAAGGCGGGACTGCCCGCCCTCCTCGTCTCCCTCGTGCTGCTCGCGCTCGTGTTCGTGCCGGGGGTGGGGAAGAGCAATTACGGCGCCACGCGCTGGATCGGCTTCGGCGGATTTACCGTTCAGCCCTCCGAACTCGCCAAATACGGGCTTGTGCTGTTCGCGGCGGGGTGGTTCGCGAAGGACCCCGCCCGCATGCGCACGGCAAAGGGGGCGCTTCCCGTCCTTATTGCGGGGCTCTCGGTGTGCGCCCTCGTCATTGCGGAGCCCAACATGTCCGTGACGATGCTCATCGCGGCGGTCACCGTCGGCATGATCTTTCTTTCGGGCGCCTCGTGGAAAACGTTATTTGCGATCGCCGTGCCCGTCCTTTGCGCCGTGCCCGCCCTCATCTTCATGGAGCCCTACCGCTTGAAGAGGCTCTCCGCCTTCCTCGACCCTTGGCAGTCGCCGAAAGGGGAGGGCTACCAGCTCATCCAGTCCCTCTACGGGCTCGCGAACGGGGATCTGTTCGGCACGGGGCTCTTCCGCTCCCGCCAGAAATACCGCTTTCTTCCCTTTGCGGAGAGCGATTTCATCCTCTCCGTCATCGCCGAAGAGACGGGCTTTTTCGGCGTCCTGCTGCTCTTCGCCCTCATCGGATTTATTATCTGGCGGGGATTCCGCATTGCGCGCTCCTGCGATAATTTTTACGGATACATGCTCGTTTCGGGCATCATGCTCGCCTTCACCGTGCAGACGGCGCTCAACGCGCTCGTCGTGAGCGGGTGCATCCCGCCCACGGGGCTTCCGCTTCCTCTCGTGAGCGCGGGCAATACCTCGCTCGTCGTGACCATGACCGCGATGGGCGTCGTCTACGGCGTTTCCCGACACAATCCCGCGGGGAAAATTCATAAGATGCTATGAGAAAAAATGCGTTTTAAGCCCGAAGCGGGCTTTTTCGGGGTTATGCCCCGTTGCGCAAGGAGTTATTATGGATAAATTTATCATAGACGGGGGAAGGAGGTTGCAGGGGATCGTGTCCGCCCAGTCGGCGAAGAACTCCGTGCTGCCTTTGCTTGCCGCGTCTGTTTTAACGGAGAAACAAGTGACGATCAGAGAGGTCCCCGCCATCGCGGACGCCCTCTGTATGGTACAGATCCTGCGGGAACTCGGCGCGCGCGCGGACTTCCGCGGCGGAGACGTCGTCGTAGACAGCGCCGACGCCTGTTCGCACGAGATCTCTTCCGCGCTCACCAAGGAGCTTCGCTCTTCCGTGTTCATGCTCGGCTCTCTTCTCACCCGGTTCCGCCGCGCCGTGATCGCCTATCCGGGCGGATGCGACATCGGGCTCCGTCCCATCGACCTGCACCTTTCCGCGCTCAAACGGCTCGGCGTGAAGATCGAGGAGCGGGAGGGGTTCATCTTCTGCAAGTGCGACGTTTTGCGGGGGGCGGAGATCGCGCTCGACTTCCCCAGCGTGGGGGCGACCGAAAACATCTTGCTCGCCGCCGTCAAGGCGGAGGGGAGAACGGTCGTGCAGGGCGCCGCGAAAGAGCCTGAGATCGTCGATCTCATGAACTTCCTCAACGGCATGGGCGCAAAGGTAAGGGGCGCGGGCACGGACGTCATCGAGATCGAGGGCGTGAAAGAGCTCCGCGGGGTAGACTATACCCCCATCAAAGACCGCATTGAGGCGGGCACCTACCTCATGGCGTGCGCCATCTGCGGCGGCGAAGTCGAAGTGCGGGGCGTCGCGCCTGAGAATATTCGCATGTTGTTACATAAATTGCGTGAAAACGGTTGCAAAATCCATGCAAAAAATGATAAAATAAGGATCGGGAGCAGCGGCAGGCTCAAATGCAACCGCCGCGTCGAAACGATGCCTTTCCCCGGTTTTCCCACCGATCTGCAAGCGCAGGCGACCGCGCTCAACAGCGGCGGGGAGGGGGGAGCCGTCATCGTGGAGAACCTCTTCGAAACGCGCTATAAATATGTGCCCGAACTCAGAAGGATGGGGGCGGACATCGAGGTCAACGGGCGGACGGCGTTTGTCCGCGGCGTGAAAAGGCTCCACGGCGCCGCCGTTACGGCAGGGGACCTGCGGGGCGGCGCGGCGCTCGTTCTGGCGGCGCTGGGCGCGGAGGGCGCGAGCGAAGTGTTCGATTTAGGTCATATCGACCGCGGTTACGCCGATTTACAGGGAAAACTGACCGGCTTGGGTGCTAAGATAAAGCGGGTACGGGTGTAGGCGACTTCGGGCGTTTTCACCGTCCGCGGGGGAACTGCTTATGAAAAAGAAGGGAAAAATTTTACTTGCTACATTCATCGGGCTCGTGCTGCTCGGCGCGGTCCTTGCCGCGGCGCTCAACGCCGTGTTCACCGTTACCGACATCCGCGTGCAGTTCTCCCTGCTCTCGGAGGAGGGCGTTGCCGATTCCTACGCGCTCCAAGCCGACCTTGAAGAGAACTTCGTGGGCAAGAGCACCACGTTTCTCGATCTTGAAGAGGTGCGGGAGAGCGTAAACGCCTATCCCGCCTTCCGCTTGGAGTCGGTGGAAAAACAATTCCCGCGGACCGTCGTGCTCTCGGTCTCCGAGCGCAGGGAGACGTATGCCTTCGCGCTCGAAAACGGGAAGTTCGCGATCCTCGACGACGAGGGGAATTACCTCTACGAAAAAGCGGACAACACCAACCGCCGCAAGGGGGAAAACGTCCTCTTGGAGGGATTTTCCCTGCACCGCGCGGGCAGCGGCGTTTCGGGCGAATGCTTTTCGGAAGCGCTCCTGTTTTGCAACGTCTTTGCGGAGGAGCTCGACGACATCCGCGCAAACATCCGCTCTATCCGCCTTGTGCCCACCGGGAACACCCTCGAAGGGGACTTCTTCTTCCGCGTCGGTTTTTCCGAGGGGGTATATGCGGACGTGTACCAGCCCTCCCACCTCACCGAGGAGAAGGCGTCCGCCGTGCTCACCCGCTATTTGTCCCTCACGGACGTCCAGCGCCTGTACGGGTTCTTCGACGTGGTAGACCTCCTTTCGGGCGGCTTCACCGTGAGCGAACACCGCGCGCAGCTCCCGTTTTAAGTCCGGCAAAAACAACTTCCGACCGCCGACCGATCGCGCCGGCGGTTTTTTCCTGCCCCGCCGCGGTTTTTGGCGGAAAATGTTTGAACACGTTCAAAAAAAATCGTCTCATTCTCTTGACACACACACTATATTTTGATATAATATGGAAAGATTACACAAGGGGAAGAAAATGTCTAAAAAGAGCGTAGCAGTCCTCGATATCCGTTCTTCCGAGATCGCGATCTTTGTCGGCGAGAGGGGGGTGAACAACACGTTCGTCTTTCGCGCCAGCAAGACGGAGCCCTACGGCGGCTATCAGGACGGTGAATTTTATGACGCGGCGGAGCTTTCCCGCGCCGTACACCGCGCCCTTGACGCCGTGGAGCAGATCTGCGGCGAAAAATTCCGCGCCCTCTATGTGGGCGTGCCGGGGGAGTTCACCCTCGTCGTTCCCAAAGAGCAGATGGTGGGGTTCCCCAAGCGGACGAAGATCGGGGCGAGAGAGATCGACGCCCTCTTCGACAGCGGAAAGGAAGAGAGAGAGGGCTACCGCGCCATCCGCGTGACGAGCATGATCTACACCACGGCGGACAACCGCCGCGTCGCCGATCCCACGGGGCTCTATTCCACGGGGCTTTCGGGCGTGCTCTCCTATTTCTATTGCACCGAGTATTTCGCTTCCGTCATTGAGAAGATCTTCGAAGATACGAAGATCGCCCTGCATTTTCTGCCCACGCAGCTTGCGACCGCATGCTATCTCATCCCGCCGGAAACGCGCGATGAGTATGCGTTCTTCCTCGACGTGGGATTTCTTTCTTCCACCGTGTGCCTTGTCCTCGGCGGGGGGATTCTCGCGCAATACACCTACTGGGTCGGGCAGGGGCAGATTGCCGTCCGCCTTATGCAGAAGTTCGGCATTCCCTACGAGGGCGCCGTACAGCTTCTCACCCGCTCCAACCTCTATCTCAAACGGGAGGCAAAGAGCAGGGAGTTCTTCTTCCGCGGCGTAAACTACGAGATCCCGACCGACGTGTTTGTGGAGGAAGTAAAAGCCGGGCTCGACGAGATCTGCGAGCAGGTGAGCGGATTCCTCGAAGAGTGTTCGGGGAAGGAGCTCGATATGAAGCCGCTCTATGTGACGGGCGAAGGGCTCGACGGGATCCGCGGCGCGCTCGAACATCTCTCCAAGCGGCTCAACTGCGTGTGCGAACAGCTCGCGCCCGACTTGCCCTATTACAACAAACCTTCCATGAGCTCGCGCATCGCGCTCACGGATATGGCTTATGAAGATTACCGCATGAGCGGGAAATTTTTTAGATTATTAAACGGTTTCGGAGGTTAAAGATGTATAACGACAATATCCCTTATGTGGGCAGAGATAGCCAGCCGGCGGAACGGACTTCGACGCCCGCTCCCTTAGAGCCCGAATATACCGGCAGAGCGCGGATCAAAGTCATCGGCGTGGGCGGCGCGGGGAATAACGCGGTCAACCGCATGATCGACGCGGGCATCACCAGCGCGGAATATGTCGCCGTCAATACCGACGCGCAGATCCTCGCTTGCAGTAAGGCGGAGGTCAAGATCCAGATCGGCGCCCACCTCACGAAGGGGCTCGGCGCAGGGGCGGATCCCGAAATCGGCAGAGCCGCCGCCGAAGAGAACAAAGAAGAGCTCATCAAGGCGATCGAAAAGACCGACTTGCTGTTTATCACCGCCGGAATGGGCGGCGGTACCGGCACGGGCGCCGCTCCCGTGATCGCCAAGATGGCGAAGGATATGAAGATCCTCACCGTCGCCGTCGTCACGGAGCCCTTCTCCTTCGAAGGCAAGCGCAGAATGGACAACACGATGAAGGGGCTCGATAACCTCAAAAAATACGTCGATACCCTCATCATCATTCCCAACGAAAAGATCAGCGACGTCGTTCCCAAGAACGCGCCCATGAGCGAAGCGCTCCGCGTGGCGGACGAAGTTTTGAAGCAGGGTATCCGCGGCATTGCCGATCTCATCGTTACCCCCGCGCTCATCAATCTCGACTTTGCGGACGTAAAGGCGATCCTCAAAGACAAAGGGCTCGCCCATATGGGCGTCGGCGTTGCCAAGGGCGAGAACAGGATTGTGGAGGCGGTGCGCCTCGCGGTCAACTGCCCGCTCCTCGAAACGACCATCGAGGGCGCGACGGGCGTCATCCTCAACGTCGTCGGCGGAAACGATCTTACCTTCGACGAGGTGAAGCTCGCGGCTTCCCTCATCCACAGCGTGGTGGATTATACCGCAAATATCATCTTCGGCGCCTGCATCGACGAGAACATCAGCGACGAAGTGGAAGTCACCGTCATTGCGACGGGCTTCCCCGCGGCGGGCGCTCATCCCGATACCCGCACGCAGACCTACCAGCGTCCCGCGCCCGGCGCCGCTCCCGCGGCTCCCCCGCAGGCGAGACCGGCAGATCCCCGTCCCGCGGCTCCCGCACCCGCGGTCCCTCCGCAGGCGAGACCGGCGGATCCCCGTCCCGCGGCTCCCGCGCCCGCAGTTCCTCCCCGCGGCGCCTATAACCCTTACGGCGGTTATGCGCCCGCGCCTCAGCCCGCATATACTCCGCAGCCCGGATACGGTTACGAACCGCCCTACGGCGCTCCGCCCGCAGAGTACGAGGCGCCCCGCCCCGCCGCTCCCGCGGAAGAGCCCGAAGAGGCGCCCGCAGAGACGAGCTCGCGCGACCAGCAGCTTCCCGATTTCGTGAGAAGGCTCATCGGCAAGAAGAATAAATAACGGAAAGACAAGGGCGGACGTTTCGGCGTCCGCTCTTTTGCCCGAAATGCCGCGAGGCGGTTGACACCGCGCGGCAAACGCGGTAAAATAGAGAAAAAGGAGGAAAGAAAAATGTTAAAAGACCTTGGCGTAAAACCCTATGTATTTCCCATGCCCGTGCTGCTCATCGCGACCTATGGGGAGGGGGACAAAGTGGACGTGATGAACATGGCTTGGGGCGGGATCTGCTCCGAGAACATGGTTGCGCTCAATATCAGCGAGGACCACAAGACGACGGAGAATCTCAAAAAGCGCGGTGCGTTCACCCTGTCCGTCGCCGATATTCCGCACCTTGCCGAGGCGGACTTCTTCGGCATCGCCACGGGCAACAAGATGGAAGATAAGTTCGAGCGGACGGGGCTCACCGCGGTGAAGAGCAAGCGGGTAGACGCGCCCGTCGTCGTCGATTTTCCGCTCACCCTCGAATGCAAAGTCCTTTCGATGGGGGAAGAGAAGTCTGGCTTCCGCGTGATCGGCGAGATCGTAAACGTGCTTGCCGATGAAAAAGTGCTCGACGGAAAGGGGAAGATCGACCCCAAAAAGCTCAACGCCTTCGTGTTCGACCAGATGCAAAACGGCTATTATGCGATCGGCGAAAAGGTGGGGCAGGCATGGCAAAGCGGCGCCCCGCTCATGAAAAAGTAATTTCGCTTAATTTGTGTACTATGCGTGACATAGTACACGAAATGATGGGAAAATAACAGAAAAAACACCCCTTCCGTCTCGCTCGGTTTCTCGCGAGCCACCCACCCCTCAATGGGTGGACAAGGATCCCTTTGCGCCCCTTGAGGGGAGCTGTCACGAGCCTGCGAGCCGCTACGAGGGGCGTCTCGCCGGGGCCCGGCATGTTCCATGCGCTTCGGACAACCGTAAAAATGACACAAAAAAAAGGGCGTTGCCGCCCTTTTTTCTATTCGGATTAGTATCTATTCGGATTAGTACATGTCGCCCATGCCGGGGTTGGGAGCCGCGGGAGCGGGGGGCGTGGGAATGTCGGTGACGATCGATTCCGTCGTAAGGAGGGTGGAAGCGACCGACGCGGCATTTTGGAGTACCGAGCGGGTGACCTTCGTCGGGTCGATGATGCCGCTCTTCACCATGTC
>CANRNP010000034.1 GCA_947632015.1 uncultured Clostridia bacterium | reverse complement strand
CCCCGTCACGTTTGCCAACGCTCCTGTCGCGGTGCCCCTCACAGCCCGCAGGGCTGTTGAGAGAACGGCACCGCTCCTCCCCCGCGCATTCGCGCGGGGGAGGGCAAAAAAAACTGCGGCGATTCCTCGACAAGCTCGGAATGACATATTAGGAAAGGGCGCGCGGGGGGACATAATAACACCACCTCAGTCACCTTCGGTGACAGCTCCTCCTCAAAGGAGGCGCCAAAAAAACACTGCGGTGAGCGAAAAAGGACCCCGAAGGGTCCCTTTTTTCAAGTCTTTATGCCGATCAGTCGCCGGGCGTAGCTTTCAAGTGCTCTACAAGCGCCTCTTCATACTTGGTGAGATCAATCCGCGCGAATTGATTCAACTCGGGGTCTTTCTCGAATTCATCATTGATAGAGGACGGGAGAACTTTACAGATCAGGAAGCGGAGCCCGTGGATCTTTTCGAGCACTGCTTCTTGATCATCGAGCGTTTCGAAATTCCACCGGTCATCCTCTCCTTCGGTGACGGTCCTGCAATCTTTGATCTGCTCATACAGAGCGCGGACCTCTGTTATAATGAGATCGGTATACTTGCCGAGGACCTCCGTAGCGGTCGTGCCTTTCATGAGCGAACGGTTGAGCGTATTGAGATCGCTGATTTTCGCCTGCTCTTCCTCACTCAGATCCGCCGGCTTTAAGGAGGTTATCCACGTCGTTCCCCAGGGCTGTACTTTTTCGATCGTATTGGTTTCCCAATAATCATAGCCATATCCCCACGCATACGCCAAGGAGAGTTTTTTCATGGCGGCGAGAAGTTCGTCGATCGTCACATCCTCATTCTCGTCCAACTCTTCCAATTCGGTTTGGACCGCTTTATACTCCGCCATGACCCCGTCGATGTTCCTGATGTAAATGTCTTTCACATACTTTGAATATCCGGTGACATTTGCCTGTTTGTCTGCGGGGAGCTTGTCGTAAACGGGCTTGAAGTCCGTGACGATTTCGGTGAGCGCGTCCGTCCAATCGTCGCGGCCTTCGGCCGCGGCGAACGTCTCAGCGGCGGTTTCGATCTTGGCTTTGAGTGCATTTGCCATCGCCGTTTCATATTCGTCGCGCTTTGCAAGATATTCTTTGATCAAATCCTCGCCGATCGCATTGATGAGAACTTTGTTTCCGTTGACCGCGGGGACGGTGATGTCCGAAACGGTTGCGGACTTCTCGTACAGGGCGTTGAGTTCGTCCCATTTGCCGTCGATCTCGACATCGGAACTTCCGCTCTGTTTGATTTCCGCAAATTTCGTTTTGAACTCCTCTGCACGCGCGTGATAGAGCTCCGCAGTGAGAAGGAGAACGGTGGTTTTCTCTTCATCGGCAGTCGTTTCTGCGAGATAGGACTTCGTCGCCATGAGCGATTTCACGCCGTCTTTTTCGGAAGCGATCTTTTTTTGCAGTGCAGTGACTTTTGCGACATACTGCTCATATCCCGCTTCGGAAACATCCATCTCTTCGATGAGTTTCTGCACCTGCGCGTCGTAGTCCGCCGCCTTTGCGTTCATCTCGCGGAGCTCTTTGACCGTTTCGCCGACCGCAAGGAGGGTTTTCTTCTCCTCTGCGTCAAGTTCTCCGTCGTGGGTGAGCGTGATAGAGAGCAACGATACGACTTCGGAATCCCCGTTTATTTCGGGAATGCCGTCGACATTGAGATTGAAAGTAAATTTGCCTTCTTCGGTTCTGCCGATAAAGATCCCTGCGCCCGTGATCTCGGCGTTAAGAAAGCCGCTAATCATTGACCCCGCGAGGAATCCCATATCGCCTGCCGCCGCCGTGACATAATCCACCGCCATCTGTACGAGCGATTGATAAGCGGCGTCGAGCGCTTGCACGAGGTTTTCGCCGAGGGAGATCGAGAAGCCGTTCTCCTTGATCTCGAAGATGATCTGCGGAAGTGCGAGCCCCTGCAAGCCCTGCATTCCGCCCGCTTCGCCGTCGAGCGCGGTCGCCGCCGGGAAGTACTGCGTCAAATCAATATCGGTCGTAAAGACAGGTTCCCCTGCCGCATTGCTGAGCGCAAGCGTGAGCACGCCGTTGCCCGGATAATAGACGTCGAGGCTGTTGAGGTCGGCGCTGATCCAAGAAGGCAAATCGGGGATCATGCTACCGAGCGCTCCGAGCATCTGCAAGATCAGCTGTGCGGGCGTAAGATCGAGATGAAGTTTTCCCTGCGCGATCGCAAAGAAGTTCTGCGTCCAAACGGCAGAGGGATTCAAGCGGAGTTGCAACTCGCCACCAAATGCGCCGCTGAACAGTCTGCTACTGTTGAGAAGCCCGACGTCGAGGCTTAAATCGATCTTCTCGCCCATCGTCGTGTTTTCGGGAGGGGTCGCTTTCAGAGAGAGCACGGCGCCCGTCGTCTTTTCAGACCCCGCAAAGTCGGCGGAGAGCGCGTCGATCGTAAATCCGAGCAAAGAGGCAATGTAGCCGTGCGTTTCGCCGAGCGTTCCCGCAAGCTCCGTTACAAATTCGTTGTAACGTGCGGAAAGAAGCGCGACATATTCGGGTTTTACGGCGAGCTGGTAGCCCGCATCCGTCTTTTCGATGTTGACGAGCTGCTCTAAGAGCTTCTGCAAATTCGCAACGGAAAGATCGAGCCCTGCGCCGGAAGAGAGCGTCTCTCCCAGATCGAGCGCGTATGTAAACAGATAGTTGTCCTTGCCATCCGTTCTGTTGTTGAGCAGAAGAAGGAGCGTGCCCTCGCCCACATAGCGCACCGTAAAGGTGTTCGCATATTGCGAGAGGAGCGGAATGGCGCTAAGGTCGAGATCGGCGCGAAGGACAAACGCATTCGCCATATCGCCGCCTTCGAGTTCCCCGCGCCTGAGCTTTAAGCTGAGCTCGCCGCCCACCGTAATGGGCTCGCCGGAGAGATCGAGCGCGATCGAGAAGGGAAGGGAGAGCGTCTCGTTCTCATCGAGCGCGGAGCCGAGCGCGGACGCGAGCTGCATGAAAGGTTCCGTCTCCGCCTGTATGGGCGCGACCTGCGAGGGCGTTGCGCCGAGCTGTTCGTTGAAGGCGCTGACGCTCGGAATCGTCACCGTGCCGTTGACTTCGGAATAGGTGCAACTGAGCGTCTGCACAATGCTCATTTTGAGGATCTTCTTACAATCGTAAGAGCATTCGGAGGTGTAGGAGACGGGCGTCCAGTCCTTTTTCAGCGTGAGATGGATGTCGACATCGGAGAAGGAAGGGAGCCCTTCGAGCCCGCCGTAAGTTTTCGCCTGCAAAGCGACGGCGGTCGTCGCCGATTCGGTCGCCGCACTGCTCGCCACAGAGCGGTCGCCCGCAAGGCGGAAGTAATAGGTGAACGTGTCGCCCTTCGTCTCTTCGAGCTTGGCATAGCGCAACGTTTTTTCGTTAATAACATAACCGCCGAGCGTTATGTCGTCCGCCGTAAAGCCGTAGACCTTTTTATATTCTTCCTTCGTGGCGACCTTCATACCGCCGTCGAAGCTGTCGCGGTAGACGACTTTGCCGTTCTTGGAGAAGGATTGATGCTTCATGTTCACCAAAACGGAGCTCGACTCCGCCTGGTTGAGGTAATCCTCTCCGTTCTTATAGGTGGTGTTATGGATGTCCTGCACATAACCGGCGATATTTGCGACCGCCTTGCCCTCTGTGGTGATCTTGTAGCTTTTCAGTTCGCTCTGCTTCTGCAAAAACGCAAAGATCGCGTTTTCGGGAGAGAGCTCGTCGGGCGCCTTGTTCGTGACAAGGGTGGTGGAAGAGCCGCCCTGCACCGTGGGGGTCTCTTCTTTGCCGCATGCCGCAAATCCCGCGATCGCCGCAGCGGCGCACGTTGCCGAGACAAACAACAACGAAATTCTTTTGAAAATACTCATTTCTACTCCTTTCAACGGTAAAATTTACCTATCAAGGGGCAGTATAGTCTTTTTGTGACAAAATGTCAACTATGTAATAGGGATATATGACAAAATTTTTTGAAAATTTTTATTTTCGGCAAAAAATGCCCTAAAAAAGTTGAAAAAACCGCTCCCGACGAAAAAAGCTCCCCGCTTGGGGAGCTTTTTTCCGTTCATTCGGCGGAGAAGTCTTCTTTGCCGACGCCGCAGAGCGGGCAGGTGAAGTCGTCGGGGATGTCCTCCCACTTGGTGCCGGGCGCAATGCCGCAAGCGGGATCCCCCGCCTCTTCGTCGTAGGTGTAACCGCAAACGTTGCATACATACTTCATAGTTCTATCTCCTTTTTATGAAATTTTCAATTAAAGTACCCCTTTCTTACCCTTTAAGGTGCCCCCTTTCGGCACTTCGTGCCACTTTCCCCCAACAAGTTGGGGGACAACAAAAGGCTGCGGAGACCCTTCGACTTCGCTTCGCTCCGCTCAGGGTGACGCAATAGGACAAAGGACACCACCTCAGTCACCTTCGGTGACAGCTCCTCCTCAAAGGAGGCGCCAAAAAAACACTGCGGAAACCCCTTTTCTAATTACGTCATGTTGAACGAAGGCGTTAGCCGTAGTTGAAACATCGCCTTGGCGTTAAGACTGCGGAGACCCTTCGACAAGCTACTTCGGAGCTTTGCTCCTCGTGCCGCGCTTAGAGAAACAGAACATCGCGCGGGGCAGGGGGACGTGTTTGGGAACGCTCGTCCGCTACTTCGGAGCTTTGCTCCTCGTGCCGCGCTTAGAGAAACAGAACAGCGCGCGGGGCAGGGTGACGGATTAGGAATGCGCGGGGCAGGGTGACGTGTTTGGAAGCGGGGCGGGGGGACGGATTAGGAATGCGCGGGCGGTTCAGGCGAGGATGTCGGCGGCGAGCTGTGCGCCGAGGGTGCGCAGGAGTTCTGCCTGCTCCTCCTTCACCGAAGAGAGAAGGGTGACCTTTTCGCCGATCTGCGTCATTCCCCGCCACCGGGAGATAAGCTCCTTCATGAGCGCGCCCGCCTGCGGAGACCAGCTCCCGTTTTCGACGAGGGCGTATTTCCTGCCGCAGTAGTTGTGTTCGGCGAGGTCGTGCAAAAACTGTTCCATCGGAAGAAAGATCCCGTTGTTGTAGGTCGCCGAAACGAACGCGACATGGGAATAGCGGAAGGCTTCCGCAACGAGCAAAGATAATTCCGTCTGCGCGACGTCGTAGACCTTTACGGGCGCGCCGCGTTGGGCGACGGAAGCCGCCAAAATTTCGGCGGCGTTCGCCGTGTGCCCGTGGATCGTACCGTAAAAGACGACCGCGCCCCGCTCTTCGGGTTCGTATTTGCTCCAAAGATCGTAAAGGTGCAGATACCAAGCGAGATCCTTCCGCCAGACGGGACCGTGCAAGGGGCAGATCGTTTTGATTTCGAGCCCCGCCGCCTTTTTGAGCACGGACTGTACCTGCGCGCCGTACTTTCCCACGATATTGAAATAATATCTCCGCGCGTCGGAAAGAAATTCTTCCCGGAAGTTCACTTCGTCGGCAAAGACGCTTCCGCCCAAAGCTCCGAAGGTGCCGAAGGCGTCCGCCGAGAAGAGGGTGCCCGTGGAAGTATCGAAGGAAAACAGCACTTCGGGCCAGTGCACCATCGGCGCGGCGAGGAAGGTAAAGCTGTGTTTGCCCGTGGAGAGGACGTCCCCCTCCTTCACGGTGAGCACGTTCTTCCCCTCGAACGGGAAAAAGTTCTTCATCATCTGCGCCCCTTTGGCGCTCGTGACGACGACCGCTTCGGGATAACTTTCGACGAGGCGCAAAAAGGTCGCCGAATGGTCGGGTTCCATATGGTGGACGACGAGGTAGTCGAGCTTCCTTCCGCCGAGCGCCGCCGCCACGTTTTCGAGATAGAGATCGGAAACGGCGGGGTCTACCGTATCGAACAGCGCCGTCTTTTCGTCGAGCAAAAGATAGGAGTTGTAAGACACCCCGCGCGGTACGGGATAGACGTTTTCGAACAGCGAAAGACGGCGGTCGCTCCCGCCGACATAGTAGAGATCTTGTAAAACGGGGATAATATTATACATAGTCGTTCCTCTCGATTTCAACGAGAACAGTTTACCACATTATCGGCAAAAAATCAAGCTCTTATCTTTACGGAAATCGCCCGAAGGGACGTTTTACATAAATTCCGCGCGATTGCAAACACTGCGATCGGACGGTTATCTATGAAACGGCAGACGATTTATTTCAAAAATTCCCCGCGGATCGTGGCAACGAGCACGATCGCGGGGACGAAGGAATGCGAGGGGATCATCGGGCGGTATGTCGAGACGGCGCTCTCGGACGATATGTACGGGGAGAGCACCTATGAAAAAGCGGAGTGCAAAATGCTCTCCCATGTCATAGACGGCGCGATCGAAAACGCGGGGCTGAAACGGGAAGAGATCGACATGATCGTTTCGGGCGATCTGCTCAACCAGATCATTTCGGCAAGTTTTGCCGCGCGCGATTTTTCGGTTCCTTTTTTGGGGGTCTACGGCGCATGCTCGACGATGGCGGAGAGCCTTGCCGTTGCCTCCGCGTTCATCGACGGCGGATATTGTAAACGGGCGGTCGCGGCGACGGGGAGCCATTTCGCTTCCGCGGAGCGGCAATACCGCTATCCGCTCGAACTCGGCACGACCCGCCCGCCGCAATCGCAATGGACGGTGACGGGCGCGGGAGGCGCCCTTCTCGCCGATCGGGGAGAGGGGGTGAAAGTGACCGCCGCGACCCTCGGAAAGGTGGTGGACTTCGGGATCACCGACGTGAACAACATGGGCGCCGCGATGGCGCCCGCCGCCGCGGACACCATCCTTACCCACTTCCGAGAGACGGGGGAAGCGCCCGAAGCCTACGACCTCATCGTGACGGGGGATCTCGGCGCGCTCGGCAGCCGCATCCTCAAAGATCTCACCTGGGAAAAGGGGCTGGATATCGGAAAGAACCATATCGACTGCGGCGAGATCATCTATAACGTCGTCGAGGACGAGTTTCAGGGCGGGAGCGGAGCGGGCTGTTCCGCCGTGGTGCTCAATTCTTACCTCTATTCGAAGATGATGACGGGGGGATTCAGGCGCATCCTGTTCGTTGCGACGGGCGCGCTGCTCTCGACCGTCTCTTCGGGGCAGGGGGAGAGCATCCCCTGCATCGCGCACGGGGTCGTTTTGGAGAGGTGAAAGATGGAATATCTGCAAATTTTATTGATGTTTCTCAAAGCGTTTGCGGTCGGGGGAGCGATCTGCGCCGTTGCGCAGCTCGTGATCAATTTCACCGACCTCACCGCGGGGAAGATCCTCGTTCTGTTCATGTTGGGCGGGATCGTTCTCACCGCGCTCGGACTGTATCAGCCGCTCGTCGAATTTGCGGGGGCGGGCGCGACGGTCCCCATTTCGGGATTCGGATACCTGCTCGCAAACGGAGCGATGAAAGGCGCCGAAAAGGGAATCTTCCAGGCGCTCACGGGACCTCTGGTCGCGGCGAGCGCGGGGGTCTCCGCCGCGGTCGTTTTCTCCTTTTTGATGGCGCTCCTCTTTAAGTCGCACACCAAGAAGAATTGAACAGAAAGCGACGCGCGCCGCCTGTTTGGCGGCGCGCGTCGCTTGAAAAACCGTTTACATTGCGGGACCGGTCGCCGAAGGCGCGTAAACGCGCGCCGCGAGCTCTTGGTTGAGCGCGTACAGCCCCTTCGCGTCCTGCCCGAAGAGTTTGTATTTCTTTACCATGTCGTCGGCATTCGTCTCTTCCTCGCCCTGTTCTTTGATGAACCAGTCGAGGAATTGCATGGTGCGGTAATCCTTCTGCGCAAACGCTTCGTGATAAATGGCGGTGATGAGCGAGGTGACGTACTGCTCGTGTTCGTAACCCGCGTTCAGAGGATCGAGATGGGATTTGAAGGTTTTGTCGGGCTTTGCGATCGCCCCGAATTCCACGCGGTGACCGTTGTTGATGAGGTAACGGCGGAGCATCATGGCATGATCGCGCTCCTCCTGCGCCTGCACTTCGTACCAGTGCGCGAAGCCGTCTAAGCCTTCGTCGGCATAGTAGTTGGCGAAATCGAGATAGAGATACGCCGAGTAGAGTTCCTTGTTGATCTGGTCGTTGAGCATTTCCGCGATCTTTTTGTTGAGCATTTTATTTTTTCTCCTTTTCAGATTTATTTTTTTCGATTTGAAAGTTTTAGCGTAAGCCCGAAGGGGGATGGTATCCCTTACTTCTGAAATGCCACCACCTCAGTCTCGGCTAACGCCTCGACAGCTCCTCCTCAAGGAGGCGCCAAGGGGCATTGCGGCGACCCTTTCTAATTCCGTCATGTTGAGCCGCCACGAAGTGGCGTGTCGAAACATCGCCTTGGCGTTAAGACTGCGGCGACCCTTCGACACGCCTCGCTTTGCTCAGCGGCTCAGGGTGACATTATTGAAACGTGCGCGCGGGGCAGGGTGACATATTTTTAGAATACTGCGCGTTGGAAAACCACGCTTTTCCATAAGCGCACTCAATTTGCCGCACACTTGCGGCAAATTGTCCGATGAAACGAACGAGAGAACAAAAAGGTTAAGGCGATAAAGCTCGTTTCCTCGAACGATTCTTTACGACGACGCCCCGAAGGAGGCGGAGGAGCAAAGAATCGTTCGAAACCTCAGAATCGTTCGAGCCCCTTAAATTTACGCCTTTTTATTCTTCACCTTCATAAGGCGGATGATTGCGGCGCGCTCGTTTTCATCGAGCTTATCGCGAATGTACTTGATCGTCTCTTCGAGCTGCGGGATCATAACGTATTCGAGCGCGTTGACGCGGCGTTTGTTGCGTTCGATCTCGTCCGCCAAGAGCCGCACCGATTTCTCCACCGCGGCGAGCTTTACCATGAGAGGCAAAAGCCGCGCCGCCTGCGCCACCGATTCGTCCGCCTCGCTCGTGAGCTCCGTATAGGCATAGGGAAGGGACGGCTCCGACGACGTGAGCTCGATCTTGGGGACGTCTACCCCCATGACGCTCTCGACCCCGCATTCCGCCGTGACCGTAGCCGCGGGCATCACAAACGCCGCCTCGGCGACATATTCGGGCGTGAGCGAACGCGCCACCGAAAATTGACGGAGCGTTTCGGAAAGCGCTTGCTCCACTTCGTCGCGGAGACGCTTGTTTTCCCGGATGATGAGCGTAAAACGGCGGATCATCTCGTCGGACTTGTCTTTCAGGAGCTTGTGCCCCCGGACCGCCGTCGTGAGCCGCGCTTTGAGCTTTTTCAGCTCCATTCGGGTTGGATTGACGTTTAATCTTGCCATATCGTGTTTTGAAAATCGGGCGCCCCCTCCCCTACCCCTCCCCCGCTGTGCGGGGGAGGGCGAGAAGGCGAATGGTTCGAGCCCCTATCCCCCGCTGTGCGGGGAAGGGCGAGAAGGCGAATGGTTCGAGCCCCTATCCCCCGCTGTGCGGGGGAGGGCGAGAAGGCGAGTTATTCGGGGAGATATTTGTTGAGGTATTCCTCGCGGATGCGTTTGAGTTCGGCGCGGGGTAAGATCTTTAACAACTTCCAGCCGATGTCGAGCGTTTCCTCGATCGTGCGGTCGGTTTCGAAGCCCTGGCTGACATACTCTTTTTCGAATTCGTCGGCGAATTTCGCATACAGCTTATCGACGTCCGAGAGAGCCGCCTCGCCCAAGATCGCCGAGAGTTCCTTGCTCTCCTTGCCGCGCGCATACGCCGCAAAGAGCTGGTTCATGGTGTCGGCATGGTCCTCGCGCGTCTTGTCCCTGCCGATGCCCTTGTCCTTCAAACGGGACAGGGAAGGCAACACGTCGATGGGCGGGTTCATCCCCTTTTTGTATAAGTCGCGCGAGAGAATGATCTGCCCCTCGGTGATGTAGCCCGTGAGGTCGGGAATGGGGTGGGTCTTGTCGTCCTCCGGCATGGTGAGGATGGGGATCTGCGTGATGCTCCCCGCCTTGCCGCGGATCCTGCCCGCGCGCTCGTAGAGGGAGGCGAGGTCGGTGTAGAGGTAGCCCGGATAGCCGCGCCGCCCCGGTACTTCCCGCCGCGCCGCGGACACCTCGCGGAGCGCTTCGGCATAGTTGGTGATGTCCGTCATGATGACGAGAACGTGCATGCCGCACTCGAAGGCGAGATATTCGGCGCAGGTGAGCGCCATTCTCGGCGTTGCGATGCGCTCCACCGCGGGGTCGTTTGCAAGATTCGTGAAAAGCACCGTGCGTTCGATGGCGCCCGTGCGCTTGAAATCTTCCACAAAGTACTGCGCCTCTTCGAAGGTGATGCCGATCGCGGCAAACACGACGGCGAAATTGCTCTCTCCCCCTCTCACCTTCGCCTGCCGCGCAATCTGCGCCGCGAGCTCGGCGTGGGGAAGTCCGCTCATCGAAAAGACGGGAAGTTTTTGCCCGCGGACGAGGGTGTTCAGCCCGTCGATCGCCGAGATCCCCGTCTGGATGAATTCGTTGGGATAGTCGCGCGCGGCGGGATTGATGGGTTCGCCGTTGATGTCCGCCATTTTTTCGGGAATGACGGGCTCGCCGCCGTCACGGGGGACGCCCATGCCGTCGAAAACCCGTCCGAGCATATCGCGCGAGACGGCAAGCTGCTGGCTGTGCCCCAGAAAGCGCGCCTTGCTCGTTGAGATCTGCAACCCCTGCGAGGATTCGAAGAGCTGGACGACCGCCCTGTCGCGGTCGATCTCCAAAACTTTGCCCTGCCGCTTTTCCCCGTTCGCGCAGACGATGTCTACGAGTTCGTTATAGGTAACTCCCTCCACTCCTTCGACGAGCATCAGAGGACCGACGACCTCGCGGATGGTCTTATATTCCTTAAACATCTTCGTTTCCTCCCTCTTCCAACGTCTTGATCTCCCCGTTCATCTGGCGCAGGATCTGATCGAATTCCGAGAGGTTCTCTTCGGAAATATACTTCGCGCGCCCGATCTTTTCTTTGAACGGGCAGGCGAGGATGTCGTCGAGCGAAACGTATTGACGGAGCGCCTCCTCCGAAAGACGGTAAAATTCGTAGATGAGCCTGAGCATGAGGAGCTGCTTTTGCATGGACGTGTAGGTATCCACCTCGTGGAAGGCGTTCTGGTGAAGATAGTCCTCGCGGATCGTCTTTGCCGTCTCCATGACGAGACGGTCGCGCGAGGAGAGCGCGTCCATGCCCACGAGCCGGACGATCTCGTCGAGCGCAGCCTCTTCCTGCAAGATCGTCATGACGAACTGACGGTATTTGAGAAAGTCTTTGCCGACGTTTGCGTTGTACCACTCCTTCATCTTATCCGCATAGAGGGAATAGCTGATGAGCCAGTCGATCGCGGGGAAGTGGCGCTTATAGGCAAGGGACGCGGAGAGCCCCCAGAATACCTTGACGATACGGAGCGTCGCCTGCGAGACGGGCTCCGAAAGGTCTCCGCCGGGAGGAGAGACCGCTCCGATCGCCGAGACGGAGCCGACGCGCTCCTCTTTTCCGAGCAGTTTTACGATGCCTGCGCGCTCGTAGAATTCGGCAAGGCGGCTTGCAAGATAGGCGGGATACCCTTCGTCGCCCGGCATCTCTTCGAGACGTCCGCTCATTTCGCGGAGAGCTTCCGCCCAGCGGGAGGTGGAATCCGCCATGATGGCGACGCTGTAACCCATGTCGCGGAAGTATTCCGCGATCGTGATCCCCGTATAGATGGACGCTTCGCGCGCCGCGACGGGCATATCGGACGTGTTGGCGATGAGCACCGTGCGCTTCATGAGCGGTTCCCCCGTTTTGGGGTCTTTGAGTTCGGGGAATTCGTTGAGGACGTCCGTCATTTCGTTGCCGCGTTCGCCGCAACCGACGTAGACGATGATGTCGGCATCCGCCCACTTGGCGAGCTGGTGCTGGACGACCGTTTTCCCGCTCCCGAACGGACCGGGGACCGCCGCGACCCCGCCCTTTGCGATGGGGAAGAGGGTATCGATGACCCGCTGTCCCGTGACCATCGGCATGCCCGGATCGAGCTTTTCCTTATAAGGCCTCCCCTTCCGCACCGGCCATTTCTGGATCATGTTGAGGGAAACTTTTCCCGTCTCCGTCTCCACTTCGGCGATCGTCTTGTCGACCGTGAAATCCCCCTCCCCGATAAAGACGAGTTTGCCTTTTACCCCGAAGGGCACGGGGATGCGGTGCTCGACGATCTCCGTCTCCTGCACCGTGCCGAGAATATCGCCCGCCTCCACTTCGTCGCCGACCTTTTTGGAGGGCTTGAAATGCCAGAGTTTATCGCGGTCCAAGCGGTTGACGGAGACGCCGCGGGAGATGCGGTCGCCGTAATGGAAGTAAAGCGTCGTCAAAGGGCGCTGGATCCCGTCGAAGATCCCCGTGACAAGCCCCGGTCCGAGTTCCGCGGAGAGCGGTTCGCCCGTAGACCATACGTCCTCGCCCGGACCGAGACCGGACGTCTCCTCATATACCTGTATGGACGCTTTGTCCCCCCTCAGCTCGATGATCTCGCCGATGAGACCGAGTTTGGAGACGCGCACCACGTCGTACATCTTTGCGTCTGCCATGTTTTCCGCCACGATGAGCGGACCGGAAACTTTTACTGTTTTCCCAACCATAAAATTCACCCGTTACTTTTCTTGTGCCGCGGTTGCGCGTTATTTCTGGAATAAAATGTCCACTCCGAGCGCGCGCTCCATTGCGGACTTCAACATTTCGTCGCCGTAGCCCGTGGAGCCCTTTCCCGAAGGGATGGGCAGGATCACGGGATAGGGCGTTTCGTCGAACCGCTTCAAAAAATCGCCCAGCGCGCGGGCAAGTTCTTCGGTGAGGAAGATTACCTCGTATTCCTGCGCCGCTTTGCGCAACATCTCCCGCGCCTTTCTTTCGTTCTCCGCGGGGAAGGTAGCCACTCCCGCCGCCTTGAAAACCATGATACTGTCGCCGTCGCCGACGATCGCGATCTTTCCCGTCATATTGCCCTCAGCCTCTTTTTGATCTCTTGCTCGCCAAGCCCCGCGTTCAGGCAAACGAGCAAAATGCGCACGTTTGCGATCTCCGCGCGGCGGCGAAAGACGTAATATAAAAAGGGCTCCTTTCCGCCGAGCGTATATTTGCGCGCCGCAAAATATTCCGCCTCCCAGCTATCTTGCGCGCGCTCCGCTTCGGTGAACGGTCTGCCTTCCTCTCTTGCCGTTCGGGCGAGGCGATAAAATTCCCGGTACGGCGTGCGTTCGAGCGCCTTCTCTTCGCGCAGGAAAACGGCGTGCAACCGCTCCTCTTTCAGCTTCCCGCCCGCAACATAGCAACTCTTTGCAAACTCTTCGTCCGAAGAGCGAAGCGCCGTTAAAATGTTCAGCCTGTCCGCTTTGCCTGCGAGCAGTTCTTTCAGAAGGGGGCTCCTTTTGCATTTTTCAAACAAGCGGGCGTAGAGCGCGCGGTCGAACGCCGCGCCGATCTCCGCCCCCGTCGCGTTTTCGGCAAGTTCGGGGCATGCGCCGCTTTCGAGCAGTTTTTCAAGCTCGGCAACGGAGAGGAGCCCCTGCGGGGCGAGCATGTCCGCCGCGTCCGTCCCCAGCCGCTTCGCCTTCGCGAGCGCCTTCAAATTGTGGAAGTCGCGCGGGGCGAGCAGATATTCCGCGATCGCCTGCGAGGGCGCGTACGCGCGGATGAACCCGTCGAGCGACGCCTCTTCCGCACGGCACAGCGCCTCGGCGTCGGCGGCGCTCTTTGCCTCCGACCCGCTCCCGAAGCCGCTCTCCGTAAGGGCGCGGAATGCCTCCTCCGCGTTCATTTCGGCAAAACGGAGGAGCTTTTCGCCCAAAAGGGACTTCTCTTTGACGGCGATCACGCCGTTTGTGTATGTGGTATCGAGCATTACTTGAATAATTTTGCGGCGAGTGCGGGCTCGTGTTCGGCACGGTCGCGCGCCAAAAGCGCCGAGAACGTGACGTCTTTATCGCACACCTTTCCGTGCAAGACAAAGCCGCCGCCGCGCACGGTGCGCTCCGCCGAGACTTTGAGCCCCATTTCGGAGAGGACGGGCAGCCGCGCCGCCTTTTCCGCATACGGATAGTCGGCGGCAAATTCCACCTCGTCGCCCGCTTCCCCGTTCTCTTTGAGGAGACGGGAGATCAGGGCGAGACTGTCGTGCTCGCCCAGCGAGAGCAGACGCTCCGCCGCGCGGCGGTAGATCTCGTCGATCACCCGCCGTTTTTCGGCAAGCAGACGTTTGGAAGAATCGAGCCGCGCCGCCGCCGCTTTCCCCTCGGAAATGCGCTTCGCGCGCCCCGCAATTTCTTCCTCCGTCTCCGCTTTGAGCGCCGCCGCCTTCGACTTCGCTTCGCCGATCGCTTCGTCGGCGGAATTCTGCGCTTCCGCTACGATCGCTTCCGCCTCGCGCTCCGCGTCCGAAAGAATGCGCGCTACGATCTCTTCCTTACCCATAACTCAAAGAAGGGCGAGCGGCAAAAACGCCGCCGCGGGCTCGACCGCCGTGTAGGAGAGCACGGGCACTGCGGAGACCAGAATGATGGAAATGAGCAAGCCCAGAATGGCGTAGAACTCGATCATGGCGGGATAGAGGATGAGCTTGCCGCCCAAACTCTCCTGCTTGCCGACCGCGTAGATACAGTTGACCGCCGCTTTGCCCTGGAAAATACCCGTAACGAGACCGGAGACCGCCATCGGGAGCACGGCGCCGAGGAATGCCCAGCCCTGCGCCGCCATTCCGCCCGCGCCCGCGACCGACGTGATGCTCTCGTTGAGCGCGGAGAGCCTGCCGGACGCGATGATCGCGATGATGAACCCGTAAATGCCCTGCGTTGCGGGAAGGAGCACAAGCACCATCACCTTGCCGAACAGCTTGGGATTCTCGCCCAAAACTCCCGCCGCGGCGCTCCCCGTCTTATAAAGACCGATCGCCGAACCGACGCCGCAGAGCAGGACGCAGAGCGCGATACCCGCCATTGCAATCGCGTAACCTGTAGTAAACATGTTTACCTCCAAAAGTTTTCACTTTGTTTTTTTTCTTATCCTGCCGCTTCCACGCGCACATATTTGCGCTTGGAGCCGAGGGGGGCGAAGAGCTCCCCTTCCCCATGATAGAACCTGCCGTAAAATTCCACGTATTGCAGGCGCGCGTCGTGGATATATGCGCCGAGAAGGCTCATGGCGAGGTTGAAAAGATGCCCCACCACCATGAGGACCGCGCCCAAGATCATAAACCCGACGTTGCCGCCCGTGAGGAATTGCACGCCGTACTGCGAGATGATCTGCGCGATGACCGCGCCCGACAGCATGAGCCCGTAGAGACGGGCGTAGCTCAAAACGTCCGAAATATAGTTGATGATCCCGTACAGCGCGCCGAAGCCCTTGGTGAATTTGCCGAGGAGCTTTTCGTGCCGCCCCGCCGTGAGAACGGAGACCGCGAGCGCGGAAACGGCGACGATCCCGCCGACCATGGTGAGCTGCGAGAGCGCGAACTCTTCGGTGAGCCCGATGACGGCGAGCGCCATTCCCGCCGAGAACAACGCCCAGACGACGCCGTCGAACACGCCGTCCCAAAAATGTCCGACGCGGCATTCCTGCCAGAATTTGCAAAGATACCCCGTAAAGATCTGCGCGATGCCGATGAGCATGCTGATGATGAGCATGGCGGGAATTTCGATCCCGACGAACTTCCAGCTCTCCGTCTGCGCGTCGGGCATTACCGTGAAGGGCAGAAATTGCAGTCCCAAAACAGAATTGAACAAAATTCCCCACACGACGGCAAAAAATCCGCCCACGGCGAACACGCCCGCGAGCGACTTGATCCCGCCCGTTTTCGCGCGGTTTTTGAAATAGAGAAACCCGCCGCCGAGCATCATTAAAAGCCCGTAGCCGACGTCCGCCATGATGAAGCCCAAAAAGATGCTGTAAAAGAAGGACATCACCGTGTTGGGGTCGAACTCCCGCGCGCTCGGTACCGAGTACATATTCGTGATCGCCTCGAAATTCTCGACGATCTTGTTGTTCCTTGTGAGGGTGGGGACCTCTTCCTCAGGCGCGGGGTCGGAAAAGTCATAGTAGACGGGGGCGCCGCTCCCGTCGAGCGCGCGCGCGACTTCCTGCTCCCGCGAGACGGGCACGAACGCTTCCAGACAGAAGGTGCGCTCGGTGCCGCGCATTTTTTCCGACTGCTCCGCCTTTTCGGCTTCGAAGCCCAAAACGTCGCAAAAGACGCGCAATTCGCCGATGCGGGGCGCCAAGGCAAACAGTTCCTCTTCGGCGCGGTCCCTGCGCGCCGCCGCTTCCGCCCGCTTTGCGGCGAGTTCGCGCAAAAGCTCCTCCCCCGTCTGCTCCGTGCGGTAGGGGCAGGGCGAAAAACCCGCTTCCCCCAAAAGGCGGTCCGCTTCCGCGGAGACGCTCGTATGCGCCGTTACGGCGACGAGCACGCTCTCCTCCCCCTCCGTCCCTTCGCAGGCGGCAAGGGGAAGTTCCTTCAACGCATTTTCAAAAGCCGACCGCGCGACGGCGGGGATGAGCCCCAGCCGCGTACGGGTGTGAAGGGTATCGGCATAAGAGGAAAAGGCGCGCGCGGCGCGGTACGGTTCCGCTTGCGCGATCGCGCGGGTCAAACGGCTCTCCTCGTTTGCGGCGGCGGCGCGTGCTTCGTCGAGCCGCCCGATCTGCGCGACGAGCTCCTCCGCGCGGGCAAATTCTCCCCGCGCCGCCAAAAATTCGCCATAGCTCACGCTCACCGTTGCGGGGACGGAAAATTCCTTAACGTTGTGCTCTTTTGCGTATTTTTGCGAGAAAGAAGAGAGCAGATCGAGAGCCTCTTCCCACGCAAAAAGGCGGGCGCGCAACTCCTCTCCCTCGACGGGAAGGGGATGCGTTCCCTCCTCCTCGGCGTGAACGCAGAGTTCCGCGGCGCTTGTCCGCTCCAACACGTCGAGAATGCGGTCCCGCTCGTAAGAGAGCGCGATGAGATGCAGTTTTCGCATCCGTTCGATCACTTCGCAATCCTCCCGACGATCTCGGCGACGTAGACGCCCGTATGCGCAAGCAGGTCGCCGGCATATTTTTCCGCCTCTTTCGCGGCTTCGGCGAGCGCCGCCTCATACTGCTTTGCGGCTTCGGCTTCCGCCCGTGCGAGCCCTTCTTTCAACCGTTCGGCGCATTCCGCTTCCGCCTCTTTGAGAAGAATTGCCGCCGCTTGCTCCGCCTCCATGCGCAAAAGCGCCGCGCGCTCTTGTGCCGCAGACTTCTTCTGCGCGGCTTTTTTCTCCGCTTCCGCGATGCTCTCCAAAATTTTTTCTTCCATACCGAAATCGCTCCGCCGTTTTCTCCGCTATTTTATCACTTCTTTCGGGCGTTGGCAAGTATTTTGCGAGATCCGCTCAAAAATTCGAGCCGTTCCAGCCCCAGTCCTGTATGCCGTGATAGGTGACGTAGACGGCGTTCCCCGGAATGCCGAGCTCCTCGGAAAGAATGGCGCAGATCCTGCCCGTCATCCTGTCGTAATCGGCGGGCGACGCCTTGCCGAAGAGACTGACTTCGACGTACGCGCCCTTTTCGAGCTTCTTGCCCGCGAAATAGAGGTCGTATCCGTCCGCAAAGCCGACCATGAGATAGCTCTCCCCCTTGTGCAGGATGGAGACCGCTTCCCCCAGCTTCGCTTTGACGCGCTCTTTTTGTCCGTCCGTGAGTTTGATTGTGACCTTGCTGTCGATAAAAGGCATATCCGTTCTCCTTTTTTTGTTTTTATTTCGGTAGCGCCCTATGCCGTAATCCCGCCTTTGAGGGAAAGCAAAACGAGCGTTTCGACCCATTTCGTCTGCGGGAACATATCGAAGGGCTGGACGAGCTCTACCCCGTACCTTCGCTCCCCCGTTTCCGCCTTGACGAGCTCCCCCTTCCCGTTGGGGCGCAGACTGCCCGTGAGCAGCCCCAAATCGCGCGCGAGCGTGGCGGGGTTACAGCTGATGTAGAGCACCTTTTGCACGCCGCCCGAAAGGATCGCGTCGATCACCCTGCGGTCCGCGCCCGAACGGGGCGGATCGAGCACGACGGTGGCGCCGTCCTCCTTTGCGAGCAGTCCGGGCAAGACGTCCTCCACGGCGCCGTTGAGATTCGTCATCTTCCCCGCAAGCCCGTTGGAGCGCGCAAGGGCGTCGGCATAGGCGGTCGCTTCGGGGACGATCTCGACGCCGTAGGCGCGTTGGCATTTCCTCGCGAACATTGCGGTGAGAAGTCCCCCGCCCGCGTAACAATCGACGACGGTCTCCCCTTCGCCGATGAGGGAAACGGCGCGCTCATAGAGCTTGCTCTTTACCCCCTCGTTCACCTGCACGAAGGTGTTCACCCCCGCCTCGAAGGAGATCCCGCCCTCGGTGCACTCGTAAGCGCCCGGACCTTTGAGCAGGGAAAACTCCTTGCCGAAGATCACGTTCGTGTTTGCGGGATTGTAGTTGAGATAAAAGCTGTATTCGGAAAACACGCCGTTGAGCAGGTGCAAAAAGTAATCCACGCCCGGAAGCGTTTTTTCCGCCGAGACCAGTGTGACGAGATATTTATGTTTGAGTTCCCGCACCACAATATGGCGGAGAGAGCCCGTGCCCGACGCCTCGTCGTAGCCGTCTAAACCGCACGTCTCCATAAATTT
>CANRNP010000033.1 GCA_947632015.1 uncultured Clostridia bacterium | reverse complement strand
GCCATTCCGCATTGACGCGACCTTGGTCGTAGCCCACCACACCCGCCTGCGGCACCCTCTCCTCAAGGAGAGGGCAAAAAAACCCGCGGCGACCCTTTTTTCTTACCCTCCCCCGCGCATTCGCGCGGGGGAGGGTAGGGAAGGGGGCAAACCCCTTCGCCATAACAGATTTTTCATTATGCAAAACGAAATACAGCGATTAAAAAACGCCGTACCGCCCCTTCTCGCGTGGTACGGCGTTCATAAAAGGACGCTCCCGTGGCGGGGCACGCGCGACCCGTACAAGATCTGGGTCTCCGAGATCATGCTCCAACAGACCCGCGTAGAGGCGGTAAAGGGGTATTATCTCGCCTTTCTCGAAAAATTTCCGACCGCCGAGGCGTTGGCGAACGCTTCCGAAGAAGAAGTTTTGAAGGCGTGGGAGGGGCTCGGCTACTATTCCCGCGCGCGGAATCTGCACAAGGCGGCGAAACTCATCGCCGAAGAGGGGTTTCCGAAAGATTTCGCGGGGGTGCGTTCGCTTCCGGGGGTGGGGGAATACACCGCGGGCGCGATATGTTCCATCGCCTATCAGTTGCCCTGTCCCGCCGTGGACGGCAACGTACTGCGCATTCTCACCCGTCTCACCGCCGACGGGAGAAATATCGACGAAATGCCCACACGTATGGCGTTTTCCGCACTTTTGAAGGAAGTTTACCCCAAGGAAGCGGGGGAATTTTGCCAGGCGTTCATGGAGCTCGGCGCGCTCGTCTGTGTGCCCAACGGCGAGCCGCAATGCGCGCTCTGCCCGTGGCGGGAGCTTTGCCTTGCCCATCTTTCGGGCAGAGAGGAAGAATTTCCCGTGCGGAGCGAGAAAAAGGAGCGCAAAATAGAGCAAATTTTTGTGTACGTTCTGAAAAAAGACGGAAAAATTGCCCTTCGCAGGCGGCGGCAAACGGGGCTGTTGGCGGGGCTTTGGGAGTACCCGAACGGCACGGAGGACGAGCACGAGCAGTACGGCGCGGTGCTTGCCGAAAAGCGGGCGAAGCATATCTTCACCCATGTGGAATGGCAAATGACGGGATATCTCATCGAGGCGAAGGAATTTTTCCCGCAATTTCTCTGGGTCGTCCCCGAAGAGAGAAAGGAGAGTTACGCCCTTCCCTCGGCGTTCAAAGCCTTTCGCGAATGGATCGAGTGAGGAAGCCTTTTTGCCGCCCCGCGCGAATGCGCGGGGCGGCAAAAACACTGCGGAGACCCTTCGACAAGCTCAGGGTGACATATTTGCCCCCTCCAAGGAGGGGGGGTAGGGGGGTGGTGTCCTTTGTTTCTAAAATGCCACCACCTCAGTCACCTGCGGTGACAGCTCCACCTCGAAGGGGGCGCCAAGAAAGAGGTGCTCCCCTTTCGGCATTCGCTTTGCTCATGCCACTTTCCCCCGCGCGAATGCGCGGGGGACAACTAAATATGACTGCGGCAAAAAAAGAACGGGACGTTCTCACGAACGTCCCGTTCGACTTTGTCCGATTGTTGTTAGCTTTCGCTCGGTTGTCCGCCTGCTTCGGCTTCCGCTTCGGGCTGTGCCGCAGGCTCTTCCGCCGCGGGTTCCGTTGCCGTGGGTTCTGCCGCAGGCTGAGCCGAGGCAGGGGCGGGAGGGTCGAAAAAGGTGGGTTTCGGCGGCTCGGTCTCCTTCCTCCGATCAGCGAGAAGCAGACAGATGAGCACCGCCGCGAGCACCGCCGCATTGACGATCGCGACCGCGAGCGCCGACCCTTTCAGCGCCGAAAATGTAACTGTAAGCAAAGCTGACATAACGGTTTCCTTTTTTTATTCCCGAAAATTAGTCGCCGGCAGTGTCCACGTTAACATTGAAAGTGAGCTCGTCGGTGTAAGCCACGCCACCAGTGGAATACTTGTCCGCTTCTTTGAGTTCCGCGGTCAGTGCGGCTTCTCCCGAATTGGTACCCGCCGCTACCGTCAAAACCGTACCGCCGTTGGTGAGCGCTTCGCCGCCGTCCGCTTTCAATTCATACGCAAGACCCGTTCCTGCGTCTCCATAGAGAACATCATAACGAGGTCGAATACGAAAAGAAGCGCAAGCAAAAGATAGGAAATGAGAAATAATGTGCGCTTCTTCTTCATACGGTCTCCTTAGGCGTTACGGCACGGAAGGCGACGGAGGCCGAGAGGGCAAACAGCGCCCATACGCACGCCGCAAATATCGCCGTCCATTTTTTCCCGATCGTTCCTCTCATCGCGAAAAATGCCTCTTTTCAAAAAGTACACGATTAAAATACCATAGTATTTTGCATTTGTCAAGTAATTTTTTACGATAGTATATAAAAAATTGACAAAAAGTCAAAAATTTTTTGGGAGAATGCTTATGTTGAACGAAAATATCAAAAATTTAAGAAAATTGCGGCATTTGAGCCAGGTGGAACTTGCGGGGCAGTTGCACGTCAGCAAGCAGTGCGTTTCGAACTGGGAAAACGACAATATCTTGCCGTCGGTGGAGATGCTCGTGAAGATCGCGAAATTTTTCGGCGTTTCGACCGACGTCCTTCTCGGTCTGGAAGGGCGCAATATCGTCTGTGTGGACGGGCTCACCGCCGAACAGACGGAGCATATCAAACTGCTCGTTGAGGACCTCAGAGCTGCCCAAAAATAAGACGCTATTATATAAATTATTATATAAATATAGAAAGGGGGAAAGGGGGCGTTGCCCCGGCGCTTTTATGCCACCACCTTAGTCTCGGCTATCGCCTCAACAGCGCCTCCTTCGAGGAGGAGCTGTCACGAAGTGACTGAGGTGGTGGTCTTTGTTTTTGATATGTCATTCCGCATTGACGCGATCTTGGTCGTAGCCCACCACACCCGCCTGCGGCACCCTCTCCTCAAGGAGAGGGCAACAAAACCCCGCGGCGATACTTTCTAATTTGTCATGTTGAGCGAAGGCGTTAGCCGTAGTCGAAACATCTCCTTAGCGTTAAGACTGCGGCGCCCCTTCGACTTCGCTACGCTCCGCTACTTCGGAGCTTTGCTCCTCGTGCCGCGCTTAGAGAAACAGAACAGCGCGCGGGGCAGGGTGACATATTTAGAAGCGCGCGGGGCAGGGTGACATATTTAGAAGCGCGCGGGGCAGGGGTGACGGATTGAGAACGCGAAAAAATCTTGCCCACCCCTTGAGGGGTGGGTGTCACGCGCAAAGCGCGTGACGGAAGGGGTGTCGTGAATCAAAACACCCCCTCAGGCTCGCCAGCTCGCCAGCTCCCCCTCAAGGGGGCGCCGAGAAAGAGGTGCCCCCCTTTCGGCTCACTGCGTTCGCCACTTTCCCCCAAACAAGTTGGGGGACAACTCAGTTAAGCCTGCTCCTCGTGGCGCGGGATGATTTTCTGTTTGACTTTTTCTTTTTGCCATGTTATACTGTTCCCATGGCTACCAAAGGTAAATTTATCGTTTTCGAGGGCTGCGACGGAAGCGGCAAGAGCACCCAGCTGAAAGCGCTCTCCAAATATCTGACCGGCAAGGGTCAGGAAGTCTTTCTTACGCGGGAACCCACCGATTCGCCCTTCGGCTCCCTCGTCCATTCCTGCCTTACGGGCAGGATCGCTACCGACGAGCGCACGATCGCCGCGCTCTTTGCGGCGGACAGGCTCGACCATATCCACAACGGGACGAACGGCATTCTCAAAAAACTTAACGAGGGCGTCACCGTGCTGTGCGACCGCTTCTACTTCTCCTCTTTCGCTTATAACGGCGGCTTTGTCCCCCTCGAATGGGTCATAAGCCTCAATACCCCCGCAATGGAAGCGCTTACCCCCGATCTCACGCTCTTTCTCGATCTTCCGCCCGAAGAAGGAATGGCGCGCGTCTCCCGCCGCGGGGAAAAGGAGCGCTACGAGACGTTGGAACGGCAAAAACTCATCCGTGAAAATTATTTTGCGCTGTTCGAACGGTTTCGGGCGCGGGAAAGAGTGGTGATCGTCGAGAGCGAAGCGGAGAAAGAGGCGACGCAAACGCATATCCGCAAGATCGTCGGCGAATTGTTGGGGCTTTGACAGGAGCGTTCGGATTCTGCTATGGAAAAAAATTTGACGGAAAAAACTTTGACGATCGGCGTCATCGCAAAGCCGCAGGGCATCCGCGGCGAAGTGAAAGTGATCCCCTATACCGACGGCTGTGAGAGCTTTTCGGGGCTCAAACGGGTGTTCATCGACGGGGAAGAAGTGAAGATCCTCTCGGTGCGCCTCGGCGCAGACGCCGTCTTTCTCGGCCTGAAAGGAGTGCCCGACCGCAATGCGGCGGAACTTTTGCGCGGGAAAGAACTCACGATCCCCCGCGAAGAGGCGCCCGACCCCGGCGAAGGCAGGTTCTACATCGCCGACCTTTTGGGCGCGGAGATCGTCACCGAGGAGGGGGAGCTTTTGGGGGTGCTCAAAGAGATCCGCCAAGCCTCCGCCGATATTTATTTTTTGGATCGGGACGGCAAAGAGATCCTCTTCCCCGCGGTGAAGGGGGTGATCACCGGCGTGAACGTTGCCGAAAAGCGCATTACAGTATGTAAAAAACGGTTCGACGAGGTGGCGGTCATATGAAGATCACCATTCTCACCCTCTTCCCCGAAATGTTTACGCCGCTGCAAGGGAGTATTGTCGGCAGAGGGGTGAAAGAGGGGAAGCTCGCCATCGAAACGGTGAATATCCGCGATTACACCGAGAGCAAACAGAAAAAATGCGATGACTATCCTTTCGGCGGCGGTGCGGGGCTCGTCATGACCGCCCAACCCATCGGCAGTGCGATCGAGGCGGTCGATCCGGAGCACAAGGCGCTCCGCATCTATCTTTCCCCCAAAGGGAAAGTGTTCAGGCAGGAGATGGTGTATTCCCTCGCGGAACGCGAGCACATCGTGCTCCTCTGCGGGCATTATGAAGGCGTGGACCAAAGAGCCATCGACCTGTTCATCGACGAAGAGCTCTCGATCGGGGACTATGTTCTCACGGGCGGGGAATTGCCCGCTATGGTGATCGCCGATTGCGTGGCGCGCTATGTCGACGGCGTGCTCTCGCCAGAGAGCCTCGTACAGGAGAGTTTTTCGGAGAATCTGCTCGAATATCCGCACTACACCCGTCCCGTGGAATACCGCGGGCTCACGGTGCCCGAAGTGCTCCGCAGCGGCAACCACGCCGAGATCGATCGGTGGCGCCGCGAGCAGTCGATCGCGATCACGAAGAAAAACCGCCCCGATCTGTTGAAGTAAGGGCAGGGTTTAAGGTTTCGAACGATTCTTTGCTCGCTTTTCGCGCAATTCTTTGCTCACTGCGTTCGTAAATAATTGCGCGAGGAAACGTGCGCCCGCGGTTTAACATGGTTGTCCTCTTGTTCGCGTTGTCTTGCAAGAAGCCGAAAGGATTCGGCAAATTGTGTCCCACAGCGCAAAAGCGTGGTTTTGCTCGTGGAAGTAAATTTAGGGTTTCGGACGATTCGCGCGCAGAGCATAGGGTTTCCGCAAAAAGACGAAGTATTTTTGTAGGATAAAAAAGCGTGGTTTTCCAACGCGCAGTATTATAAAATATGTCACCCTGAGCGCAGTCGAAGGGTCGCCGCAGTGTTTTCTTGCCCCCTCCTTAGGAGGGGGGTAGGGGGGTGGTGTCCTTTGTTCTAAAACGTCACCCTGTCCCGCCCGCACGTTCTATGTTGCCGAAGGGCGGCACGAGGAGCAAAGCTCCGAAGTAGCGAAGTCGAAGGGTCGCCGCAGTCTTAACGCTAAGGCGATTCCTCTACTACGCTACTTCGCCTACGGCTCGTGCCGCGCTTAGAGAAACAGAACTTCGCGCGGGGCGGCAGAAATGAATTCTGCCTAAGGCAAGAGGCAGGTGAGCGGCGGTTCCGACAGAAAAGGAGACAAAGAAATTTGTGAAAACGATACATCTACTTTGTTTTCTAAATTACTGCGCGTTGAAAAACCACGCTTTTTCATAAGCGCCCTCAATTTGCCGTATCCCTACGGCTTTGTGTTTTTACGAAGCGGAGAAGGGGCGGGCGAACCGTTACAATGAAAGAGAAAAATCGACCCCTCACAAATTTCTTTGTCAAGGTGAGCGGCGGTTCCGACAAAAAAGGAGACAAAGAAATTTGTGAAAACGATACAATGGTTTCCCGGTCACATGGCAAAGGCGATGCGGCTCATGGAGGACAACATCAAACTCTGCGACGCGGTCGTGTTCGTGCTCGACGCGCGCGCCCCCGCCTCCACTTACAACCCCAAGCTCAAAGCGCTCGCCGGGGCAAGACCCATTCTCTATCTCTTCAATAAGTGCGATCTCGCGGACGAAAAAACGGACGGGCTTTTAACCCTTCTGAAAGAGAGCGGAAAGAACGCTTTGAAGCTTAACGCCACCGCGTCCTCCGTCCGTCCCCTGCAATCGGCAATGGAGGCGCTCGTCGCCGAAAAGAGCGCGCGTCTCAAAGAAAAGGGCTCTTCCAAGCCCCTGCGTTTTCTCATCGCGGGGGTGCCGAATACGGGCAAAAGCACGGTCATCAACGCCCTTTCGGGGGAGAAAAAGGCGCAGGTGGGGGATAAAGCGGGGGTTACCCGCGGCAAACAGTGGGTCAAGTGCGGGAGCTTCGAACTCATGGATACCCCCGGCACCATGCCGCCCTCCTTTGCCGACCAAGCGCTCGCCCGCCGCCTCGCCTACATCGGGAGCGTAAACGACGACATTTTGGAAATGGACGAGATCGCGCTGTGCCTCTTGGAAGAAATGAGCGAAAAATACCCGTCCGGACTGAGAGAACGGTACGAAATTTCGGGCGGGACTCCCCTCGAAATGCTCGACGCGGTGTGCCGGAAACGGGGCTTTTTGCTCCGCGGCGGACAACTCGATTACGAGAGAGGGGAGCGGGCGCTGATCGACGATTTCCGCAAAGGCAGGCTCGGAAGGGTGTGCCTCGACGGCGTTGAAGATATGAAAAACGCGGGACTGATCTGACATGGACGAACTGACTTACGAAAGAGAATATTTCGAACGGGGCTACACCGCCGTGGCGGGGGTGGACGAAGTCGGGCGGGGACCTTTGGCGGGTCCCGTCGTATGCGCCGCCGTGATCCTGCCGCTCGAAGAAGAGAAGCGCGTCCGCGGCATCGACGACAGCAAAAAACTCTCCAAAAAGAAGCGGGAGGAGCTCTTCGGTCTCATCAAAGAGACGGCGCTCGCCTATTCCATCGCCGAGGTGGACGAGAAAGTCATCGACGAGATCAACATTTTGCAGGCGACCCGCCTGTGCATGAAGAAGGCGGTGGAGGGGCTTGCGCTTCCCCCCGATTTTGTGCTCACCGACGGAAATATGACCCTCGACATCGCCTTTCCGCAGAGGAGCGTCGTCAAGGGGGACGCGCTCGTGTGTTCCATCGGCGCGGCGAGCATCCTTGCCAAAGTTTACCGGGATAAACTCATGGCGGAGTATGCGGAGCAATTCCCCGAATACGGCTTCGGGCACAATGCCGGCTACGGCACGGCGGAGCACATTCGGGCGATCAGGGAGTACGGCTTATGTTCCATTCACAGAAAGACCTTCGTAAAAAACTTCTTGGAAAGTCCGGAGAAGAGATCGCCGTAAAATATCTCAAAAAGCACGGCTATAAAATTCTCGAACGCAATTACGTTACCCCCTTCGGCGAGGCGGACATCATCGCCCTGAAAGGGGACACTTATTGTTTCGTCGAAGTAAAGACGCGCACGGCGGACGAGTACGGTCTGCCCGCGGAGGCTGTGGACCGCAAAAAGCGCGAACGCTACCGGAAGATCGCTTGGAGCTATTGCAACTATCTCCGCAGGGAAGTGCCCTGCCGGTTCGACATCGCTTCGGTTTTGGGCGATGAGATCGAATATTTCGAGGACGCCTATCTTTGACGGGCTGTCCGGAGCCGCCGTCCGCGGGCAAAGCGGACGGCGGCTCCGCGCATTTGGCACCCGAAAGATTCCGCCGATAAATGTTTCCATATCTCTTGCCTTTTTTTCTTTTTTATGTTATGATAGACAAGGTGTGAGCCATTTTTGAAAAACAGCGGCAAGATCCGCAAAAAACCAAAGAGAGGTGTGATGTATGAAGATGATCTACGGCGTAAACGACAGACCCAAGCCTTTGCGGCTCGTCCTGTTCGCGCTCCAACAGCTGCTTGCGATCCTCGCGGCGACGATCGCCGTCCCCGCCGTCGTCAACGGCGCGATCGCAAATGCCGTCGCGACGTACGGGATCGAGATCCCGCCGATGTCTCAGTCCGCCGCGCTTTTCGGCGCGGGCGTGGGCACCATCGTGTATCTGCTGTTTACCAAATTCAAGAGCCCCGTATTCCTCGGCAGTTCGTTCGCCTTCCTCGGCTCCATGATGGCGGCGTTCGCGGGCGGCGTATCGGCGGCGCTCGGCTATATGGGGATCCTCCTCGGCGCCGTGTTTGCGGGACTTGTCTATGTCGTCATCGCGGTGGTCGTGCATTTCGTGGGGGTAAAGTGGATCGATAAGATCATGCCCGCCGTCGTCATCGGACCCACGGTCGCCATCATCGGGCTGTCTCTCGCGGGAAATGCCGTGAGCGACGCGGTGAACGCGGGCGTGAACGGCTTCAACATGGACCTCAACGGCATTCTCTGCCTCTTCTGCGCCCTCGTCACGCTCGGCACGACGATCGCCTGCTCCGTTTACGGCAAGAAATTGCTCAAAATGATCCCCTTCATCCTTGGGATCCTCGCGGGCTACGTCGTCGCGGCGATCTTTACGGCGTTCAGCTATATCCCGAACGCGCCCGAAGCGCTCCGCCTCATCGACTTCACGAAGTTCGCCTCCATGCAGTGGTATCCCGACTTCTCCTTCATCCAGCTGTTCGGCGGGGAATACTCCATGCAGGAGGGCACCGTAGCCGCCTATATCGGCACCATCGCGGTCGCTTATATCCCCGTGGCGTTCGTCGTGTTCGCGGAACACCTCGCCGACCACAAGAACATCTCCTCCATCATCGAGACAGACCTTTTGAAAGACCCCGGTCTCACCCGCACCCTGCTCGGCGACGGCGTGGGCTCCATCGCGGGCGCCTTCTTCGGCGGCTGTCCCAACACCACTTACGGCGAATCGGTCGGTTGCGTGGCGATTTCGGGCAATGCGTCCGTCGTCACGATCTTCGCGACGGCGATCCTCGCCATCCTCGCCTCCTTCGTGGCGCCCTTCGTCACCTTCCTCGCGACCATTCCTTCCTGCGTGATGGGCGGCGTGTGCATCGCGCTCTACGGCTTCATCGCCGTCTCCGGGTTGAAGATGATCCAGAGCGTCGATCTCAACGAGAACCGGAATCTCTTCGTCGTCTCCGTCATCCTCATCGCGGGCGTCGGCGGAATGACGCTCACCTTCGGTCAGATCACGGTCACCGAGGTCGCCTGCGCGCTCATCCTCGGCATCCTCACCAACCTTCTCGTCAACATCAAGAGAAAGGATAAAACGGAGCCCCTCGAAACGCAAACGGCGGAAGGAGCGGGCGAAGAGGTGGAGGAAGTCGAAGATGCGGATGAGAGCGAAGCGTTCTATCGCGGAAACGGGGGGAACGACCGATGAAAACCTATCCCAACGTCTTTGTATTCGATCATCCGCTCATCAAGCACAAAGTGAGCATCCTGCGCGATAAAAATACCGGCATGAAGGAATTCCGCGAGCTCATCGAGGAGATCACCACGATCATGACGTACGAGAGCATGCGGGACGTGGAGCTCGTTCCCGTCGAGGTGGAAACCCCCCTTGAAACGACGGTGCAATACCGTGTACCCGAAGAGAGCGTTGCCATCGTGCCCATTCTGCGGGCGGGGCTCGGCATGGTAAACGGCGTGCACAGGGTATTTCCCACGGCGCGGGTAGGGCATATCGGCATGTACCGCGACGAAGAGACTTTGGAGCCGCAGGAATACTATTGCAAACTTCCCGAAGGGATCGCGGAAAAGACGGTTTTCCTCGTAGACCCCATGCTCGCGACGGGCGGCTCCGCGTGCGATGCTCTGGCGGCGCTCAAAAAGCGGGGGTGCACGCATATCAAATTCATGTGTATCATCGCGGCGCCGGAGGGGATCGAAGCGGTGGCTTCCGCCCATCCCGACGTTCCCGTCTACGTCTCCACCCTCGACAGATGCCTGAACGAACACGGATACATCCTTCCCGGTCTCGGCGACGCGGGCGACAGGCTCTACGGCACAAAATAAGCGTTCCGTTTCCAAACGGCAGAACAAGGAGGGGTCTCCCTCCTTTTTTTGCGCTCCGTTTTCCCTTTCCGGGAGGTCCGCGCGGCGGCGGGGCTTTGTGGGCGACCCGTGCGCGCGCATAATGCGCGCATAATATTAGGGAAAGAGAGCGCCGCGATAAATCAAAAACCGCACAATTTTTTCTACAAAAAGTATTGACAGCCTTATTTTTTTGGTGTAAAATGATGCTTGCCATACAAAGTGGTAAAAAATAACTTTTTAGGGGGAAAGTAATTATGAAGAAGCTCAGAGTAATTCTGACTCTTCTGCTTGCGCTCTGCTGTTCGTTCTGCATGTTCGCGTGCGGCGGCGGCGAAAAGAGCATTTCGAGCGTTGAGCTCTCCGGGCAGAAGAAAGAATTCCAAGAGGGCGAAGAGTTCTCGCTGGGGGACATTAAGGTCATCGCTTATTACCAGGGCGACGACGAGCCTCACGAACTCAAAGCGGATGAATACGAAGTGGATTCCAGCGCATACAAAAAGGATGTCGCCGGCGAGTACATCATCTATATCATTCCGAAGAACCAGCCCGCGGAATTGACCGCGAACGGCAAGGATAACCGCTATAAGGAATCCTATTTCGCCTCTGTCGTGCATAACTGGCAGCAGAGCGGCGAAGGCGCAGGCATGTACGAATGCAAATGCGGCGCAAAGCGGAACCTCTACGAAACGCTCGAAGATAAGATCTCGACGGTCGCTTGGGGTCAGCAGGCAACCCTCACGCGGGGCGGGGAAGGCAAGACCTATCCCGATGCGAAAGATCCCATCGCGGGAGAAAACCATGTAACCTACGGCAGCCTTGTCAAAGGGCAGAGCCTCAAACTCGAACTCCAAATCAACGCGCTCACGAGATCGGCGGACGGTCCCGGCGCCGCAAGCGCATGGGATACGCCTTTGATGGGCATCCGCAACGCGGGCGTCGGTATGATTCCCCGTGAGGACGGTTGGATCATCGCCACTGCGGCGGGCTTCGCCCTTCCCGCAGATTCGAATATTCCTTCCGGCGGCAAAGCGCCCGACAGCGGCACTGCGCAGACCACCGATAAAGAATGGACCGTCTACGGAAGCGGCACAACGTGGAGCGCAGGGAGCGCATTCCCCAACGACGCGAAGAATCCGACGGCTTGGTCCTCTGTCACGGTCGATTATATCTACCAGGCAGACGACATCTTCATGATCCGTCATACCCTTCATAAGTTCGATGGCACGACGTCGGTCTACACCATCACGACGAAGGTGCCCGAAGCCGCGTACGACATCGTTGTTTACGGCGAATATTGCGATTTCACGGTCACCGCCGCCGAATTCGTCGCGGGCCGCGCGATCGAGACGTTCGAGATCTCCTCTCAGCCCGCAAATCCCGTACAGCCCGCAGGCAAGCTCTTCGATGCGACCGGGCTCGACACCAAGGCAGTGTTCTCCGATAAGGGCGAACTCAAAGGCTCCTACAACGCATACGCATATCACTATGTAAGGACCGAAGTAGAAGAGGAAGTTCCCGTAGAAGACGGCGAAGACGGCGCGACGCAAAAAGTCAAGAAAGTCTATTACGACAAGACCCGCGTGAACCTTGCTTCCGAACCTCTCCAATCCGATTTCTTCGGATTCTTCGTAGAGTTCAACGGCAAACAGGCGTTTATCAACGCCAAGGGCGAAGAGATCGTTGCGGCGGAAAGGATCGCCGAGGCAGACTTCTCCGATACACTCGTTCAGGGTCTGCAAGCGCAGGATACCGTTAAGGTTGTTCCTACCGTTATCACGGGCGCGAACAGCTCCGCGATCAAACTCGATGACGTCGTATTCGAATCTCCCGATCTCGTTTACGACTATGCGGTCACCGATACCAAGAAGGTTGCGGAATCTTATATCCGTCTTACGATGAGCGGCGCCGCCGTGAAGGCGACCTCCGCGCAGGCGGAAAAACTCGGCAACGGCGCAACGCACTTCATCGCGTTCAAGCTCGTTACCAACCTCGCAGACGACGCATTCGACGCTGTGGAAGCGACGGGCGCCACGGCGAAGAAGGCAGGCACCACCGTCGATGTTGTCGTCGGCCTCAAAGCCGGCTTCACCGCATTCGACCTCACCTTGAAGAAGGGCGCAGACGTCGTGGCTAAGATCAAGATCGACCTCGGCACCCTCGATAAAGAGTTACCCGCTTACGGCGCGGAAGTGACGGATAGCACCTTCACGCTCGACGCAGGCGGCGAATACACCGTGGAATTCACCGGTCTCGGCGACGAAGCGAAGATCAAGACCCTTCATCTTCCCATGTTCGCCAAAGACGACACGGTCGAAACGATCATGAATACGGCGAAGGGCGCATATACGGGCGAAGGCGAACCTACCGAGCAGAACGCTTATAAGACTTCGAACAGCCTCTATATCACCAACGTCACCATTTCCGGTCAGAAGCTCATCGTCAAATACTGGCTGGCGGCTCCCGACCTCGGCAACCTCACCGCGGAGAACAGCGTTACCACCGTCAGAGTGACCGACGGCAACGCGACCCTCGTCAGTGCAGACCTCGTTTACACCCTTGCCGTATCCGGAGATGTAATCGAGATCGGCGAAGGCGTGTACGTTAAGGCAAGCAACAACAAACTCCAGGTTTACGCCTATGCGGAAACGACGGACATCAAAGACGGCGCAAGTTTTGCGGCGACCGTGAACATCGAGCATCCTCTGCCTGAGGACGACAGCGAAGTTTACACGATGGTCTACAACGTCGGCGTCTCTATCAGAAACGGCGTCGCCGCTTGGCTCGATGAAAACGAACTCACCGCCAACTCCGCTTCCGCGGCGAAACTCGTTGCATACGGCACCGTGAACGACGCGACCGATTACGACAAAGGCTATGTCCTCGTTGCCAACCTTCATCTCCCCGCCCTCGGCGTGAGAGCAGATAGCAGCACGAGAAACAACGCTTATCACTTCACTGCGAACGAGGATGTCGTTTCCGGTCAGGATACGTACACCATCTACACCGTCGGCGACAGCACGAGGGATAACAGCAACGTCATCACGTCCGAGAATAAGACGCCCGATACAGAGCGTGAGAAACTTTCTACCGGTTCCTGCGTAAAGGACGGCGTGCAGGCTTATAAGGACGGCAACTTCTACTACGGCGCGCTCATCGAGTATGCTTCGGGCGCCCACACCTTCGCGGGCTATGCCGGTGATGCGACTACCGATACTTGCACGGTCTGCGGCGCGGTCAAGACGAAGGTCGTAGACGGCGACACCGTCTATGAGTACACCGTTCTCAGCCAGGAGAACATGTCCACCTTCACGAACCCCATCAAGGTCGACGATGCGGCTTGGTGGCTAGACGGTCAGCAGATCGGGACCCAGGAGCTCGGCGAAGGCAACTTCGTGATCACTTATGCTTGGGATCAGGTCGACGCGAACTATTCTTCCGACGGCGCGGTCACGATTTATCCTTCCGAGACGGAGGGTGCAAGCCTTCGTAAGAGATTCCTTGAACCCGCAACCGACCAGAATTGGGCTCAGACCCTTGCGGGTTCCGGTTTGATCACGACGGGTTCCGAAGACCCCGCGGACGATTCCACGATCACCTATCACATCTACGATAAAGACGGAGAAGAAGTCACCTACGACGTAGACTTCAAAGCGCTCGATAACGGCAGATGGCTTGGCAATTACGAAGTGACCATTGTCCGTCTCGGCACAACGCTTCGCGTCTATGAAAAGGTCGTCACGTCTGTCGAACCGAGCAGGACGTTCACTTCCGAACTCGTCATCACGAACTTCACCACTGAGGCGCTCACCGTCTGCTTGTGGGGCAGCCCCGCTTGGTGCGGCGAAACCGTAAGACGCGACATCGGTGCGATCGCATTCACGCAGAATCTCGGTACGGAAAACTGGGTCTATACAGATGCGTTTACGAACTGGTATGAAGTTCCCGCCACCTTGATGTACGGACACAGCATTACTATGAGCGGTAAGCTCGTCGCTACCGGCACGAATGCTTGGGAAACTGTGTATTGCGAGATCAAAGACGCTGTAACCGTCCGCACGGATAACTGGGCTTGGTCGTTCGGCGCAGAATACTTCGGACATTTCGAAGGCGGACAGCAAAGCAGCGTGGCTTCCACGAATGCAGAAGGTGAGTGGTTTGATATCTACCAGGAGATTCGGAAAGAGAACTGCAATTACAGGATCAACGTCAGCTGGAAGGACGCGAACAAAGTGATCGTTACGATGGACTTCTGGAAAGATCCCGCGGCGAACGTGAATGTTGTTTATACCTTCACGCTTGCAAAGGAAGCTCCTGCGGAAGGGTTTGGCGTCCACTTCTGCGGCGAAAAGAGCACCGTCACCTATGAGACCCTCACGGTTGAGTAAGTAACAAACACCCGCCCATACGGGCGAAACGAAAAAAGAACCCTTCGGGGTTCTTTTTTCTCCGCTCTTCGCCTTTTTGCCCGCCCCCCAACAAACAACAATTTTGCCCTCCCCCGCGCATTCGCGCGGGGGAGAGGGGCACCGCAATTTTTTGCCCCCTCCAAGGAGGGGGGTAGGGGGGTGGTGTCCTTTGCTTCTGAAATGCCACCACCTCAGTCTCGGCTAATGCCTCGCCAGCTCCTCCTCAAGGAGGCGCCAAGAAAGAAGCCCCCTGCCCCGTGCGCTGTTCTGTTTCTCTAAGCACGGCACGAGGAGCGTAGCTCCGAAGTAGCGAAGTCGAAGGGTCGCCGCAGTGCTTCCTTGCCCCCTACTTAGGAGGGGGTAGGGGGGTGGTGTCCTTTGCTTCTGAAATGTCACCACCTCAGTCTCGGCTAATGCCTCGACAGCTCCTCCTCAAGGAGGCGCCAGGAAAGAAGCACCCTGCCCTGCCCGTATGTTCTGAACCGTCCCCCGCCCCGCCTTTTCTAAATCGTCACCCTGAGCCGCTTCTAAATATGTCACCCTGAGCTTGTCGAAGGGTCGCCGCAGTGCTTCCTTGCCCCCTACTTAGGAGGGGGGTAGGGGGGTGGTGTCCTTTGCTTCTGAAATGCCACCACCTCAGTCTCGGCTAATGCCTCGCCAGCTCCTCCTCAAGGAGGCGCCAAGAAAGAAGCGCCCTCCCCCGCGCATTCGCGCGGGGGAGGGGGGCACCGCAATTTCCCGTTGCCTTTTCCGATTTCCCAAAAAATTATCATTTCGCGGCAAAAATCGGTTGACAAACCTGCCCTTTTCTGCTATACTTGCTTTACGCACCAAAAAGGGGTGTAATTTTTTTGTATGGAGTTTTCTCACAATGGCTGTAAAATCCACGAGGCTCAAAATTACGTTCGAGTGCACGGAATGCAAAAACCGCAATTACGACAGCTTTAAGAACAAGAGGAATGATCCCGATCGTCTCGAAATCAAAAAGTATTGCCCTACTTGCAGAAAGCACACCGTCCATAAGGAATCCAAGTAAGCCCGAACTCAGGAGAAGTTATCATGGCGAAATCCAAAGAACTCGAAACCGAGAAGAAACCCGTCGATAAAAAACCGAAAAAGACGGAAAAAAACAAAAAGCCTAATATTTTTGTCCGCATGGGCAGAAAGATCAAAGAGACGTTTCTGGAACTCAAACGTGTCACTTGGCCCACGCTTCCGCAAGCCCTCAAAGCGACCGGCGTCGTCCTTGTCATCGTGCTGATTTTCCTCGTCGTTACCACAGGCATCAACTACGGTTTCTCCGCATTATTAGATCTCTTGACCCAAACAGGAGTATAACATGGCTATTTCGGATACCGTCCCTCAATGGTATATTCTTCATACCTATTCCGGGTACGAATCGATGGTGAAAGACTCTCTTTTGCGCTTGATCGAGAACAACAATCTCTCCGATAGCATTGTAGACGTCAAGATCCCCACCGAACAAACGATCGAAGAGAAGGCGAACGGCAAGAAAAAAGTCGTCGAACGCAAGCTCTTGCCTTGCTACGTCTTTATCAAGATGATCTATTCCAACCAGCTTTGGTATCTCATTACCAACACGCGAGGCGTCACGGGGTTCTGCGGACCGCAGGGTCGTCCTATCCCCATGAAGGAAGAGGAGATCCGCAAAATGCGCCTCGAAGAATATGTGGTAGACGCCGACTTCAAGGAAGGCGACAGAGTTTCCATCGACAACGGACCGTTGGAGGGCTTTATCGGCACGATCGCCTCGGTAAACGACGAACAGCAGCGCGCAAAAGTCGAGATCGTCATGTTCGGCAGAAACCAGGAAGTCGAAGTCGAATATATCCAGATGACAAAGATCTCCGACAGCGCCGTAGAAATTCCCAAAGACGAAGAATAACTTTCTTGCCCACCTGAGGGGTGGGTGCCGGCGAAGGAGGCGGAAGGGGCGTCTGCACATTGAAACAAAACACCCCCTCAGTCACTCGCAAGCTCGTGACAGCTCCCCCTCAAGGGGCAGCCGAGAAAAACAAAGTATAATCATTATGGCGATAACACGGTAACGTGTTTTCGATAGAGTGGAAGGCGGAAAAAACCCAAGTCTCCGCCGCAAAAACCACAGAAGGAGCAAAAATGGCAAAGAAAATTACCGCAGTGGTGAAGCTCCAACTTCCCGCGGGAAAAGCCACGCCCGGTCCCCCCGTAGGTTCTACGCTGGGTCCCCACGGCATCAACATCCCCGGCTTCACCAAAGAATTCAACGCGAAAACGGCAGGTCAGGAAGGGCTCATTATCCCCGTCGTGATGACGATTTATGCAGACCGTTCCTTTACCTTCGTTCTCAAAACGCCTCCGGCGCCCGTTCTCATCAAAAAGGCGCTTGGGCTCGAAACCGCGTCCGCTGTTCCCAACAAGACGAAGGTCGGCAAGCTCACGAAGGCGCAGGTCGAAGAGATCGCAAAAACCAAGATGCCCGATCTGAATTGCACCACGCTGGAAGCGGCGATGAGCATGATCAAGGGCACGGCGCGCAGCATGGGCGTCACGGTCGAGGAATAAGGAGGGAATATCATGGGTAAGAAATATACGGATAGTCTCAAATCCTACAACCGTGCCGAGCAATATACGCCCGATAAGGCGCTCGAAATCGTGATCGCGAACGCGAAGGCGAAATTCGACGAAACGGTGGAGCTCCACGTAAAACTCGGCATCGACCCCCGCCAGGCAGACCAGCAGGTCCGCGGCGTTTTGGTCCTTCCCAACGGCACGGGCAAAACGAAGAAAGTGCTCGTCATCGCAAAGGGCGAACGTGCCGACGCGGCACAGGCGGCAGGCGCGGATTTCGTCGGTGCGGAGGAAATGATCCAGAAGATCCAGACTGAAAACTGGTTCGGATTCGACGTGATGATCACCACGCCCGATATGATGGGCGTCGTCGGTCGGATCGGTAGATTGCTCGGTCCTAAGGGACTCATGCCCAACCCCAAGTCGGGAACGGTCACGATGGACGTGACGAAGGCGGTCGCCGAAGTCAAAGCAGGTAAAGTGGAATACCGTCTCGATAAGACGGCGATCATCCACTGCCCGATCGGGAAGAAGTCTTTCGGCAAGGAGAAACTTCTCGAAAACTTCACCGCCCTCATGGACGCGATCGTAAAGGCAAAACCCGCCGCCGCAAAGGGACAGTATTTGAAGAGCATCGCGCTCACGAGCACGATGGGTCCCGGCGTGAAGGTAAATTACACCAAGATCTAAGGGAAAATCGCTTGACGTTTCCCGAAAAATCTGGTAAACTGAAACGGTAAAAATTCCAAGCCGCAGACAACGGGTGCGTTTCCGCTCAATATCCCGTCGAGGTAGGAAAGTTTTTCTTGCAGAAAAATGCTCCGTACCCGTCTGCGGTACGGAGCTTTGCTTTCCCCGTAAGGGAAGGCGCAAAATCGGGCGTTAAGCCTAATGGAGGAATTCAATGTCGGCTAATTTTGAAGCAAAAAAAGTCGTCGTAGAGGAGATCAAAGAGAAGATCAGCGCCAGCAAATCTGTCCTCATCGCCCATTACGACAGGCTTACCGTGAAGGAAGTGACCGATCTCCGCAACCGGTTCCGCGCGATCTCCTGCGAATACAAAGTGTATAAAAACACCCTTGTCCGCAAAGCGTTCGACGAACTCGGCGTTACGGATTTCGACAGCGACCTGAACGGCGCGACGGCGTATATTTTCTGCCCGGATGAGACGAGCGCATGCTCCGCTCTCGCCAAGGCGGTAAAAGAGAACCCCGCGCTGGCGGACAAGATCGTGCCCAAGTGCGCCTATGTGAGCGGCGCATATGTGGACGCGGAAGGCGTAAAGAAACTCGCGGCGATCCCTTCGAGAGAGGTGCTCATCGCAAAGATGCTCGGCTGCTTGCAGTCGCCCATCGCAAACCTTGCGTTTGTTTTGAAGGCAATCGCAGATCAAAAATCATAATTTATTCGGAGGTAATCAAAAATGGATGTTCAGAAATTTATCGAAGAAGTCAAGGCGATGACGGTTGTCGAGCTCAACGACTTTGTAAAGGCTTTGGAAGAGGAATTCGGCGTGAGCGCGGCGGCGGCAGTGGCTGTCGGCGGCGGCGCGGGCGCAGGCGCGGCGGAAGCTGCTCCCCAGGAAGAGGAAAAGACGGAGTTCGATATCGTTCTCAAAGAGATCGGCGCGAACAAGATCGCGGTCATCAAGGCGGTACGCGAATTCACGGGTCTTGGACTTGCGGAAGCGAAGAAGGCTGTCGAGGCGCTCGGCGTTTTGAAGGAAGCCGTTCCGAAGGCGGACGCAGAGGCCGCTCTTGCAAAACTCAAAGAGGCAGGCGCAACCGCCGAACTCAAATAAGTTTTCCCGAACCGAAAAGCCGCTCTACGGGAGCGGCTTTTTTCGCGCCTTTTCAGCCGTGTATCCGCCCTCCGCGCATTTTGCGCGGAGGGCAGTGCACCACCTCTCTTGGCGCCCCCTTGAGGGGGAGCTGGCGAGCTTGCGAGCCTGAGGGGGTGTTTTGACTTACGACACCCCTTCCGTCACGCGCTATGTGCGTGACACCCACCCCTCAAGGGGTGGGCAAGAGTTTTTTCAACAGCGCGTGCAGCAACTTCTTGCCCCCTCCTTAGGAGGGGGGTAGGGGGGTGGTGTCCTTTGTTTCTAAAATGCCATTCCGCATTGACGCGACCTTGGTCGTAGCCCACCACACCCGCCTGCGGC
>CANRNP010000032.1 GCA_947632015.1 uncultured Clostridia bacterium | reverse complement strand
CATCTACATGATCCTCATGGCCTTCACAAACTACGACCAGCAGCACCAGCCCCCCGGAAACCTGTTCACCTGGGTGGGCCTGACCAACTTCAAATCCCTGATCTCCGCCGGCGCCGACCTTTCCAAGACCTTCTGGCCGGTACTGGGCTGGACCATGATCTGGGGCTTTGTGGCCACCTTCTCCTGCTATTTCGGCGGCATTCCTCCGCGAGAAAGATGGCGACGATATAGCCGATGAGAAAGAGGATCTTCAAGCGCGGGTCGAGCGAATGCACAAAGGAGCGGACGGGATAATATTGCCCGAACGAAACGTCTTTCAACATCCCGCGTCCCCCTTTACGGCGAGCAGTTTCTTGATGAGATCTTCCGCCGTGTAATCGCAGTCGATCCCGATCCCGCGCCTTTGAAGCGCCGCGACGAGCTTTGCCGTGAGCGGAATATCCAGACCGAGCGACAAGAGCTCTTCCGTGCGCTTGAAAAGTTCCCGCGGCGGGAGCACGCATTTTACCCTTCCCTCCGAGAAAACGGCGACACGGGTGCAGTTTTCGGCGATCTCATCCATGTCGTGCGAGACGACGACTACGGTCATGCGGCGGTCTTGCCGCAAAGTGCAAAGAAGGCGCATGATCTCCTTCTTGCCGAGCGGGTCGAGCCCCGCGGCGGGCTCGTCCAGAACGAGCACTTCGGGCTTGGTGACGATGACCCCCGCAATGGCGACCCGCCGTTTTTGCCCGCCCGAAAGATCGAAGGGAGAGAGCGATCTCACCGCCCCGAAGTCCATCCCCACGGCTTCGAGCGCCTCGCGCACCGCGCGCTCCAACTCCTCTTCCGTCGGCTTTTTTTCGGCGAAATTTTTGTAGCCGAAGGCGACGTCGTCGAACACGGTCTCCGCAAACAGCTGGTTTTCGGGGTATTGAAAGACCATTCCCACCTTTTTGCGGAGCGCGCGGAAATCCGTCTTTTTTAAGGTGAGGTCGAAATCCCCCACGGTGAGGACGGTCCTGTCCCCCTTCTTTTTCTTGCGTTTGAGGGAGGACGGCAGGCGCAGAAGCCCGTTGAGGTGCTGGACGAAGGTGCTCTTCCCGCTCCCCGTATGCCCGATGATGCCGAAAAATTCCCCCTCTTCGATCGTGAGACAGACGTCTTTGAGTGCATGGCTCGAAAAGGGCGTGTTCGGATGGTACACGAAATCGAGATGTTCGGCTACGATACGCATTTTGCGATCTCCTCAGCAAGCGTCTCGACATCGAGCGTATTCTGAACGGCGATCCCGCCCGCGCGCAGGCGGTTGCAGATCTCCGTGATGCGCGGCAACGCCAGATGATAGGTCAAAAGCTCCTCTTCCCGACGGAATACGGCTTCGGGCGCGTCTTGCATGACGATCTTTCCGCGGTCCATGACGACCGCGCGGGAAGCGAGCATCGCTTCCTCCAAAAAATGGGTGATGAGGAGAACGGTGATGCCCTCCTCCTCGTTGAGCTTTTTTACGACCCCGACGATCTCCCGCCTTCCGCGGGGATCGAGCATGGCGGTGGATTCGTCGAGGATCATGACGCGCGGTTTGAGCGCCAACACGCCCGCGATGGCGACGCGCTGTTTCTGCCCCCCCGAAAGACGGGAAATGGTCGCGGTGCGATATTCTTCCATGCCGACCGCACGGAGCGCAAAGCCGATGCGTTTGCCGATCTCCTCCCGCGGGAGCCCCACGTTCTCCGCGCCGAAGGCGACGTCATCCTCGACGATCGAAGCGACCGCCTGCGAATCGGGATTCTGGAATACGATCCCGACGTCTTTTCTGATCTCGAAGAGGTTCTTTTCGGTCACCGGTCTGCCGAATACCCTGATCTCGCCGCCGTCCGCCGTAAGGAGCCCGTCGGCGAGGCGGGCAAGGGTGCTCTTGCCGCTCCCGTTGTGCCCCAGCACGGCGACAAATTCCCCCTCTTCCACCTCAAAATCGAGATGTTCGATTGAAAAACCGCTCTCCTGCCCGTAGGTAAAGGAGACGTCGCGGTATTCCAGCGCTTTTTCCTTCATTCTCTCTATTATAACATCCTTTTCCCGATCCCACCCGTTTTTTCGCATGAAAACGCGGTGAAATTTTTCGTCAGTCCCGCACGATCGTGAGCTCTTTGAGCGCCCGCGTGCAGGCAATATATTTTTCGTTCTCCGTCATGTCTTTGTCGTAGACCGCGACGCAGGTGAATTCCAGCCCCTTGCTCTCGTAGACCGACATGGCGTTCACCTTCGTTTTGGAGAGTTTTTCGCCCGCCGAGAGGAAGGTGAAGCCGCGTTTTGCAAACAGCGGCAGGTATTCCTCCCGCGCGATGACCGCCTTCAAGCCCTGCTTGCCGCGGAAAAAGGCGGCGAGCTTGCGGGGCGGGATCGTTTTGACCTCCTCCCCTTGCAGCCCGATGGGAGACATCGTTACATGCGAGACGCCCGAAACGTAATCGACGATCTCGTTGGTGTTGCGGTAGTTGCGGTTGAGCTCGTACACATGCCCGAACGCCGACCAGTCCCCGATCCCCCGCCACGGCGTGATGTTTTGCCTGAGGTCGCCGAACACGTTGAACGCCGCGTCCTTATGGATCTTTCCGAGAAGGGCGTATTCCTCCGCCGAAATGTCCTGTCCTTCGTCGATGAACACGAGCCCGTAACGGGGGGTGAGCCGCCTGCCCGCCGCGGTGAGAAGGGCGCAGAGCGCATAGCCGTCCGAGGGATACATTCCCTTCATCCCGAACTTCTTCTTGTACTGTTTTACCGTGCGGCGGTAGAAAAAACGCACGACGTCCACGGAATTTTCGCACCTTCCGGCGTCGGCGCAGACTTCCGAAGCGCGGAGAACAGAGAAAAATTCCCCGAAGAGGGCGAGCCCCTCCTTCATACTTCCGAGCACGGAGAGGATCTCCTCTCCCTCCCGTTTGAGCGCCTCGCGCCGTTCGATGCGCTCGACATAGGTGTACACTTCCTCCCCGCCCGCCTTCACGCGGTAGCGTTTGAGGTCGGCGATCTCCTTTTCGACCGTAACGAGCAGACCGCACAGATCGTCCGACGCATGGGTAAAGACTTCCTCCGCGCGGGAAACGATCTCCCTCCCGCAACGGTAAAAGTCCGCGAACTGGCGGAAAAAGTAGTCCGCCGAGCGTTTTTCCCCTTCGAGCACGAATTGCAGAAAGTCCTCCGCCTGCACGAAGGCGCTCATGAGACTGCGCAAAGGTTTGGTAAAATAGAGCCCGCCCTCCTTGCGCTCCTTCAACTCGCCGAGAACGCTTCGGCGGATGCGCACCGACGCATTTTTTACGATACGGTACCGCTCCTGCCGCACTTTGCAATCCCGATAGAGCTGTTCGGCGACCTCGCGGCATTCCCTGCCCGCGAACATGCCGTACACGTCGCGGTAAAGTTTCCCGATCTCGCGGGAGACGTCCTTCGTGAATGACGGCGAATAGAGATAGGCGAGGTATTCTTCGCTCTCCTTCTCGCTACCGATCTTCGCTTCGAGCTCCACCCCCTCGTTCTGCAAGGCGCGGAAATAGTAATTTTTTAAGGTAACGGTACGAACTTTTTTGAGCTCCAACACCTGCGACAGCTCGTCGATGAAGGCGTTGAAGGAATCGGACGGGGTGATGACGAGGACGTCCTTGGGGCTGATCGCCTCGTTGTTGTACATGAGGTAGCTGAGGCGGTGCAAAAGGATCATCGTTTTCCCGCTTCCCGCACAGCCCTGCAACACGAAACTTTCCCGTTCGGGACGGGTGATGATGTCGAACTGCTGTTCCTGTATCGTGCGGATGATGTCGCGGATATGGACGTCGTCCTTCCTGTCGCGGATGATGTTGCGCAGATAGGGGTCGAACAAGATCTCTTCGTCCCTGCCCGCGATCTCTTCGGGCGTGAGAACGTCGCGCACGGAGAGATATTCGTTTTTGAACCCCAGCACCTTGCCGTTTTTCACGGAGAGCGAGCGGCGCAGAACGGTGCGGTATTCGTATTCGTTGATGCGGAAATTGACGCGGCTCTTCTGGTAATAACGCACGGCAAGCGGCGCGCGCCAGTCCACGATTTCGAGATTGACGTCGCCCCGCTTGCCGATATAATAACTGTTATAGCCCTCTTTGTCGTCTACGACGTCCATGCGGGCAAAATAGGTTTCGGTAAAATAGCATTTGTAGGTTTCGAGTTTCCGCGTGAGCGAAGCGATCTCGGCATTGAGCGCGAGGATCTTTTGATAGTCCTCCGCGGAATATCCCTCGCCCTTTTTCAGGGAAGCGATCTCCTGCTTCGCCTCGCGGATCCTCAGGCGGTAACGGGCGAGGTAGCACGCTTTGAGCATGACGAGAACGGCGGAGAGCCGATCTTCTTCGTAGCTTTGCTGCTCCTCCGCGTCCAAAAGAGAAAGGTACCAGCTCTTATCCGCCTTTTTATGCGGATCGAGCTTCCCTTTTATGACCGTCCGTTTGTTCTCCCCCATACTCCCCTTCCGCCGCCAAAGCGCGCCCTCACGAAGTCTCATTCCAAATCATACCATACTTTTCGGGAAAAGGGAAGTATTCTCGGCAATTTTCCCAAGAAAAAAAGAGGGAGATCCCTCTTTTATGACTGCTGTTGGGTTTGCCGCTCTCTTTTTCGGCAGAAAAAGACATATAAGGCGCATACCCCCGCCGAAATGAGCCCCGCCGCCGCCCAGACGGCGAACGCGACGTACCAGATCTTCCGCCATGCGGGGAGAAGCCCGAACAGGAGCGCGAAAACCGCGGAGACGACCCCGGACAGGAAGAACAGCCTTCCGCCCAAGCGGCAGACGTCTTTGCGGATCTGCCCGCTCTGCGGGGCGGAGTTGCGGGCGCCCTCAAAGCGGTCCGGAACGAGATAGGGCAACCCGCCCAGCCACGCCATGAAAAGGGAGAGGGGGAAACAGATAATGAGGGCAAAAGGGAAGTCCGCCTTTTCCCCGAATTTCGCCCCGCTCGCCGCGAGCCCGAAGAGCGTCCAGCCGACGGTCGATAAAACGATCCCCGCGGCGGACAGGATCAAGAGGGTGACCGTGCGGTTCCTCTTTTGCGCGAGCGCCGCCCAAATCCCTGCCGAAAGGAGCGCCGCCACGGCGGGAAAGGCGAGATACACCCACGGCGAGCCGACCGTATCCGCCGTGAGGGAAGCGTCGAAATGGATAGGCACTTCGGCGGGAAGCAGGCTCACCCCGATGACGACGCCGATGAGGTTTACAAGCGAAAGTATGGTATAGATAACGGCTGTTCTCATAAGCTCTCCTTCCGAAATCCCCTCTCTATTTGCGGGCGAAGTTCATCAGATATGCGATCGTTTCGCGCATCGCCGCCTCGTTGAGAGAGTAAATGATCGTCTGCGCGCGGCGGTTGGTTTTCACGAGTTCGGCGTTTTTGAGCACCGAAAGATGATGGGACACCGTCGCCGCCGTCAGATCGAACTGGTCGGAGATCTCCCCCGCGGTGTGCGGCCTCCCCTTCAACAGCGTGAGGATCTCCCTCCTCGTCTTGTCCGACAGCGCTCCCCAAACGTCCTGCATAACTTCTCCCCCGTATTTCGAATGGTATCGAAATAATGATAGCACAAACGGCGGATCTTGTCAAGATATTTCGATTATTTTCGAAATAAAAGTTTACCCCCGCAGCGGGCGGCTGTTTTTCGTAAAAGCGCGCAAAAAAACCGCCCGAAGGCGGTTTTTTTGCGCGCCCGCTTACATTCTTTCGCGGGCGGTGGCAAGCATGAGTTTGATGCGGTTTTCCTGGTTGACTTTGGTCGCGGAAGGGTCGTAATCCACGGGCACGATGTTCGCTTGGGGGAAGAGCGCCTTTACCGCGCGCGACGCGCCCTTGCCCGCAATGTGGTTCGGCAGGCATCCGAACGGCTGGGCGCAGACGATGTTCTCCGTTCCCGATTCGCAGAGCGCCGCCATTTCGGCGGGGATGAGCCACCCCTCCCCCATCTTCACCCCCTGGTTGATCACTTGATCCGCCAGCGCGCGCAGATGTTCGAAATCGTGCAGAGGCTCGTAGCGGGTCTGCTTCATCCACGCGATGAGCTTTTTCTGCTTGGCGTAGACCCAGCGGTAGACGATTTTGAAAAGCGGGGTCGCAATGCTCTTTTTGCCGTAGAGCTTTGCGTCGTTGAGGCTGTTCACCACGCAATAGAGGAGAAAGTCCATGAGCGCGGGCACCACGGGCTCGCAACCCTCGGAGAGGAGAAATTCTTCGAGATGGGAATTGCCGAGCGGGGAGTATTTGACATAGATCTCGCCGACAATGCCCACCTTGATCTTCTTTTCCTGCGTAACGGGCACGGCGGAAAAGGCGTCGAGGATGAACCGCGCGTTGCGCTTGAATTTCCGGTATCCCCCCGTGTCGAACTCCTTTTTCAGGTGTTCGATACAGTTTTTCCGCACCGCGGCGCAATCCCCCGCGTTCTTTTCGTAGGGCGCCGTCTGGTTGTGCAGGCTCATGATGATGTCGCCGTAGAGCACGCCATATACCATTTCGATGAAAAGGGACGGGGTCATATCGAAGCCGCTGTCCTTTTCCAAGTCCGAAAAGTTGAAGGAAATGACGGGGATGTTCGGGAATTCCGCCCTGAGCGCCTTGCGGATGAGGGGAAGATAGTTGCTCGCGCGGCATCCGCCGCCCGTCTGGGTGATCATGACCGCGGTGTGGTCGAGGTCATACTTCCCGCTTTTGAGCGCGTTGAGGTATTGCCCGATCACGCAGAGCGCGGGAAAACATGCGTCGTTATGGACGTGCTTCAATCCCTCGTCGATGACCGCTCTTCCCTCGTTGCGGAGCACTTCCAGCCGATAGCCGTGCATGCAGATGATGTGGGTGAACAGATCGAAGTGCCACGGGAGCATATCGGGGACGAGGATGAGGTAATCCTCTTTCATTTTGGACGTAAAAACGGGATACGGTTCCGAAAAATCGACCACGCGGTCCCCGTTTTCCTTCTCCGCCCGCGCGGCGGAAGGAGCGGCTTTTTTTCCTTTCATTCTCTCTTCCCTCCGTTTTGTTCCTCGATCGCCGCCAGAAGGGATCTGAGGCGGATCTTCACCACGCCGAGGTTGTTGATCTCGTCGATCTTGATCTGCGTATATAGCTTTCCCCTGCTCTCCAAAATGTGGCGGAGTTCGTCCGTCGTGATGGCGTCGATCCCGCAACCGAAGGACACGAGCTGGACGATGTTGACGTTCTTGTGCCGCGTGGCGTATTCGGCGGCGCGGTACATGCGGGCATGGTACGTCCACTGGTTGAGGATGTTCACCTTGACTTTCGCCCCCTGCTCGAAGATCGCGTCCTCGGAGAGCACGGCGATCCCCAAAGAGGTGAGCAGTTTATTGATGCCGTGGTTGATTTCGGGATCGGTATGATAGGGTCTGCCCGTGAGCACGATGACCTGCTTCCCCTCCCGCTCCGCGCGCGCGAGGATCTCCCTCCCCTTTTCCACGATCCGTCCGTGGAATTCCTGCATGCGGGCAAGACCCGCGCGGTATGCCCTGGCAACGAGGGAAGGGCGCAGTTTGTAGCGCTTCAACGCGCGGACGAGCGTTTTGACCGACCGCTTTTCGTTGTTGGGGTCGAGATAGGGCAAGATGAAATTTTCCGAAGTGAGCCGCTCGTTGTTCGCCCGCAAAAGCTCCGGATAGTACGCGGCGACGGGACAGTTGTAATGGTTGTCCGAATCGTATTCGTCGAAGTTATAACTTTCGCAGGGATAGAAGATAAAGTCCACCCCGCGGTCGAGCAGACTTTCGATGTGCCCGTGCAAGAGTTTAGCGGGATAGCATGCCGTATCGCTCGCGACAGTGTGCTGCCCTTTGAAATAGAGCCGCCGCGAACTGCGTTCCGAAAGAAGGACGCGGAAACCGCAGGTCTCGAAAAAGGTGACCCACAGCGGGAGCTGTTCGTACATGATGAGCTGGACGGGAAGCCCCACGGTTCCCCTTACGCCCGCCGCGTTTGCATCGGGAAGGGAGAGCAGGCTCTCGTATTTGAAAGCGTAAATATCGGCGGGATCTTTGGGCGGGAGCAGCCCCGCGCCGCGCTCGCACTTGTTCCCCGAAATGAATTTTCTCCCGTCCGAGAAGGTGAGAATGTTGACGTTGCAGTGGGACGTACAGCCCTTGCAGACGACCGAGCGGGAAGAATAGGCGAAGTTTTTGAGCTCCGCCTCGGTGACGATGCCCGAAGTGAGCACCGTCTTTGCGGTATTTTCGAGGGCGTAGAGCGCCGCGCCGAAAGCGCCCATGAGCCCCGCAATGGCGGGACGGACGACTTCCTTCCCCGTCTCTTTTTCAAAGGAGCGCAGAACGGCGTCGTTCAAAAACGTGCCGCCCTGCACCACGATGTGCTCGCCGAGCTCTTCGGGCGTCCGCGCGCGGATGACTTTGTAGATCGCGTTCTTGACAATGGACGAGGAGAGCCCCGCGGAAATATCTTCCACGCTCGCGCCCTCCTTCTGCGCCTGCTTCACCGAACTGTTCATGAACACCGTACAGCGGGAGCCGAGCTCCACGGGATGCTTCGCAAAGAGCCCCAAACGGGAAAACTCCTCGATCTCCATCCCCATCGCCTTGGCGAACGTCTGGATGAACGAGCCGCAACCCGAAGAACACGCCTCGTTGAGCATGATCGAATCGATGGCGCGGTTCTTGACTTTGAAACATTTGATGTCCTGTCCGCCGATGTCGATGATGAAATCGACTTCCGGGTTGAAATAGAGCGCCGCCTTGAAGTGCGCCATCGTCTCCACGACGCCGAAATCGAGTTTGAGTGCCGCGCGCATCATGTCCTCGCCGTAGCCCGTTACGCATGCGCCGCGGATGTTGATCCGGTCGCCGATCAGCGAATAGATCTCGCCGAGGCACCGCACGACGATTTCGAGCGGCTGACCGTTGTTGGATTGATAGTGGGAATATAAGATCTTACAGTCGGACGTAATGAGGAGGAGTTTGGTCGTCGTAGACCCTGAATCGATGCCGAGATAAGCGTCCCCCTCGTATTTGTAAATATTTTCGAAGGAAAGGTCGCTCCGCTTGTGGCGGGCGACGAATCGATCGTATTCTTCCTGCGAGGCGAAGAGCGGCTCGCCGAGAGCGATCTCCCCGCCGTCTTTGAGACTGCGGATGCGGGAGACGATCTCCTCCAAGGGCTCCTCTTTTACGTTCTCCGCGTACATTGCCGCGCCGAGGGACATGAATTTCGGACCGTTGTCGGGGAATACGGCATGCGCTTCGTCGAGCCCCAACGTTTCGCAGAACGCCTTTCTGAGCCCTTTGAGATAGTAGAGCGGACCGCCGAGGAAGAGCACCTTCCCCTTGATCCTGCGCCCCTGCGCGAGCCCGGATACGGTCTGGTCGACGACCGCATGGAAGATCGACGCCGCAATATCGCTCTTCTTCGCCCCCTGGTTGAGAAGAGGCTGGATGTCCGACTTGGCGAATACCCCGCAACGGGAAGCGATGGGATAGACCCGCTCCGCCTGCAAGGAGAGCTCGTCCATTTCGTCGACGGTGATATCGAGGAGGGTCGCCATCTGGTCGATAAACGCCCCCGTGCCGCCCGCGCAGCTGCCGTTCATGCGCTGTTCCGCGCCGCCCGTCAAAAAGATGATCTTGGCGTCCTCGCCGCCGAGTTCCACCGCGGCGTCTACGTCGGGATAAAACTTCTTGATCGCCCCGAACGCGGCTTGCACCTCCTGCACGAAGGCGATCTTCCCGCGCTGGGCGAGCCCAAGCCCCGCCGAACCCGTAACGCACGCTTTATAGTACGCGGAAAAAGGGCGAACCTTTTCCAGTTCCCCCAAAACGCACTCCCGCACGCGCGAATAATGCCGCTCGTACGAGGAATACAGCACTTCGCCGTTTTCGTCGACGACGCTGACTTTAACCGTGGTAGATCCTACGTCGATACCGAGTAATTTCGCCATAGTGTTCCCGAAGTCTGCTTTTCGTGTCAAGTGACTGATATATTATATCATAGATTTCGGGTTTTGACAAGGATTTCCGCTTCCTTTCTTTTTGCGAAGCTCATACATCTTTTTGGTAGCATTTCCTCCGCGCAAGTGCCGTTCGCTCAGATTTTTGCTCAAAACGCACTGGACCCGACGAAAGAGCGTGGGGTCGATATGCGGCAACCGCTCCGTAACGTCCTTGTGCACGGTGGATTTGCTCGTGCCGAAGTGCGCGGCGCAGGCGCGCACCGTACAGCCCGTTTTCGCAATGTATTCCCCGCTCTCTTTTGCCCGCTCCTCGATATCGCTCCACATATTCCTCTCCTCTCGTTTTGTCGGGATAGTTATGATTATGTCGAACGAAGGAAGAATATGCAGCGGCGCGGGGCATTCCCGCCCCGCGCCGCTGCATTTCGTAAAAATCTTTCTGCATTCTTATATGATAAGCAGTGATGAAGCCATGGGAACGCCATTTATTAGTTCTTTTCCACGAAAAAAACGGCAAACGGCGGGACGGAGGACAGGCTTTCCGCGCTTACGCCCGAACAAAAACGGCTTTTGAACGAATTTTTAAGCAGTTTGCAAGCATGACAAAACCCCCTTCCGCAAATGTGCGGGAGGGGGTCGGTTTTTGCGATTTTTTGTATATTATACCCAGTCGCCGTAGTGGCGCGAAAGATTCGACGGGTAAGGATAGGCTTGCTCCTTCAACGCCGCGTTATAAGGATAAACTTTTTTTGCGTTGTGCGCCAAGCCGCTGCCGAACGCCCCCTTCTTCTTCAAGTAAGATTCGTTACGGATGTCCGTCTGCTTTTGATAGAAGGTATATTCGTGCTCTTCGAAGATCTCCTTGGTCGAAGCGCTCTCCGTGATCGCAACGCCGACCGAATAGAGGGTGGCGGAAGTGGTATAGCCGTCGGGCGAAGCTCCTGCGAATAAGCCGATCCTCTTCCCCTCGGAGCCGCGCACCGAGCAGGTGGTGTAACAGATCCCCTCGAACTTCGCACCCGCGTCTATGATCCCCACAAAGCCGCCGATGACCCCTTCGTATCTTTTCCCGGTGGTTTCATCTTCGGAAGTGCCTCCGCCGCCGACATTGATCGTATCCGTTCCGCTTTGTTCGGAATAGGCGGGATAGCCGTCTACGTTGCCGAAAACGGTTCCGTCCTTCTTATAATAATCGGCGTACTTCGTATAGCCGCCCGCATAGCAGTCTCTTACGATCGTTTTATCCCCCATCTCGCCGATAAAGCCGCCCGCGGTATGACCGAATATTTTGACCGCGGCAAAACTTTCGGAGATCGTGCTGCTTCCGGCGTACCCGATGAGCCCGCCGAGCACAACAGTGTAGTCGTTGCTGTTGACGGCTTTGTGGCGGTAATAGGGTTTATAGGTTTCAAACTCATTCGCTTGATCCTCCGCTTCGTCGTAGACGCCGCAGTTCTTGATCGTGACATTTTCACAATATCCGACGAGCCCGCCCATATAGTCCCCGAAATCGTTTGAACCGACATAGGCGGTCGGATTGACGATGAAGATGTTCTGCAACGTCGCGCTTAGGACTTTTGCGAATAAGCCGATGGCTTTCTTGTCGGTGATCGCCTTTCTGCTCAAAAAGATGTTGCGGATGACGTGGTTGTGCCCGTCGTAAAGCCCCTTATAGAGAGTCGCGGGGAAAATGCGGTCGTTATCCTTCCCGCCGCCCGAAAGTCGGTTCTCCGTATATTTTATGAAATCGATATCGAACAGCTGGTGCAACTTCGAGCCCTGTACGCCCGCGATCCCGAAAAGCCCGCCGACCCCGGAGGCCGTATTCGTGTAACAGTGAATGTTCGACAGCTGGCGGGCGGAACGGATAACGATCTCGCCCGCGCTCGCCGTATATTCCAGCTTGGCAGAAGGTTCGCTCCCCTCCACAGCGGTGGAAACGGCGCCCTCCGCGCCCGCCTTTTTCTGCGGCAGGTAGATCGGCTTCCCTTCCGTGGAATATGCCGTTTTATCGGGCTCCGTCTCGAATACCTCGCAGGCAAAGTGCGGGTTGAAGTAGTAAGTTTTCAAGCTGTACGGGTTGTTATAAGTGGTGCCGTAACCGTCTGTATAGGCGATTTTGTATTCCACCGTGGTGTAGTAGTGTTTGAGCGGCTGGGTCAAAAGCCCCGTGCCGTCATATTCTGTCCAGTCCCCCTTAATGGTGATCGTCGGCTCCTGTATGAGATACATGGTACATTTGACCTTCTCCCCGCAGAAATCGACGTTTTCGAACTCGTCTCTACGCAATTCCTTTTCTTCGCCGCCGATCGTCACGTAGAGCGAGAGATTTATCGTATCGGGCGTGGAGAGGACGAAGAGCGCGTAGCCGTCGTCCACCACGTAAAAGCGCTTGTGCAGATCGTCATCGAAGTTGCTCATTTTAAGGGTATTCACTTTGAGCCGCTCGTGACTTGCATACAAGCCGTATGTATCGTCGTCGTATTTTTCGTAATAGACGAGGTACGCCTCCGTCTCTTCGAGCCAGTCGCCGTAGTGCGGCAAAGCGCTGCCCCCCGCAACGATCATTTTATAGGGATATTGCTCCGACAGTCCGTATTCGTGCACGGTCTCCGGCAGAAGTTTATAGGCGGACGTTGCGCCTTTTTCGTTCTCTTTCGCGAGGTAACCGCCCGTGACGTACAGCTCGAAGGAAGTGACGGGCTTCCCGCCGCCGAAGTATTTGAGACCCATTTGCGAGACATATTTTGTTTCGCCGTCCCCTTCGAAGGTGCCGTATATCGTCACCTCGTCTTTGAGCGTCTTTTCGACCATCTCTCTGCTGTATCTCACCGCAGCGTAGCAATCGGAGACGGTCGGTTTCCCGTCCGCCACGAGCCCGCCCGCGCGCTCCGCATGGGCGATGACGCCCGCCGCGTAACTGCCTATCGCTTCGGCAGAGCCCGCCGCCGAGAATTCGCCGATGAGCCCGCCCGCCGTATTTCCGACAAGATACCCCGCGGCATAGGAATTTGTGATCTTTACGTCGCCGCTACCCTTCCCGACGAGCCCGCCGACCGTTATGCCGCTCTCGACCGCGCAGGCAAAGCTGGCGCCGATATTTACTGAGCCGTCCGCTTCGCCGCCCTTCCCGACGAGCCCGCCGACCGTTGTGCCCGTAAGGCTCGGCGATGTTGCCTCTGCGGACGTGAGATAGACGCGGCAACCGCTTACGTTCACGGAAGAGACCGTCCCCGCGAGCGCGCCCACGTTGCCGTTCCCCTTGACCGTCGCGTCGACGAGATAGATGTCTTTGAGTTCGCCCTTCACCCTTTCGAAGAGCCCCGCATCCGTGTATTCCGTCTCCCCGACGGCGTACAGACCTTCGAGCAGATATTTCCGCCCGTCGTAGGAGGTAAGCTGTGCGTTTTCGATCGGGACAAACGGGAGCTTTTTCTGCCCGTAGGTATCTTCCCAAGAATAGACGGCGGAAGAAGCGCTCTTTTCCGCAAAGCGGATGCTGCGAATTTGAACCGCGCGGCGGACGGAGGAGGAGACCTTGGAGATCTCCGGATGCAGGTTTTGCAGGTGCCGCCCGTAAGCGATCTGCGCCGTTTCTCCCTCGACCGACGCGAACAGGCTGTTCACCTCGCTGTAATAGACATATTGCGGGAGGAAGTCGCCCCCGTCCACGCAGACGCGCACTTCGACGTCGAAATCGTCGCCGGGCTCGATGAAGGAAGAAGGATCCCATTCGCCCGTGCCGTTCGCCCAATCTTTGAACTGCCGCGCCCGCTTTTCCTTTCCTTCGAAGTTGGGGACCCAGTCGCTGTCCGGGGTGAGAGAATCCAGCGCCAGCGAGGCTTTGTAGGCGTCGTCCGCGCCGGCGTAGTGCAGGGCGGCGGAAGAGAGGATCTCGTACCGCTTGCCGTTCTTCCCCGTGAGCGTGACCGTAGCCGAAACCTTTTTCTCTAATGCCACGCCGTCCCTCGGCACGGAAATGCTTAAAAGCAGCTCCTCGGCGTTGATGACTTCGACCTTGGGCATGGGCGTTTGGCGGATCTCCGGACGGCTGATCGCGGAGCCGCCGTAATAGCCCACCATGAGATTGCTCCGAAGGCGTTGGGACCTGTCGGGCGAAGCCTCGCTGTATGCCTGCTTCTTATAGTCGAACGTCTGCCCCTTTTCCCAAAACCAAACGGCGTAGACCGCGCCCGTTCTCGGCTCGATCTCCACCACATAATTGCTGTTTTTGAGCGTCTCGTCGATGGAAAGATCGGGAATGAGCGCGCTGAGTTTCGCCTCTTCGGCGACCGCGTAGTATTCCCCCGCCGCAACGCTCTTCCCCTTGTTTTCGGTCACTTTGTCCCCGTCTTTGAGGTCGAAGAGGGCGGAGAGGTCCTCGCCCGCGTTCTTTAAGGACATGAGCTTGTTTTGCGCCGTCATGAAAATGCTGTGCGCGCTGTCGTCGAGCGAGGTGATTTTCAGTTGGCGGGAATAACCGATCGCATTCGGGATCGCCAGCCCCATGAGAATGGTCAAGATTGCAACAACAAGCAGGGCTTCCACCAAAGAGAAGCCCCGTCTGTTTTTTCTGATGGAATGGAACACGTTCATCACCTCAGCATCTACGGCGCGGTTTGAAATTTTTTTACGCCGCGTTATTTGATCCCGTTGAGCGCGGGAACCGTAAGTTCGGTCGAATAGAGATTTTTACCGCTTCCGTTTACGGTAACGGAGATTTTTACGGCATACAAAGAGACCGCCGCGGGCTCTTCGCCCTCCGCGCTCTCCGTGCCTTCTGTGCCTTCTGCGCCCGAAGCGGGCGTTACCTCGACTTTTTCCAGCTTCAAATGGGTGATCCGCAAACTGCCGTAATATTTATCGGGCAAGAGCGGATAGGGCTCTTCCGCGCCCTTCGACTTGGCGTGGACCTTGCCGTCTTTCAGATAAAAGAGGATGTCCGCGCCGAAATTGCGGCTGTCGAAAACGATCGTCTCTTCCTCGGCGTCGACGCGGAGATTCTGCCCGTAACGGACCTCGTCGGCGAGCGTCATTACGGCGGTAGAAGCGAGCGTCTGGCATTTGCCGAGCTCTATCATCGTGTTTTTCGTGCTGAAAATCGTCGTAGTGACTGCGATCACCGCGGTCGTGAGCAAAGAAAGGACCGCGATCGCAACGAGCGATTCCGCAAGGGTGAAGCCTGCGCGCAAGCGTTTGAAAAAGTTCCGTTTCATCCCGTCACCTCTTCCCGCTTACGGCGCCTTGGAATATGCGCTGACCGTATCGTTGAAATAGATGTCCACTTCGATCTCGCCCGTGCTGTCGTCGGGGGAAAACCCGTCGGCGAAGGGATCGTTGATCTCGAACGTGACCGTTCCTTTCTGCGATTCGCCCGCACGGTTGCCCACTTCCGTGACGGAATTGTAGAGTTCGTCGTCCATTTCGCGCGCCGCGCGGTTGATACTGCCCGACGCCTGGTACATCCCGACGAGCAGAAGCACGGAGATCGCGATCACCATGATGCTGACGAGAAGTTCGACCAAAGTTTCCCCCTTCGGGGAAATAAATTTCTTTAAGGTTCTCACGGTCTTTTTCACGAGATCCCTCCTTGCCCGGAGGCGAGCTCGACCTGCGCGTTTTTCGCGTCCCAACGAAAGACTTTCGTGTAAGACGCCGCGCCGTCCGGCAAACCGTGCTGATAGTTGATATAGCGCACCGTCATGCGGGTGTGATAGTTATTCCTCTCGCTCTCCCGATGGGCAATATCGAATACCATATCCATCGAGTCGTCGAGGGTGAGGGTCACGTCTACAATCCCGATTTTTTCAGAGAGTCCCCCCCCCCCGCGGCGGGCCGGACGTTGAGCGTGAATTCGATCTTTACCTGCGGCTCTTCCGCCGCCGCGAACGCGCTTGCGCCGTAATAATCGGACATGACTTTGCTCCTGCATTTCGCGGTCAAAGCGTTCATCTTCGCAAAGAGGGAGCTCCCCTCGTGCTTTACCTCGACGCCGTCCGAATCGGCGTTTACGCCGAATGCGTGCGCGCCGGCGGCGGGATCGACCGTAACGGTGACGGTATGCCCCGTAAGCTCCTCGCGGATGAGCTGGACCGCCGAAGCGACGGAGAGGTACCTTTGCTGATCCTCCCGCGCATGGGTAAACCGCCCCGCGTTGGAGGTTGCCATCGTGAGAACGGCAGTCCCCGTCAGGGCGGCGAGCAGAAATACGACCAGCGCAATGAGGATAGATACCCCGCGGTCATTTACGATTTTCCTCATGGCGCCTCCTGCCCTTCCCGTTTGGAAAGGATTGCTTTGATAGTTTTATTTTACATCATAATGAAAATTTTGTCAACAGTTTTTTGAAAAAAAATTTTAATTTTATTGTCATTTTTCATTCAATTTGCCGTATTCAACATATTTTATTCTATATTTTGAAAAAAATTTTCTTCAAGAATTGTTCAAAATGTTGCCGCGGGGGTTCTGAAAAAATTAACGCTAAGGAGATGTTTCGACACGCCACTTCGTGGCGGCTCAACATGACGTAATTAGAAAACGTTCTGAATTGTCACCCTGCCCCGCCCTTTCTAAATTTGTCACCCTGAGCGAAGTCGAAGGGTCGCCGCAGGGTTCTGAAAAAAATTAACGCTAAGGCGATGTTTCGACTACGCTCGGAATGACGTAATTAGAAAGGCGATGTTTACTTCGCCTGCGGCTCGTGCCGTGCTTAGAGAAACAGAACTTCGCACGGGGCGGAATGATGTGATTAGAAAATGGCGCTTTTCAATCCTTGCCGAAGCGGCGTTTGAACTCTTCCTTGGTAAGCAGGACTTTTCGGCTCTCTTTCAGGGAGATGAGCGGGGTGATAAACCCTTCCTCTTCCATCCACCTGAGCATCAAACCGATCAAATTCGGACTGATCCTGAATTCTGCATAGATCTCGATAATGCTCACCTTTTGCTCCTCTACGACATATTCGAGTACCTTGATAAATTCATCGGGAACTTCCCCCGTTCTGTTTTCTCTATTCGGCAGAAGCTCCCCGATGCGATAGATGCGCCCCGTGGCGAGATAGAGCCGCAAAAAGCACGCAAGCGTCTTCTCCGCCGAAGGAATTTCGACGCGGATCTCTTCCTCGATCCGCTCGGCTTCGCATTCGGACAGGATGTTCGCGATCAGCCCATTTATGACGCCGTCCGAAATGCCCGCCTCTTTCAGGCGCGCCAGCGTCACCCCGCGATCGCTCAGATAGACCTTTCCGCCCTGCGAACCAAGCAGAAATTTTGCGTCCGTTTCGCAGAATTCAAGCCCCGTCACGGAGACGGCGTATCCGTCCTCCTCTTGCTCGATTTCGAACCCGTCGCTCATGCTGCCGAAGATCTCCCCGCTCAGATCGGCGTCGTCCTCCTCGCCGTCCTCGTCCTCGACGATCTTATCGCCGACGTCCTCAAAGGCATAGCGGTCGTCCTCATCGTCCTCATCGTCCTCATCGTCCTCTTTGTTTTCTCTCTCCTGCATGAGCCGACGAAGGACGAGACGGCGCGCTTCGATATCCTCATTCCGCCGCCTGAAAAACTCTTCGGTCCCTTCGTCCGCGGAGCGCCCGCTCTTTTCCGCTTCTTCCCCGCCCGCGGTTTGCCCCTCCTTTTCGGGCTCCGCCTTCCCTTCGGAAGATCCCGCCTCGGTCCCGTTTTGCTCCGAAAACATTTCTCCGTCGCCGATGAAGGTATAGAATTTCCCGTCCTCGGTCGAGAGAAGTTTCTTTTCGACGCAATCCTCCAAGATCGGTTTGAGCTCGGCATACGGCAGCCCGAATTCATAGAGCAGGTCGAAAACGCTCACTTTCTCTTGCGCTTGATAGATCTTAAAAAGAATAGTCGTCGTCTCTGTCATTTTTCGCCTCGGCGGATACTTGGTAATTGTATTTGGGATCGTCGAAGTCCAGCTCCGGTTCCGTGATCGGCTCCGCGTGCGGATAGGCAAGGTACTCGGACGAATGGTAGTAAAGTTCGAACGTTCCCTTCACGGGCATGTGATTGTTGATCGTGATATATACGTCCCCCGGTTGGAGACGGTGCATCAGCTCGTCCTCGCTCACGAGATAGACTTCCGTAAATTTGATGGTATCCATCAGGTAGCTTGCCGGGTCCTCGATGACGTGCTTGCCGATCTGCGCTTTTACGGCGCAGGCGGTGCCAAGGTCGTTCGTGCCGAGGAAAAAAGACAGGTTGCTGTTGTTGCGGAATTGCTGGGCGATCCCCGAAGAATAGGTGGTTTCGAGCTGAGAATAGTCCTGCACGATCGCCGTGATGAAGAGGTTGAGCCCCCGCCCGATGCTGAAAATCGTCGGGTATATTTCATCGGCGGTGAGGGTGGGAAACTCGTCGCAATAAAACACGACGGGCACGCGGAGCGGTTCTCCGAGCTCTTTCGCCTCGTCTTTCAGGACGTTCAGGGTGCGGATGATGTACTTGTTCACCAGACCGCGCATGCGTTTGTCGGAGAGATCGTAAGAGAGAAACAGGATCCGCGGCGTTTTCGCAAACGTCGTCATGTCGAGATTGTCCGTCAGCGTTAAATTCCTTACGTCGGGATAGGTGTACTCGTTGATGTACTTCTCCACGATCTGCATATAGCACGCCCGCGTGTTCGGCGCGTTCCGGATGATCCCCCTTACATACATGCCCGTATGGGAAGAGGGGCTCCTCGAAGAAAAGAATCCCCTGTCGCCAAATCCGCCGCTGTCGTAGGAGAAGGAGTGGAAGATCCTCGCAAGGCTCGCAAAATTCACTTGTTCGGGCAAGACACGTTTGCGCCCCGTTGCAAGCTCCTCCTTCTTGGTCAGGGTAAGGTCCTCAAACAAGCCGACGATCATCCCGAAGATGAACGAGATCGCCCCCTGTTCCCAAGTGGGATCGCGCTCGCTTTCGATGCGGAAATATTGATCGAGCACCTTCCGCGTTTCCGAGAGGATATCTTCGCGGATACGGTCTCTGTCCTCCGAAAGTTCGGCGTCGCGGTATTGCAATGCAAGCGAATAAAAGGGATTAAAGAACACTTGGGAGCGCGCGGGATGAATGAAGTCCATCACCCTTACGTTCTCCTCGCCGTACAGCCCTTTCAGATATTCGCCCGTCAAACGGTAGAGCTCGCCCTTGACGTCGGTGATGATGACGGAGTGCTCCCCCGTGAGATTGAACAGCGTCGTAATGAGATAGCGCAGGCTCTTTCCCGAACCGGTATTCCCCGCTACGAGGGCGTGGCAAAGCCCGTCTTTCTGCACGATCATGAGCTCGCCGTTCTCATTGCGGAAGGCGGAAATGGGCATTCCCACGGGGTGCGGGGCAAGCGCCCTGTGAACGCTGTACCCCTCTTCCCCGATCACGTCCGCAACGGGCATGAGCACGGAATGCTCGCCGGGTGCGTTGCGGGCGATCTTGTTGATAAGTTCCAGATTGATACTTTCCATCTTCTTAAAATCCTATCCTTGTGCTTCGGTCTGCCGGCGCGGGGTTTAAGCCGTAACATTGCGCTAATTCTTTCAGCGTTTCGGGATGCAGGATCATATCGGGCGTTTCGGAAAGTTTTCCGTAAACCTCCTCTCTGTCCGCGCTTCCTGCGCAAAGGAG
>CANRNP010000031.1 GCA_947632015.1 uncultured Clostridia bacterium | reverse complement strand
GCAATTATTTACGAACGCAGTGAGTAAAGAATTGCGCGAAAAGCGAGCAAAGAATCGTCCGAAACCATAAAATCTCTTGCCTTAGGCGGAATTCACTTCCGCCGTGGGCGTCTCAATTTGCCGCATACCTGCGGCTTCTTGCCCGATGAAACGAACAAGAGGACAACCATGTTAAACCGCGGGCGCACGTTTCCTCGCGCAATTATTTACGAACGCAGTGAGCAAAGAATTGCGCGAAAAGCGAGCAAAGAATCGTTCGAAAACATAAAAAAGGAGTCAGTTATGTCCGAGCATATCATTGAACTGCAACACGTTACGAAGGCATACGGAGACAATGTCGTTATCGAGGACATGAGTTTCTATGTCAAAAAGGGAGAATTCATCACCTTTTTGGGACCCTCCGGCTGCGGCAAAACGACGACGCTCCGCATGATCGCGGGGTTCGACCTTCCCACAAGCGGAAAAATCTTGCTGGACGGAAAGGACGTCTCCCAGCTCCCCCCCAACAAGCGCCCCGTAAACACCGTTTTCCAGCGGTACGCCCTCTTCCCCCACCTCAACGTGTTTGAGAATATCGCGTACGGGCTTCGCTGTAAAAAGGTCGTAAATACCTATGAGAACGACGAGGGAAAACGCTACTCCAAAAAGGAGCGGCTCTCCAAAAAGGAGATCGCCGAAAAGGTGAAAAAGGCGCTCGAAATCGTCGATCTTGAAGGCTTCGAAAAGCGCTCCATCTCCACCCTTTCGGGCGGACAGCAACAGCGCGTCGCCATCGCCCGCGCCATCGTCAACGAGCCCGAAATTCTGCTCCTCGACGAGCCTCTCGGCGCGCTCGACCTCAAAATGAGAAAGGAGATGCAGATTGAGCTCAAAGAGATGCACAAGCGGCTCGGCATCACCTTCATCTACGTCACCCACGATCAGGAGGAAGCGCTCACAATGTCGGATACGATCGTCGTCATGGCGGACGGCGTCGTCCAGCAGATCGGCACGCCGAAGGGCATTTACGACGAGCCCGCGAATACCTTCGTCGCCGACTTCATCGGCGAGAGCAACATTTTAAGCGGCGCCGTGACGGGGGTGAAGAAAGTCCGCTTCTGCGGAAAGACGTTCGACTGTCTCGACGAATTCGAGGTCAACGAGGTCGTAGACGTCGTTGTGCGCCCTGAGGACATCCGCATGTGCCCGCCCGAAGAAGGGGTCCTCACGGGCGAAGTGCTCTCCGTCGTATTCAAGGGCATCCACTACGAGATCACCGTGCAGGTGGGGAAATACGAGCTCATCGTGCAGAGCACCGAGAGCCGCGCCGTGGGCGAGAAGATCGGGCTCAATATCGCGCCCGACGGCATCCACCTCATGAAGCCGAAATATACCACCAACCTCTTCGACGGCGTGATCACCAAGCATAACACCGTGGAATTTGCGGACGGCGAGTTCGAATGCGACGTCACGCAGCTCTATCCGGGCAGCCATATCGACGAAGAGGAATATCTCGTCCTTCCTTCGGGGGAAAAGCTCGACCTTACGGACACCGAAGTCACCGTGGAAGTGGGACTTCGGGACATCGCCATCAGCGACGACGAGACCGCCGGCGGAACGACGGGGCATATCATCTCCATTATCTATAAGGGCGACCATTACCGCCTCATCGTCCGCACGGACGAGAGCGAGGAGGATTTCGTGTTCTCGACCGACGACCTTTGGAATGAAAACGACTATGTTTCGGTGATCATTCCCAAAGAGAAGATCAAACTCTCCCTCAAAAACAAGGAGGCGAAAAAGTGAAGATCCCCCGTTTCTCGCGAAAGACGCTCTGCATCCCCTACGGCGTTTTCCTCGTGTTCTTCGTGCTGGTGCCCATGCTCGTGATCCTCTTCTACGCCTTCACGGACAGCGCGATGCACCCCTCTTTCGAGAACTTTATCAAGTTCTTCTCCGACCTCACCAAGCTCTCGACGATCGGATATTCCCTCGTGATCGCGCTGGTGACGACGGTCGTCGCCCTGCTCATCGCCTATCCCGTCGCCTATATCCTCGCGCGGAGCAACATCAAGAAAAAATACATCGTGCTGATGCTCTTCGTGCTCCCCATGTGGATCAACTTCGTGCTCCGCGTAAACGCCCTGAGAGAGCTGTTCAACCTCTTGGCGCAGGCGGACGGCTTGGAAATGATTGCAAGCTCCAACTACTTCAAGACGATCTTCGGCATGGTGTACGACTTCCTGCCCTTTATGATCCTCCCGCTCTATACGACGATGATGAAGATCGACCGCAGTTTGTATGAGGCGAGCGCCGATCTCGGCGGAAGCGGCTTTACCACCTTTACGCGGGTGACCCTTCCCCTCTCCATGCCCGGTATCATGAGCGGCGTCACGATGGTCTTTCTGCCTTCGATGACGAACTACGTCGTCTCGGATATGCTCGGCAACGCGAAAGTCACCATCATCGGCAAATTCATCTACGACTATTTCGGCAACGACTGGCATATGGGCTCCATGATCGCGCTCGTGCTCCTCGTCGTCGTGTTCCTCTCCACCTGGCTGACGGGCGGTTTCAAGGCGGAAGAAAACGTTAGGGGGACGAATCTATGAAAGCGATCGCGAAAAAGTGTCTCAAAGCGGGCTTTGTGGGGCTCGTCCTTCTCCTGCTCTACGCCCCCATCCTGCTCCTTGCCGTTTACAGCTTCGATAAGACGAATCTCATCGGTCAATTCCGCGGATTTTCCTTCGAGCACTATATCAACCTCTTCACCGATCAGAACGTGCTCGGCATGATCGGAAATACGCTCCTTCTCGCCGTCGTTGCGGCGTGCCTCTCCACCCTGCTCGGCACGGCGGGCGCGCTCGGCATGTATTACAGCAAAAAGCGGGTGAAGGGCACGATGACGGCGCTCAACCAGATCCCCGTCATCAACGCGGAGATCGTCACCGCCCTCGCCCTCACCGTCACCTTCGTCGCCGTCCGCATCGAGCGGTCGTGGTTCACCCTCATCATCGGGCATATGGTCATCTGCACCCCCTTCGTGGTGCTCTCCGTCATCCCCAAGCTCAAACAGATGGACGGCTCCCTCTACGAAGCGGCGCTCGATTTGGGCGCGAGCCCCTTCAAGGCGCTCCTTACGGTCGTGCTGCCGCAGATCGTCCCCGGCGTCATTTCGGGCTTTATGCTCGCCATCACCCTCTCCCTCGACGACTATATCGTTACGATGTACACCCGCCCGACGGGTTTCGAAACGATCTCGACCTACGTTTACAACGCCACGACGAAAGGCAACGCGCACACGGCGGTAACGCTGTCCTCATTCTGGGCGCTCACGACGATCATCTTCCTCATCATCGTGCTGTTCGTCGTCTGCTCCAACCTCGTCGGCAGAAAGAAAAAGGAGGAAGGCAAATGAGCGGCAAGAAAGTATTGAGCGTTCTGCTCGCGGGCGCCCTTCTGCTCCCCACCCTCGGCATGCTCGCGGGGTGCAAACAGGAAGAGGTCACCGTTCTCAAAGTTTACAACTGGGAAGAGTATATCGACGAGGGCGGCGAAGGCTCCTATGTTTACGACCTGCTCGAAGAGGAGGGAATGGAGCCCGAAAAAGAGGACGCTCCCCCCATCATCGAGGACTTCGAAAAGTGGTACGAAGAGGTCTACGGCGAGAAGGTAAAAGTCTCCTATTCCACCTTCGGCACAAACGAGGACATGTATAACGAGCTCAAACTCGGAAATGTTTACGATCTCCTCTGCCCTTCCGACTACATGATCATGAAGCTCGCCAACGAGACGAAGGAGGACGGCTCCCCCTATCTCGAAAAATACGACAAGAGCTTTTTCGATCCCGATTACGAAGTGAACGGGGAAAAGGTCAATTACTACATCCAGAACGTCTCCCCGTTCATCCGCGAAAAATTCGAGACGAATGCCGGGCTCGATACGCCCGAAAGCGAACCGCGGTGGAGCGAATACGCGGCGGGCTACATGTGGGGCACCACGGGCTTTGTGTACAATCCCGAACATGTGAAGATCGAGGACCTCGAACAGCTCGGCTGGCAGACCTTTACCGATCAGCGCTTCCGCAAAAAGATCACGGCGAAAGACAACGTGCGCGACACCTACTTTGCGGCGCTCGGCGTCACCTTCGAAGAGGAACTCAAAGCCTACCGCGCGCGCTTCCTCGACGGAAGCATTACGCAGGAGGAATACACAAAAGCCGTCACCGCCATCTTCAACGCGACGGATGAGGAGACGATCTCCAAAGTCGAGCCGCGGCTCATGGACATCAAGGAGAACATTTACAGCTTCGAAACGGACACGGGCAAGGCGGACATGATCAACGGGACCATCGACCTCAACTATGCGTGGAGCGGCGACGCGGTCTACGCCCTCGACGAAGCGGAGACGCCCGATTACGATAAGAACGGCGAGCCGATCGAGGGAACGGAGCTTCTGCTCGATTACTTCGTCCCCGAAGCGGGCACGAACCTCTTCTTCGACGGCTGGGTGATGATGAAAGACGTTGTGGAGCGCGGCACGAAAAAGGCGGCGCAGGCGTTCGTCAACTATATGTCGATGCCCGAAAGCGCAAAGCGGAACAGCTATTACATCGGCTATACCTCGGTGATCGCGGGCGCAAACGGCGAGATGCTCGATTACGCCGACTGGCTCTACGGCGGCGAGGAAGAGATTGAAGAGAACTTTTACGATCTTTCCTACTTCTTCCCCGCGCGCGCAGACGGCGAGCCCGTCGGGATCTATGCGGACGAGGAACAGCGCACCTGCCGCCAGCTCTACGCGCAATTCCCGCCCGAAGAAGTCATTTCCCGCTGTGCGGTGATGGATTACTACCGGAAGGACGCGAGCGAACGCATCAACGAGCTGTGGTCGCGCGTCAAGGCGGAGGTGCTCGACGCATGGGCGATCGCCGTCATCTGTATCGCGGTCGTCGCGATCGCCCTCTTCACGGTGTTCGTGAAGTTCGGCGGCAAGATCGACCTCTTCCGTCCCAAGCCCAAAAAGGGCTATCATAAGGTCGGCTGACCTTTCAAGCCGCTTCCAAAGCAAAAAAGCGGAAAGAGAAAAGAGCGCCGCGCGGCATTCTGCCGCGCGGCGCTCCGTTTTTTTGGGTTACACCACGAGATTTACCTTTCGGCTCAGAAGATAGCGGATGATGAAGAAACTTCCCACGTCGAAGGCGGCGGTCAAAACGATGAGCAGACAGAGCAGAACGTGCGGGTTGGCTCCCGTCATCGTCAGGGGCAAGAGCAGGAAGGAGAAAAAGAAGCTCACGACAAAGGTACTGCCATAGTAAAGCGCAATGGTGATCGCCACCCGCGCCTTGTTGAAGAGCTGTCCGATGCTCGCCACGAGGAACAGATACAGAAGCCCCATGGGGATGACGAGAAGGAGCAGGATCACGATCTCGACCGCAAGGAACGGTTCAGCGGAAAAATAGGTAAACATTTCCGAGAAGAAACTTCCGAGCGCTTCCATCGCCCCGCCCACCGTCTGGAAAGGAAGCGCGATAAACACGCCGAGAACGATCGCCGCATAGCAGGAGAGGGTCGCGATGAGGGAGGAAAGAAACTTCGCAACGAGCAGCTGGGTAGGCGTTGCGGGCAGGGAAAAGGTCATGTACCCCTCGCCCGTGAAAAGGCTCTTGAAGAAGCGAACCGCGCAGAGGATGAGCCCCGCATAGGAGAGCGCAAACATGGAGAGCAGCCAAAAAGTCACCGAGGCGGAGGAGGCAAACATCAGCCCCAAGGGGAGATAATTCTCTTGGGTGGGCTCTAACCGCAACGAAACTTCGAGCGTGACGCGCACGAGCACGCTCAAAAGGATCGCCGCGAGAAGGAACCACACGAGCACGCGGTAAATGGCGCTCAAATCGTGTTTCATGAGTTTTTTTACCATCGGAATACCTCCCGGAAAATGTCGTTGAGATCTTTCCCCTCCCGCTCGCAGAGTTCTTTCACGGGGGAATCGAGCACGACCCGCCCGCAGTTCAGAAAGACGGCGTGGGTAAGGACGCTCTGGATATCCCAGATGAGATGGGTGCACAGAAAGATCGTCGCGTCCTGCGGCTTGTTGGAAAGGATGGTATCGAGGATGAAATCGCGCGCCGCGGGATCGACGCCCGCGATCGGCTCGTCGAGAATGTAGAGCTTTGCCCTGCGCGACATTGTGAGGATGAGACCGAGTTTTTCCTGGTTGCCCTTCGAGAGGGTTTTGATCTTCTGTCTGAGCCCGATGCCGAGGCGCGACAACATTCCCACCGCCTTATCGCGGTTGAAATCGGCGAAAAAGTCGGCGTAATAGTCCACCTGCTCCTCCACGCGCATCCATTTGCTCAGATAGTTCGCGTCGGGAAGATAGGCGGTCACCGCCTTCGTCGCGGGGCAAGGTCTTTGCCCGTCCACCGTAATCTCCCCGCCGGAGGGCTGCAACATCCCCATCGCGAGCTTGATGAGCGTCGTCTTTCCGCTCCCGTTGGGACCGAGCAAGCCCACGATCCCGCCCGCGGGCACGCTCAAATTCACGCCGGAGAGCGCGGGATTGTTGCCGTAATTATGGCAAAGATCGCGGCATTCCAAAATCGATTGCATCATTTCCTCCTTTTTGTAATAATTATGTCACGCATAATACTATGCTAACTGCCGAATTTTCATGTTTCCCCTGCTTATTTTCCGAACATGACGCGCTCGCTCGACAGCATCCGCGCGATCAGCCAGACGAGCAGGGCGGCATATAGGAGGTTCGCCCCCACCGAGACGAGCGCCTGCCACAGCACGAGTTCGCCCGACAAGATATTCCCCATCGAGATCACGGCGTTGAGAACGGGCACGGCGACCGCCCAGCTCCCAAGCCCGTCGGCGGCGAGGGAGACGAAGGAGAGCACCATCACGACAATCATAATCACGCCCGTATAGCCCGAAGCCTCCTTCATCGTATGGGCGAGCGCGGAAACCGCCGCGATCGCGGAGACGATGAGCGGCACGACGCTCAGAATCAGGAGGAAGAACATGAAATAGCTCAAAAAGCCGTAACTTCCCGCAAACAGCACGTCGAATCCGATCCCCATGAGCTTGGGCAGGGAAAAGATGACGCCGAAGAAGCTCGACGCGGCGCCGATCGCGGCGATACAGCTCAGCGGCACGATCTTCCCGATCGCGATATGCGAACGCTTTACCGAAGTCGCGAGAATGGTCGCGAGGGTCCCCCGCTCCTTCTCCCCCGCGACCGATTCGAGGGTTACGGACATACAGGCGGAAAACACGAACGTCACCACGAGGAAGGGCAAAATGGAAGTGAGGATCTCCATGCCGACGTTGCCGCCCTCTTGCACCGTCTGCACGTCGATGGGGAAGCGCATCCCGACGGAGATGAGGACGGAAGTTGCGAGGGAATAAAAGTAGGAACCTGTTTCGCTTCCGCTGTCGTAGACGAGCCCGACGCGGGCATCCTCCCCGAACAGATCGAAATCCTTCGTAAAGGTGAGGATCGCGGTCGCCTTCCCCTCCTTGATCTCGGCGCGCGCCTCCTCTTCGTTTTCGAGCGGGATCCATTCCACCTTGTCGCCGCGCCCTTCGATCTGCTGTCCGAGGAAGTCGACGATCGCCGAATCCCCCGAAAGATAGACCCGCATCTCACGGCCGCTCTCCGAGTGGATCATGCTTCCCATAAAGAAGTAAAGCAAAAAGATGAGCAGACCGGGGAGCAGGATGGTGACGATGAGACGGGGATCGTGGAAAAAGCGGTGGAACTCCTTCTTCATCAAGGCAACGATCTTCATAGGATCTCCCCCTTTACCCCGCGGTAAATTTCAAAGAATTTTTCTTCGAGCGGCTTCCCCCCGCACAACGCGGCGAGGGCGCCGTCCTCGATCATCTTCCCGTCGATGATAATCCCGACGCGGTCGCACAGCTTTTCCGCGAGCGAAAAGATGTGCGTGGAGAGCAAAATACTCTTGCCCATCGCCTTCAATTCGGCGAGGAAATCGGTAACGACCTTCGCTGTGAGCACGTCGAGCCCGTTGGTGGGCTCGTCGAAGATGACGACGTCGGGATCGTGCACGATGGAGATGACGAGGGACACCTTCTGCTTCATCCCCGTGGAGAGGTCGCCGACCTTCACCTGCGCAAAGGAACCGATGCCGAAGCGGGAAAACAGCTCCTGTTTGCGCGCGGCAAGAACGCTCTTCTCCACGCCGTGCATCGCGCCGAAAAAGTCAAAGAGATAGTCGGGGGTGAAAAACCCCTCTAATTTGAGTTCGCTCGTCAAAAAGCCGATGCGGTCGCGCACCTCTGCGGGCTCTTTGCGGACGGAATGCCCCATGATCCACGCATCCCCCTCGTCCGCCCCGATGAGGGTGGAGAGGATGCGGAGGGTCGTCGTCTTACCGGCGCCGTTCGGTCCGAGCAAGCCGTAGATCTCCCCGCGGTAGGCGGAAAACGACAGCCCGTCCACCGCCACTTTGCGGGTGAGCGTCGTCTTTTCGATTTTCTGCTGTTTGCGGGAGAGGGTGAAGGTCTTTTTGAGAGCCTCCGCCCGCACGATCTCCTCGCCGAAAAGGTCGTCCATAGCCACTCCTTTTTTCTTTTTCTTATACCCGCGCGGGGGCGGATTCAATCAAGAGAGCTTTTTTAAGATCTCGCGGCAGCAGATCTTGCAGTGTTCGTAGGTGAGCCCGCCCTGAAAATAGGCGATATAGGGCGGACGGATGGGTGCGTCGGCGGAAAGTTCGACGCTCGCCCCCGCCACGAACGTTCCCGCCGCCATGATCACCTTGCAATCGTATCCGGGCATATCCCACGCTTCGAGTTTCACGAAGGAATCGACGGGCGAAACGTCCTGCACCGACTGGATGAAATCGGTCAGCTCCCTCTCCGTGCGGAAACGGATGGCGCGCGTGATGTCGGAGGGAAGTTTTCCGAGCGCGGGAAAGTTCTCGTAGCCGAGCGAAGCCATGCACCCGCCGATGAGAAGGCTCCCCTTGATCGCCTGCGCCACGACGTGCGGCGCGAGGAAGAACCCCTGAAAGAAGGCGCGGTAGCCGTAGGCGTAGGAGCCGATCTCCCCGCCGACGGAGGGCGCGGTGAGGCGGTTTTCGCACATGGCGACATATTCCGCCCTGCCCGCAATGTACCCGCCCGTGGGCGCGAGCCCGCCGCCCGGATTTTTGATGAGCGAACCGACGATAAGGTCGGCGCCGACCTCGGCGGGCTCCCGTTTCTCGGCGAATTCGCCGTAGCAGTTGTCCACGAAGATACACCCGCGGAAGCCTTTTTCGCGCACGAAGGCGCACATCTCCCCGATCTCGTCCACGGTGAAGGCGTCGCGCAATTCATACCCGCGGGAGCGCTGGATATATACCATTTTATAATGGTTGGAGGAAAGAAGGGCTTCCGCGCCCGCAAAATCGACCTTGCCGCCCCTAAGCGGGAGCACGTCGTGCCCGATGCCGAAGTCTTTGAGCGAACCGTTTCCCTCCCCCGCGATCACGCCGCGGAGGGTATCGTAGGGAAGCCCCGTGAAAAAGAGGACCTTGTCGCGCGGGCGGAGAATGCCGAAGAGCGCCACCGTCAGCGCGTGCGTGCCCGAAAGAAGGGCGGGCGAAACGATCGCGCGCTCTGCGCCGAAGGTACGGGCGTACACCCTGCCCAAAGCCTCTCTCCCCTCGTCACCGTAGCCGTAGCCCGTCGAGGGATCGAAATGTCTGAGGGCGATCCGCTCCTCTTTGAAGGCGGAGAGCACCTTCTCCTGGTTGAATAGCGCGATCTCATCGATCTGCGAAAACAGCGGAAGCAGCTTCTTTTCCTGCTCCGCGATCCTTTCATCTGCCGTCATAAATTCTGCACACCTCTTCTGCGGCGCGCCCGGCGTCGTCGGGCGCAAGCAAATGTAAATTTTGCATTTTTTTGAAGAAAGTCAGCTGCCGCTTGGCATAATTGCGGGTATTCTTCATGATTATGTCTGACATAGTACTATGCAAACAGCCGTTTTTCAAATAGTCGATCACTTCTTTATAGCCGATCCCCTGCATGCACTGCGCGTTTTCGGGCACGCCGCGGGCGAGGAGCCCCCGCACTTCGTCGACGAGCCCCTCTTGAAGCATCTTTTTTACGCGCGCCTCGATGCGCCCGTATAAACTCTCGCGGGGGTAGTCGAAGGCGAACGCCTCGAAGGGATAGCGGGGAGAGTTTCCGTCGTTTTGCTCCGACTTCTTCCTTCCCGTCAGCTCATAGATCTCCAACGCGCGGATCACCCGCTTCACGTCGTTTTCATGCAGAAGGGCGGCGCTTTCGGGGTCTCTCTCTTCGAGAAGCCTGTGGAGAGCCGCTCTCCCCTCTTCCCGCAGGATCGCCTCGTACTTTTCCCGCACTTCGCGGCTTGCGGGGGTCTTGCCGAATCCGCTCTCATAGAGGATCGCGTTCATATAAAACCCCGTGCCGCCGCACAGAACGGGCGTTTTCCCGCGGGCGAGAATGTCCTCCACGGCGGGCAGGGCGAGCCGCTCAAAGTCGCTCACGGAAAAGCTCTCGGTCGGCTCGACGACGTCGATCATGTGGTGCGGGATCCCGCCGCGCTCGGCAGGGGTGGGTTTGGCGGTGCCGATATTCAGCCCCCTGTACACGAGCAGGGCGTCGCAGGAGACGACCTCGCCGTTCAGGCGCTTTGCGCACTCCACGGCAAGCGCGCTCTTTCCCGAAGCGGTCGCCCCGCAAATGACGGCGAGCTTCATACGATCCTCTTGAAGAGCTTTTCGAGCTCTGTCTTTGTGATCCTGACGCAGGCGGGACGGCCGTGCGGGCACTTGATGCCCATGTCGCCGTCCATCTCTTCGAGAAGCCCGCGCACCTCTTGTTCGGTGAGTTTTTCCCCGCCCTTGACCGCCGCTTTGCAAGCCATTGTGGCGAGGCGGTCCTTCAACAGATCGGAAAGTTTGATGGCGCGCAAAGTGTCCAGCGAGGCGAGCACTTCGCGGAAGAAACTTTCGAGGTCGATGAACGAAAGGTCGGCGGGCACAGAGGAGATCTTAAAGCTGGCGCCGCCGAATTCCTCGATCTCAAAGCCGATCGCGCGCAAAATTTCGCAATTTTTCTGCAAAAAGGCGAATTCCTGCCCGTTGACGCCGAGAATGAACGGCAGGAGCATGGGCTGGGAGAGAACTTCGCGCTTTTCCCAACGCGCTTTGAGCCTGTCGTAGAGGATGCGCTCGTGCGCGGCGTGCTGGTCGATCAGATACGCTTCGTCCCCCGCCTCATAGATGAGATAGGTGCGGAAGAGCTCCCCCTTGAATTCGAGGGTCTTGGGGTCGATGCGCCGCTGCCCGCTCTTCTCCCATTCGGCGATCTGCCGCTTGTTCTCTTCGAACGCGCTTTCCTTTGGCGGTTCGGGGGAACGGACTTCGAGCACGGCGGGTTGCGGCTTCCTGTAAGGGATCGTGGAAGGCTTCCCGATGGGCGAAATATCGAATTGCAACTCCTTTTTCGCCTCCGGATAGGTCATTTTCGCCCCCTCTTCCAGAGGCAACGCGCTCTTTTTCTCCTCCCCTTTCCGCGCCCCGACGACGTAATCGAGCGCGCCCGAACTGCCGTCGAGCACCGCCGAGACGACGGAGTAAACGCTCCCGTAAACGGTGCGGTTGTCGGCAAAGCGGACGTCCGCCTTGTTGGGGTGCACGTTTACGTCGACAATTTCCGCCGGAAGCTCCAAAAAGAGCACGTAAAAAGGATATTGTCTCGTCATGAGATAATTTTTGTAGGCATTCGCAACGGCGAGCGAAACCGTCTGGTTGACGACGTAACGCCCGTTGACGAAGAGGCTCTGATAGCTTCTGTTCGGCTTGGAAAAGTTTTGGTTGCCGATAAAACCCTTTAACGAGATCCCGTGCTTTTCGGCGTCGATCTCGAAGCATTTTTCAAGGGTCTCCGCGCCGTAGACGATCGCGACCGCGCTTTTGAGCCCGTCCCCGAAGGAGCGGTAGCGCACTTTGCCGCCCGTAAGGTAAGTAAAGGCGATGTTCGGGCGGGAGAGAAGGAAACGGGCGACCATCGCGGTAACGTCCCCCTCCTCCTGCGCGTCGCTCTTCAAGAATTTGAGCCGCGCGGGCGTGTTGAAGAAGAGGTTTTCCACGGTCACGCAGGTGCCCTGCGCCCCCGCCGCGGGGAGGATCTCCCCCATTTTCCCGCCGAAGCAGCCGAGAGACCACGTCTCCCCCGCCGCCGTCGAGGTGATATTCATCTCGGAGACGGAAGCGATCGAAGCGATCGCCTCTCCGCGGAAGCCGAGGGTCGAGATCGCGGCAAGGTCCTCCGCCGAAGCAAGTTTGCTCGTCGCATGGGGCAGATAGGCGGCGGAAAGGTCGCTTTTCGGAATGCCGCAGCCGTTGTCCGTCACGCGGATACGCTTTTTCCCGCCCCCCTCGATCTCGATCTCGATGGCGGTTGCGCCCGCGTCGATCGCATTTTCGACGAGTTCTTTTACGACGGAATAGGGTCTGTCTACGACCTCTCCCGCCGCGATACGGTTGTAGACGTCGGGTGTAAGAACGCGGATCATTTTACTTTCTCCTTCCATTCCGAGAGGATGGTGAGCGCCTGCATCGGGGTGAGCAGGTCAAGGTTGAGCTCTCTCAGCTCGGCGGTGATCGCGGGCAGAGCTTCGGATTCTTCAAAGTCCTCCGCGGGCTCTTCCCGGCGGGTAACGTCGTTTTTTTCGAGCTCTTTCAAGATCTTTTTGGCGCGGGAAGTCACCTCTTCGGGCACCCCCGCGAGCGCCGCCACCTCCACGCCGAAGGAACGGGAAGCGCCGCCCCGCACGATCCTCCGCAAAAATACGATCTTTCCGCCCACTTCGCGCACGGTGATCTTGTAATTTTTCACCCCCTCAATGCGCCCTTCAAGCTCGGTGAGTTCGTGGTAGTGGGTGGCGAAAAGGGTCTTTGCGCGCACCTTTTCGTTGAGATATTCTATCACCGACCAGGCGATGGACAGCCCGTCGAAAGTGCTCGTGCCCCGCCCCACTTCGTCGAGGATGAGCAGGCTCCGCGGGGTGGCGCTCCGCAGAATGTTCGCAACTTCCGTCATCTCCACCATAAACGTGGAGCGGTCGAGGATGAGATTGTCGCTCGCGCCGATGCGGGTAAAGATACGGTCGCACAGGGGCACGACCGCCCGCCTTGCGGGGACGAAACAGCCGATGTGCGCCATGAGCACGATGAGCGCGGTCTGCCTGAGGTATGTACTCTTGCCCGCCATGTTGGGACCGGTGATGATCATCGTGCGGTTCTCTCCGTTGTCCAAAAGGCAGTCGTTGGGAACGAACCGCTCGCGGGAGAGCGCCTCGACGACGGGGTGCCTACCCTCCTCGATTTTCAAAGCGCCCTCCTCGGTGATTTCGGGGCGGCAATATTTGTTCTCCTTGGCGACGGTCGCAAAGGACGTGAGGCAGTCGAGCATGCCGATCGCTTCGGAGATGCGCTGGAAGAGCCCGATGTTGCGCAAAAGGATCTCATAGAGCTCTTCGTAGAGGCAGGCTTCGAGCCGCTGTGCTTTCTCCTCGCTGCCGAGGATCTTTTCTTCGAGGTCTTTGAGCTCCTCGGTGGTATAGCGTTCGCCGCCCGTCAGCGTCTGGCGGCGGATATAGGCGTAAGGGACTTTGTCTTTGAAGGAATTGCTCACTTCAATATAGTAGCCGAACACGCGGTTGAAGCTCACTTTGAGGGTGCGGATACCCGTCGCTTCCCGCTCGCGCGCTTCCAGCTCGGCAAGGAGTTTTTTGCCGTTTTCCTTCATGCCGCGCAGTTCGTCGAGCTCCGCGCTGTAACCCTCCCTGATGTAATCGCCGTCGCGGAGCAGACCCGCATCGGGCGCGATCGCGCGGTCGAGGAGCGCGCAGATCTCCTTCGTGTCGATGAGATCGTCCGCGATCTCGTGGAGGAGAACGCTGTTGAAGCCGATAAGGCGGAATTTGATATTCGGCACCGCCGCCAGCGAACGGCTCAGGCTCACGCAGTCCCGCGGCTGTAAGTTGCGGTTGGAGATACGCCCCGCGAGCCGTTCGATGTCCCGCATCCCGGAGAGCATGTCGGCAAGCCCCATGCGGATGACGGTCGCGCGGAAGAGTTCGTCCACCGCGTCGAGCCGCTTGTCGATCTCCTCTTTGCAAAGAAGCGGGGTGAGGATCATGCCGGAGAGTTTCCACGCCCCCATGCCCGTCTTGGTCTTATCGAGGAGCCACAAGAGGGAGCCGTAACGCTTGCCCTCGGCGCTGTTTTTCAAGAGTTCGAGGTTGCGCACCGCAACGGGATCGAGCGTCATCCGCCCGCCCGCCGACAGCACCTTGATACGGTTGATGTTGGAGAGCGAATGTTTCTGCGTTTCGCCCAGATAGGCGAGGAGCGCGCCCGCCGCGACCGTGCAAATTTCCTTCCCTTTGAGCCCCAGCGCCTCCACCGAGGAGCAGGAGAACTGTTCTTTGAGCTGTTTTTCGGCGTTCGGGGTCTGAAACGCCCACGGAAGATAGCAGGAAAAGGCGGGCAAGAGCCGCCGTTCGATTTCGGGGCTGTCTTTCACGGCGAACAAGAGTTCCTCGTTGCAGATGACTTCCGCGACGGAGAGGTTCATCAGCGCGGCGAGCAGCCGCTCCGCGCCGTCCGCCTCTTCCGTACAGAATTCCCCCGTCGTGATGTCGGCATAGGCGAGCGCAAAGCGTTCCCCCGCCTTCACGGCGCAGGCGATGTAGTTGTTCCTCTTTTCATCGAGAAAATTGTCCTCGATGACCGTCCCCGCCGAGACGACGCGGATGACGTCCCTGTCCACCATGCCCTTGCTCGTCTTGGGGTCGGAGAGCTGTTCGCAAATGGCGACGCGCTCCCCCGCTTCCACGAGCTTGTTGAGATAGCCGTCGGCGGCATGGTAAGGCACGCCGCACATCGGCGCCCGTTCGGGCAAGCCGCAGTCCCGCCCCGTGAGGGTAAGATCGAGAATTTTCGACGCCTTGACCGCGTCCTCGAAAAACATCTCATAAAAATCGCCGAGGCGGAAAAAGACGATGCAGTCGGGATACTTCGCCTTGATCTTTTTCCAGTATTCCATCATGGGGGAAAGTGCCATAGCCCCTCCTTTTCGGTCCGATCTCCCCACGGCGCAACCGCCGCGGACCTATTTTCTCTGTTTTTTGTTCAAAGTTTCCCGATCCGAAGCGGCGCTCACGAAACGGGTTCCCCGAACAGGGACACCCCGTTCGCGCGCTCCACCTTCAAAGTGACGAACTCGCCGATGCGGTTTTGTTCGGAGGCGAAATAGCCCATCCGCCCCGCCTCGTTGCGTCCGAGGTACAGTCCTTTCTTTTCGTCGAAGTCCTCGCAGAGGATCTCCGTCGTTTTCCCCACGAAGGTCGCGGAGAGCGCGCGGGTGTTCTCGTTCACCTGCTCCACGAGCCGCATGATACGCGCTTTGGAGACCTCTTCGGGGATCTGCCCCTCCATGCCCGCCGCCTTCGTCCCCGTGCGCGGGGAATAGACGAAGGTGAACGCGGAGGCAAACCCCGCCTCTCTGACGAGGGAGAGCGTCTCTTCGAAGTCCTCCTCCGTCTCGGTGGGGAATCCCACGATGAGGTCGGTCGTCACGGGGCAGCCGGGAATGTAACTGCGCAAAAGTTCGATCTCGGAGAGATACTTTTCGCGGGTGTAACGGCGGTTCATGAGCTCCAGAATGCGGTTGCTCCCCGATTGCGCGGGCAAATGCAAGAGCTTGCAGATCTTGTCGTGCTTCTTCATCACGCGGGCGAGCTCTTCCGAAAAATCTTTGGGATGGGAAGTCATGAACCGCACGCGGAATTGCCCCTCGACAGAGGCGACGGCGTCCAGAAGTTCGGGGAAAGACATCCCGCCCTGCCCGTCGCTGTTGTAGGAATTGACGTTCTGTCCGAGGAGGGTGATCTCGCGGAAGCCCTGCCCGATCAGCGAACGCACTTCGCCAAGCACGTCCTCCGCCCGCCTCGACCGCTCCCTGCCCCGTACATAGGGCACGATGCAATAGGAGCAGAAGTTGTTGCATCCGTAGGTGATGTTCACCCAGGCGTTCGGATAGCTCGTGCGGACGGGCTCGATCCCGTCCTCCGTCTCCGCGCGCTCCTCTTTGAGGGAGACGATCGCCTTGCGCCGCGCGCGGCGGCGGTCGATGAGGTCGCCGAGCTCGGAAAGGTTGTGGGTGCCGAACACGAGGTCTACAAAGGGGAATTTCTTGCGCAGAATTTCCGCCTTTCCCGCCTCCTGCGCCATGCACCCGCCGACGGCGATGATGAGATCCTTCTTCTCCCGCTTCAATTTTTTAAGCGCGCCGAGATTGCCGAAGGCGTGATTTTCGGCGTTTTCGCGGATACAGCAGGTGTTGAACACGATGATGTCCGCCTCTTCGAGGGTCCCCTCGCGCTCGTATCCCTTCGTTTTGAGGATGCCCGCGATCTTCTCCGATTCATGGACGTTCATCTGGCATCCGTATGTTACAATGTGGTAAGTCATCATATCGGTTTTACGGCTCCAAAGGCTATAAATTTCCCAAAACTTCGCCGACTTTTTCGTGGATCACGAGGTCGCAACGGCTGTCGAGCGGGGTCGCGTCGCGGTTGATGAGCACGAGATATTTGCCGCGGAAGTGATCGACGAAGCCCGCCGCGGGATAGACGGTGAGCGAGGTCCCCGCCACGATGAGCATGTCCGCGCGGCGGATGGCGCGCAATGCGCCGTTTACCGTTTCGTCGTCGAGGAGCTCGCCGTACAGCACGACGTCGGGCTTGATGAGCCCGCCGCATTCGCAGCGGGGCACGCCCTTCCCGCGGGCGATGTATTCCGCCGAAAATTTTCTGCCGCAGGAGAGGCAGGTGTTGCGGTGCACGCTCCCGTGGAGCTCATACACCCGTTTGCTTCCCGCCTTTTGGTGGAGCCCGTCGATGTTCTGGGTGACGACGGCAAGGAGCTTGCCCTCCCTCTCCCATTCGGCGAGTTTTTTGTGCGCCGCGTTGGGCTCCGCGCCGAGCGGGAGCATCTTATCCCGGTAGAAGCGGTAAAAGTCCTCAGTGTGCGAATAAAAATAATCGCTCGACAGCATCGTTTCGGGCGAAACGTCGTATTTTTGGCGGTAGAGCCCGTCCTCGGAGCGGAAATCGGGGATCCCGCTCTCGGTAGATACCCCCGCGCCTCCGAAAAAGACGATCTGTTTGCTGTTTTCAACCATTTCACGAAGCGTCATCCCTTCCGTCCTCCAAACTTTCTCTTTCCATTATAACATAGCGGAGGAAAAATTTCAACAAATGCGTGCGGATTTGCAAAATTTTTCGTCGGTTACGGATACTGTAACCGATGAACCGCGCAATCAAAATCACGCTCGCCGTTTTCGGCGGCGTTCTCATCCTCCTGCTCGCCGCAACCGTCTATGCCGTCGCCGTGACGGCGGGCGAGAAACTCGACCTGCAAAAGCTCTCGCTCAACGAGAACTGCATTCTCGTGTTCGACCGCAACGGGAAAGAGATCGAAACGGGGCGGACGGGAAAGGTCTCCCTTGCGGAGCTCCCCGAATCCCTTCCGGACGCCTTCGTCGCCGTGGAGGACAAGCGGTTTTACAGCCACAACGGGATCGACTTAAAGCGCGTCGTGAAGGCGGCGATGAAGAACCTTGTGACCTTTTCCTTCCGCGAGGGCGCCTCGACCATCTCCCAACAGCTCATCAAAAATACCCATCTCAGCGGCGAAAAGACGATAAAGCGCAAACTCAAAGAGTGGAAACTCACCCGCGCGCTCGAAAAAAATTTTTCCAAAGAGGAAATTTTGGAACTCTACCTCAACTCCATCTACTTCGGGCACAGCGCGTTCGGCATAGAGAGCGCCGCCCGCTTTTATTTCGGGAAGTCCGCCGGCGGGCTCTCCCCCGCGGAGAGCGCCATGCTCGCCGCCCTCGTGAAGTCGCCCAACCGCTATTCCCCCTTCCGCGACAGCGAAAAATGCCGCGCGCGGCGGGATCTCGTGCTCTCGCTCATGCGGGAGCAGGGCTATCTCACCCCCGCCGAGGAGGAAGCCGCCAAAAAGGAGCCCCTGCCCTCCGCCCCCGCGGAAAACCGTGAGAGCGCCTACCTCTCCCTCGTGTTCGAGGAGCTCGCCGAACGCTTCCCCGATACGGGATCGGGCGACCGTTTGCGCGTGTTCACCGCCCTCGACCCCGCGCTGCAAGAGGAGCTCGAACAGGTGCGGGCGGATTGCGATTTTTCGCTGATCGTGCGGGATACGGAAGGCGGCGTGAAGGCGTTTTGCTCCACCTGCGGGGCGCCCAAGCGGCTGCCCGCCTCTACAATAAAGCCCCTCGCCGTGTACGCGCCCGCCCTCGAAGAAAACCTCGTCTCCCCCGCCACCCCCGTCCTCGATGAAAAGACGGACTTCGGCGGCTATTCCCCCTCCGACTACGGCGGGAAATGCCTCGGCTATATGAGCGTCCGCTACGCCCTTTCGCACAGCGTGAACATCCCCGCCGTAAAACTGCTCAACAGCTTAGGCACGGAGCGGGCGGCAAGCTATCTGCAAAAAATGGACCTCGAAGTCCCCGAAAAGGACAGAACGCTCGCCCTCGCGCTCGGCGGGATGAGCGAGGGTTTCACCTTAAAACAGCTCGCGGACGGCTATGCGACGTTTGCGCGCGGCGGCTCCTTTCTGCCCTCCCGCTTCATCGAGCGGGTGGAAAACGGCAGCGGAAAGCTGCTCTACGCCGCAAAAGATCGCGAAAACGAGGCGAAAAGGCAGGTCTTTTCCGACGACGTATGCTGTCTCATGAACGACATGCTCATGACGGCGGCGCGCGAAGGCACGGCGAAACGGTTGAAGGGGCTCCCCTTCGAAGTCGCCGCCAAAACGGGCACGGGGGGCACGGACGCGGGCAACACGGACGCCTATACCGTCGCCTATACGAGCGAGGACGTCGTCGGCGTGTGGCTCGGAGACCGCAACAACGCTCCCATCCAAGCGACGGGGGGAGGCAAGCCCGCCGACCTCGCCCTTGCGGCGCTCCGCGCCCTCTACGCAAAGCGGACCCCCGCCCCCTTCTTCCGGAGCGGCGAAGTGACGACCGTCCTTCTCGACCGCGAGGAATACGAACAAAACCACCGCGTCCTGCTCGCCGACCCGCTCGCCCCCGAACCCCTTTCGATCAAGGAGCTCTTCCGCAAAAGCGCCCTCCCTGAGGGAACGAGCGAAAGATTCTCCCGCCCGCGCATTCAAAAACCGGAAATTTCCGTCGTGAACGGCTCTGTAAAGATAGTACTATGTCAGGCAGAGTACTATGATTACGAGGTAAAAAGACGATGTGGGGAGGAAGAAATCACCCTTTATAAAGGAAAATACCGCAGAGAGCTGTTCGACAACTCGGTCTGCGGCGGAAAAACCTATCAATACTCGGTAACGCCCTACTATTGCGGAATCGCGGGGGAAACGGCGGAGCTTCCTTCCGTGACGATCGAAAAAAAGGGCGGCGTCCCGGACGAATGGTGGAAGTGAGCCCTTCCGAAAAAATCAAAGGAAAAATACTTCTTTCGTCGCCATCGCTTCGCGCATCAGAGCCTCTGCGTCGAGCTTTTTTTCCTCTTCCTCGATGAAGGAGAGCTTCGGCTTGGTGGCGGGGAATTCGGGCAAAAAGACGGTACAGCAGTCCTCGAAGGGCAAAACCGACGTCTCGAAGGTGCCAATCTTTTTTGCGACGAGCACGATCTCCTCTTTATCGAACCCGATGAGGGGGCGCAAAACGGGAAGGGTGACGACCGCGTTCGAGGAGACGATCCCCTCGATGGTCTGGCTCGCGACCTGCCCCAAGCTCTCCCCCGTGACGAGGCATTTTGCGTTCATATCCTTTGCGACCCGCTCCGCGAGGCGGAACATGAACCGCCGCAAGAGGGTGACGTTGAGCTCGGCGGCGCATTTTGCGTGGATCTCTTCCTGAATGTGCGCCACGTTGAGGGTGATGAGCCTCTCCGTGCAGGAATAGCGGGACAGGAGCCTGGAAAGCTCCTTGACCTTTTCCTTCGCCCCGTCGTTGGTGTAGGGGTAGCTGTGAAAATGCAAGAGCTCCACGTTCATCCCGCGCTTTGCCATCATATAGCCCGCGACGGGGGAATCGATCCCGCCGGAGATGAGAAGGAGCCCCTTCCCCGATGTCCCCACGGGCATGCCGCCCGCCCCCCGCTCGAATTTGCCGAACACGAGCGCCGTGCCGTTCTCGCGGATGTCGAGGCAAACGGTGTGTTCGGGC
>CANRNP010000030.1 GCA_947632015.1 uncultured Clostridia bacterium | reverse complement strand
TCAAGATATTTTGCCACATTCGACCGCATAAATTCTCGCACAAAATCCTCGCTTTTATATCCTGCATCAACGGAAAGTTCAAACAGCCTACCTTGAATGTCGCAAAGTTTTGCGTCCATACTGGTCATATCAGTTCTCCCCCTTCACGGCATCGTTAAGAATTTCATCAAAGAACTTGCCCTCTCGGCGATAGTCTTTGCATATTTCTGTCGCCAAGTTTATGCCTTTCGTTCGGTTTTCTTGGCTGACGACTCGCAAGCATTGCCGTTCAAGGTCGGACAATTCAATTTCCCGCTCGACCCGCACGACATCACACCCCTTTTGAGTTAGCATGACATATTGAACCCCGAGTTCTAAGGCTGCAAGGCTGTTTACAAGGGCTTTATCGGTGATAACTTCGGCAAAAAAATTGTCTATGACAAAGAACATTCTGTCGTTTGCGATGTTGCCTATCGCCAAGTCGTTTCCTGCCATATAATCGCGGTAACGGTTATAATATGCCGTCCCCTTGATTCTATCCATCCGCCCGCGATTATATGCAACGACCATTGCCCATTCGATATCTGCCGGGATATGCTTGACAGTAAGTCCCTTCGTCTCTATCGAGACAATGTAAAACCTCGACTCAGGGAAGTCACACACAAGAGTCAAAGGCTGCGCGGGGTTAGTTCCCATATAAAATCCCTTTCCGAAATCGCATTGATCTCGGCTGATAGGTGCAATTTTACCAACAATTCCGCTCTTGGAGCCATGATATAATAATATCCTGCCTTCTTCAAGCACAACCTTGCCTGCCGCCGCCTCTACCTTGTCAATAATGAACTGATACAGCGGAACATCAAACTTGGTGCAAAATTCATAGATTTTGTCTTGTGCAAGCTGATTTGGGACAGCCCTGCCGTTTTCCCAACGGTTGATGGTGGCAAAAGAAACTCCAAGCTCCTTCCCCATTTCCGCTTGGCTGATTCCGACGCTCTCGCGTATCCGCTTTAATAACTCTTTCATTTTTGCTCCATATAACATTTGTCTATATGTCTATTATAAACTACGCTATATCATTTGTCAAGTGTTTCGCGGATATTCTTTGAGAGAGGCTTGTCGATTTTTATTTGATGATGACCCCTTTCTCCGCCGCCATTGCCTTCAAGATGGCACCCCCTCGGCTGTTCTTACTGCTCGGGTTCTTCCGCGCATCCTTGGTGCTCTTTTCTTTGCCTATGATGGTTTTAAAGTAAATACAATCAAAAAATCCATACTAGACTTTCGTTCAAAAAAATACACGATGCTTTCTGTTCCTTATCCCGAACTCGCTGTTTTTGAAATCTTATTTATTAAATTTATCCCCAAGGATATTTACCTTGTGCTAAACTATACGTGTCGTTATTTTGTTTTTTCATTTTAACGTCCTCCTTTGTGCTTACTCTTGTGCGGTTGGTAGCCTCACATATAGTTTAGCACAAAGGAGCTTTTTCGTATAGCAAACAATGGCTTGAAGCTAAAGCTATTCACCACCGGCATAGCCGGTGGCTTTCCCACGAAACTCCGCTTCGCTCCGTTTCGTTCCCTCTTTAGAAAGAGAGGAAATGCGCGCCCGTACGGGCGCGCATTTCCGCATATTTTCAATGTTGCTCCATCCGGAAGAACTCACTACTCGGCGCGATGCGGAATGGAGTGGCTCTCGCAATACTTCGCCGCGGCAGAATGTTTGCCGCAAATGATAACCACGTCGTCGCAACCGCTGAAAATGCCCCAGCCGAATTCCTGAACAGAATCCGGAATGCGCACGGTTTTCAGCGAGGTGCAACCGCGGAAAGCGGTATCATCGATCTTCACCACCGAATCGGGCAGTTCGATTCCCGTGAGCGAGGAGCATGCGGAGAAGGCGCCTTCGCCGATCTCATAGACGGAATCGGGGATATCGATCTTCGTAAGATTCGTACATTCGCAGAACGCCCAGTCGCTGATGACCGTTACGGAATCGGGAATGGCGTATTCGCTGTCTCCCACCTTTGCGGGATGACAGATGAGCACAGACTTGTTCTTGTTGAAGAGCACGCCGCCGAGGGACTTGAACGCTTTGTTCTTGGGATCCACTTCGATGTTTTCAAGCATATCGCAACCGCGGAAGGGTCCCGACCCGATAGAAGTGACCGACTGCGGAATGCGGACGGAGCGAAGGCTCTTGCAATCCTTGAAGGAGTTCTTCCCGATCTTGGTGATATTGTTTTTCATCGAGATCTCTTCCAGCTCTACGCAACCGTTGAACACCATGTCGTCGAGTTTGGTAACGGGTTCGGGAATATCAATGCTCTTCAAGCGAGCGCAATCGGCAAAGGAGCTCTCCCCAAGCACAGTGAGCTTTTTGGGAAGTTCGATGGAGGTGAGCGACTTGCAACTGTTGAAAACGCCTCCGTAGATCTCCGTCATGGCGTCGTTCAAAATAATGCTCGAAAGTTGCGCGCAGTTTTCAAAAGCGCGTTCACCGAGCGCGAGACGGGGATTTTCCGCAACAAGCGAAGTCATGGAGATGCAGTCGCGGAAAGCGCTGTCCCCCACCTTCTTCACGTTCATGGGAAGCACGAGCGATTTCAGAGATTTACAGCCGCGAAAAGCCTCTTTTTTGAGTACTTTTACGTTCTCTCCGAGATTGAGATGTTCGAGCCGCTCGCAGTTTTTGAAGGCGCCTTCGCCGATGGTATGGACATCGGAGGGAATGGTGAGGGAAGTACTGCCGTCTTTGCAACGCACCAGAACGCCGTCCTCGATTTCGAGGCTGCGCATCGTCTCAATGGGAAGCCCCGCAATGAGCTTATTGAGATATTTATCCGTTTCGCGGTTGACAACGCCCTTTACATGTTGCAGATTTTCGAGGATCATCATAAGCGAAGGCGGAATGACGATGTCATCCTTCAAATAAACGGGATATATCTTTTTATTGTACTTATAAGCGGTAATGATCTCCATGCCGCAATACTTTGAGTTGAGCGACGCCTCGGATAAAAAGAGCACAAAAGCGCTGCATTTTTCGATGCGGGAACGCAACTCTTCGCGGAAATCTTCGCCGATCTCCATGGTATCGTCGTACCAAAAACGGAACTTCTCGTTTTCGATCAACTTCAAAATGGGATAGACGACATCCGTATCCGCATGGGAATAGCTGATGAAGATATACGGTTCGTCTCCTTCATAAGAGGTGAGCTCCATTTTTGTGAAACGTTCGGGTTCGTTACTCTTTTCCATAATCTATTTCTCCCTTTGATCATATTGCTAATACAAGCGTTAAAACTCCCAGTGTGGCGGCGAGGGTGGGAAGCGCCACGATCACGCCGATTTTGAGGAAATCCAGATATCCGAATTTAAGTCCGTGACGGTTGAGGATGTTGCTCCACATGATGCCGGCAAGGGCGCCGATCGGGGTAAAGAAGGCGCCGAGATTTGAGCCGACCACCGTCGCCATAACGGCGGGAAGCGCCGTTTGCGCTCCGACCGTGCCGATGATGGAGGAAAACAACACGCTCATGGGAATGTTGTTGATGAGATTTGCTGCAAAGAACGATGCCGCGCCGTATTTGAGCACGGGGAGATCTTCCCCGAAAAATTCCCCGATGTAGGCGGTGACGCCCTGCCGCGAGAGCACGACGATGAGCACGAACATGGAGAGCACGAACGGCACAAGGGGATAGGGCGCGCGTTTGAGGCATCCGAGAAGAGCCGCGGGGCGCCGCTTGCGGCAGAGGGAAATGACCGACGAGAAAAGAAAGAGGCTGACGACGGCAAGAAGAGAAACGAGCCACATTTCGAGCCCGATATAGGAGCCGACGGCGAGAAGCACGGTGCATACGCCGAGATGGGCGATCCCGACCCAAAGGGAGAGCTTATCTTCGATGACGACCTCTTCCGCCGCGCCGCCGAGCGGAAGTCTGAGCTTCTTGCGGAAAAGAAGAAAGAGGGCGAGAAATGCCACGACGCCCGCCGCCAGCGTGGGCAAAATGCTCAGTTTCAGGTAGGACAAAAAATCGAGCCCGTTCGCAGTGGCAAGGTAAATGTTCGTGGGGTTGCCGATGACGAGCGCCATGCTCCAAGTATTCGCCGCAACGAATTCCGCCGCGAGATAGGGAATGGGGTCGATCTCGGCGTTCTTCGCAAAATAGCAGATGAACGGGGTAAAGGAGAGGATGATGATGTCGTTCGAGGTGAACACCGTGAGCACGGACACCATGATGTACAGATAGAGAAAGAGTTTCATCTGCCCCGTGCGCGCCCTTTTCAGCACGGCGCCCGCGAGGTAGCGGAAAAATCCGAGCTCGTCCAAAAAGATAGAGAGGATCGTCATGGAGAGGAAGAGCACGAGAATTTTGAGCGGATTGATCGCGTCGTTCGCGATGAGGCTCTCCCCCACGCTTTTCAACATTTCGAAATCGCCCTGTATGAGGAGAACGACGATCAGGAGCGCCGCGCCGAAGAGGGTGACGACCCAGTAGCTGTCGGTGGAAAACTTCCCGATCTTTATTTTCGGAAAAAACAGCACGCCGCAGATCATGAGAATGCAGGTTGCCGCGCTGATGCAGAGTGAAACGACCATGATAACGTCCCGTTCTTTTACGACAAGTTCAGACAAAATAACTTCTTATAGTTTATCATAGCGCCTAACGGTTTGTCAAGAAATTGTCCGAACTTTGTAAAGCCGAAAACGATAAACCGGTAAGAGAAAAAATTTTTGCGTGATTGATTGAAAATCATTGACTTTCATTCAGTGAATATGGTAGAATAGAATCGAAGGAACAAAAAGGAAACTGTAATGCGGAACTCAAAAAGTACGGACAAAGAGTCCTTCTCGTCTACGGCGGCGGCTCGATCAAGAGAATCGGACTTTATGAGAAGGTGCTGAAAGAAATTGCGGACGCGGGGACGATACACGGATTCAAACCGCTTATGCCAAAGGACGTGGAAGCGATTTTCAGAATGTGCCTATAAAACCATAGCAAAAAAATGCAAATAAAAATTTGGAGGTAAATTTACAATGATCGAACAGGTCCTTACAAGACACAACATGGCTCTCCGTGTAAAAATCACGGTAAAAACGCTGATTTCGGTTGGCATTATCGCGCTGGCGGTGATCTTACCGCAACTTGTGCATCTTGCGCTCGGCGCGCCCGGCGGAATGCAATGGCTGCCCATGTATCTGCCGATCCTTCTCGGCGGATGCTTGCTCGGCTGGAAATGGGGCTTAGGCGTGGGGGTCCTCTCCCCCATCGTCAGCTTTGCGATCACTTCGCTTGCCGGAAACCCCATGCCCGCCGCAATGCGTCTGCCCTATATGATCGCCGAACTTGCGGTATTCGGGGCGGTTTCGGGGCTGTTTTCGCGCAGGATCGCGGAAAACGGCTGGATGGCGTTCCCCGCGGTACTCCTTGCCGAGGTTTCGGGCAGGCTCGTATTCCTCACGATAGCCGCCATTTTTCAGAGCGTCTCTCCCCTCTCGGCAGTAACGGTCTGGTCGCAGATCCAGACGGGACTTTTGGGCATGGTGTTGCAAGCCGTACTCGTCCCCTTCGCCGTTATGGGACTGCGCCTGCTCCTAATCAAGGATAAGGAATGATCTATGTCTGAAAAAATGACGAACAGAAAACTTGCCGCTTTGAAAACGAAGCGGAAGCTGTTGGAGGCGGCAAAGGAAATCATTCGCGAAAAGGGGCTTGTCAATACCTCAGTCGAAGAGATCACAAAGGCGTGCGGCGTTTCCAACGGGACATTTTACACCTACTTCAAGCGCAAAGAGGACGTGGTATTTGCGATCAGCCACGATATGTTCCGCGAAATTTACGAAAAAGCGCAAAGCTACGACGGACCGTTTATGGATCGGCTGACGTTTTACATGGTAACGTTTTCGGGACATATCGAACGGGACGGGCTCAAACTCTGCCAGGAATGGGTGCGCAATACCGTAGACCCCGATCTCGTGGAAAACCCCTACGACAAGGAAAAGCTCTGCAAAGACCGCGATTCCATGAAGGGCATGATACAAAAGGGCGTCGAGCGGGGCGAGCTCAAAGAGGAAGCGCCGACGGAAGCGCTTGCCGCCGCCTTGACGGACGTCATTTACGGAGAAATGCTCTGTTGGGATATGTCGGGCGGAGCGTACAGCTTTGAGGAGCGCACCAAAACCTTTTGCGCGATGTTTTTGCCCGCCATGATGAAGCCCTACTTAAAAGAAAATGCCGGATAAAAAAGGAGAAAACGACGATGCGTGAAATCAAAAAATTAGGATTCGGGCTCATGCGGTTGCCGCAAAAAAGCGCGAATGGCGCCGATATCGACATGGAACAATGTAAAAAAATGATAGACCTCTTTTTGGAACGGGGATTTACCTACTTCGATACGTCCTACGTCTACCACAACGGCGCGTCCGAGACGGCGATCCGCGAAGCTCTCGTAAAGCGTCATCCGAGAGACCGCTTTTTGCTTGCCTCAAAATTCCCCACTTTCCAGATGCCCGCGGAAGAAAGGGTGGAAGCGATCTTCCATGAACAGCTTGAAAAGTGCGGGGTGGAATACTTCGACTACTATCTTTTACACAACCTCAACCGCTATCTCTATCCGAATGAAGTGAACGCCTGTCACCTGTTCGACTACATGAAGAAGTGGAAAGAGCAGGGAAAAATACGCCATATCGCCTTCTCTTACCACGACGACGCCGAGCACCTCGATCGAATTCTCACCGAACACCCCGAAGCGGACGCCGTGCAGATCGTTTTGAACTATTACGATTGGGAAGAACCCTTCATTCAGTCGAAAAGGTGCTACGAAGTCATCCGCAAACACGGCAAACAAGTCATTGTCATGGAACCCGTCAAGGGCGGCGCGCTTGCCCGCGTCCCTTCGGGCGCGGAGCATATTCTCAAAGAGATCGACCCCTGCGCTTCTCCCGCGAGCTATGCGATACGGTTTGCCGCCTCGCGCGAGGGCGTGCTCGCCGTCCTCTCCGGCATGAGCGATCTTTCGCAGGTCGAAGAAAACACGGGCTATATGCGGGACTTCAAGCCTTTGACCGAGACGGAAGAACGCGCCTTAAAAGAGGTCAAAGCCGAGTACAGTAAGACTTGGAAGTATCGTTGCGACGATTGGTCGGCGTTGGACGATAACTTATACGGAGTGCCGATTTCGGGCATCATACGGGCGTATAACAGCATGTTCATTCAGCCCGACCCCTATTTCAGCGCAGAACTCAATTACTATAAAAGTTTCCGCTCTGCCTACGATCCCGCCTTTGAGACGGGGGATTACTCCGCGCAGACGGCGAAAATCGGCGGCGCGTTCGATGTGACCGCCGCGCTCAGAGAAGCCGTTAAAATGCAGTTTGAAAACAGCTTTCAAAGCTATATGGATTGAGCGGAAAAATCGCGCCAAAACATACGCTCAAACTGAAAACAGCGGGGAAAATCTCCCCGCTGTTTTCGTTGACGGCAAACGCCGCAGATCATTTCAGATCGCTTAAAATCATCTTGATGCCTTTGAGCCAGTAAGGGCGGTCGCCTTCTTCGCAGCGGAAGGTGCCGTTTTCCAGCTGTTTGAAGCGGAAATAGGCGTTTGCGCGGAAGGTGATCTTCTGCAATTTGCACCAGTTGGGATCCTTTTTGAAGATATTCCCCGTGGAGGCGAAGTTGGAGCCGTAGCAGGTATGGCAGATATGCACCGCCATGCAGTCGCGGCACTCCCCTTCGAAACAGGTCCGGTCGATCTCTTCGGGAAAGACGAGCTTCTGCGCCTTTGCGGAGCGCTCCGCGCCGATGGAGAGCGGCATGAAGAACTGGCACGCATAGCTCTGCCCGTCTACGTCGTAGGAGAACATCTCGATCCCCGCGCCGCACTGGCGGAATTTCGAATCGAGGTCGGTGGAAGCGACCATAAAGAGCGGCACGTCCAAAAACGTGCACGGACGGATGTCGGGATGGGCGAGGTAGTAATCGATGAGCTTCATGAGCTCGCGTTCGAGAACGGATTCGTTTTCGGGCGCGGACCAGTCGATATCGAAGGCGAGGTTCGCGGTGAAGGCATACCCGTGCTCGTGCATGAAGATAATGCCCTCCGCGAGATAGGGAAGGGTCTTTTCGGAGACGGTCATCTTCATCTCCTGCTTCGGCCACGTCTTTGCGAAGAAATCGATGTCGATCTGATCGAAACTGCCGCAACGGTTGAGGTCGTGCATCCGCTTGGTTCCGTCCAGACTGAGCGCGCACACGAAGATGTCGGCATGCTCTTTGAGCCACGCCTGCATCTCGCCGTGAACGAGCGTCCCGTTCGTCGTCGCCGTGAACAGAAGCAGCTTTTTCGGATACGTCTCGGCGACGTAGCGAATGATCTCTTTGATGAGGTCGAATTCCAAAAAGGGTTCGCCGCCGAAGAAGTCGATCTCGTACTCCCCGAACCGGTCGTCACAGAGCGCCTCGTCGAGAATGCGCTTAGCCGTTTCGAACGTCATGCGCTGTGCGGATTTGTTTGCCTCGAAGCAATATCCGCACCGCAGGTTGCAAGAGCGCGTCAACGTCAATGTAATGATTTTTCTACGCCGTGCCATAAACGCGGTCTCCTCGTGCCGTAAATTTCGCATGAAAAGAAAAATGGGAAGGCGACCCTCCCATTTTCATCGCAACCGATCTCAGAAGAACAGAGATGTACAGGAAGACTTGCACGCCGCCTGGCAGGTTCCGCCGCACTTGCTCTTGCAGTTGCTTCCGCCACAATCATATACGAAATGCGTTCCTCTGTTGTCGACGGGGAGATCTTTGACCTCTGCCAGCTTTTCTTCGAGGAATGCCCATTCCTGATCGTTAAGTTTGAACATGACTCTCACCTCCACGGATCTTTATGTACCGTAACTATAACATAATTTCCGCACCCTGTCAAGAGCTTTTTGAAACGTTTTGTCAATTTTATGTTCAATTACAACTTGTATTTTGCCGTGAGCTTCAAGATCGTGGCAAGGCAATCGTTTACCGACCGCACTTCTTCCCCGGTGAGGGCGCGCCCCTTTACGCTTTCCAGCTTCCGCCCGATGGAATCCACCTCCAAACGGTCGCTCGGCTTCAAATCGCATCCTTTGAGTTTTTCGAGCATCGAGCAGGCGTGTTCGAGCCGAAGTCCGCTCTCCTCGGAATCGGCGGCGGGTTCCTCAGGCTCCGCCTCCTCGCCCATTTCGAGCGGAAGATGAAATTTTTCATACATCTCTTCCTCTCTTCCGCCCTTTTTCGCGGGGAAGGGAATGAGAAAGAGCAGGCGCACGAGCACGGCAAAGACGACATACGCCGCCATGTAAACGAACAGTTCGCCGCCCGCGCCCGCCTCGCACCCGACGAGAAACGCCGCCGCCCCGCCGAGCCCGACGGCAACGGGCAGATACCCCTCTTTTTTGCGGAAGACCGCCAGCACAAGCCCCGCGAGAAAGAGCAGGGCGGGGCACACGATGAACGAGACGAGATCGGGCACCGCCTCTCCGATAAGCCGTATGAAATTTGAAAATTCTGCTGTCATTTTTTACTCCGTTTTGATTTTATCCGCTTCGGTCGTCGTTATTATACACGTTTTTGTCGAAAAAGGCAATCCTTTCTCACATCTCCACTTCAAACAACTTCATGATATTGAGAATGCGGGCGCGGACGGTGCGCTCGTCCACCTGTTTGATCTTCGCCACCGCTTTGCGGTAGAGCGCGATCTGCGGCGCGTAATCGGCGATAAGGCGCGCGGGGTCGTGCGAGGAATACTTATAGTCGAGGATGAGATACCCTTCTTCCTCTTGGCAGAGAAGGTCGATCGCCCCCTGCAAAACGATCTCGTCCCGTTCTCCGGTGCAAAGCGCGGGGATCTCGTAGGCGGGCAGGGAAAGAAGGAAGGTCTGTTCCCGCCATATCCGCTTGCCCGCGAGCGCCGCAAGGGAGGGAAGGCGCAGGATCTTTTCCAACTTCCCGGCGTCGAGCAGGGCGAGGCGGTCCTTCGGAAGGAGCTCTTCTTCCCGCATGCGGGCGAGTTCATATTCCGCGCTTTCCCCGAAGCGGACATGCTGCAAGAAGGCGTGATAGGCGAGCCCCTCTTCCACGGTGGCGCCCCCTCCCCCGAAGGAGGTCTCTTCGCTTGCCCTTTCGTTTGCCGTGCGCAGAAGCTCGGTCGCCGAGCTCTTGACGGGAAGGACGGAAGCCCCCCGATGGGGATAGACCGCCGACGTAGCGGCGCGCCAGCTTTTCAGCAGTTCTTCGTCGGGGCGGTAGGCGAGCGCTCTGCGCGGAAGCGGGGGCTCTTCCCGCGGAAGATCATCTGTGAAATAGTCGTCGCAGGCGGCGGCGTCCGTAAAATCGGAGAACCGCTCTGCATACTGGGGCGCGACTGCGCCCTTTTGCTCGCCGAAGAGCATATGCAGGCGGTATTTTGCGCGCGTCATGGCGACGTAGAGCAAATTGAGCTCCCCTTTCACCGTCTCCCTGTCGTCGACAATGCAGGAGGCGCGGCGGAGCACCGTTTCGCGCGCGATCTTGTTTGCGACGTCGTAGCTCTTGGGGGCGAAGAGGAAGCGGTCGGTGTACATCACTTCCTGCCGCTCGTTGCCGCGGAAACAATCGCTCATCCCGACGAGAAAGACGGAAGGAAATTCCAGCCCCTTCGCCGAGTGCATGGTGATCACTTTCACGGCGTCCTCGCCGCTCCCCTCCGTATATTTTACCTTGTAGCCGAGTGCCTTCAAGCGGCGCAGAAAGGCGTTTACGCTCCCGTCCGCCTCCTCTGTGAGACGGCGGATCCGCCTGAGCCGCACCTCGCCGTCTTTCTTGGCGGCGATCTCGATTTCCAGCCCGTCGGAGAGGAGCAACCCGATCATCTCCGCCGCCGTCCGCACCTGCATCAAACGGCGGTAGGTATCGGCTTTTTCCCAAAACGCCCTAAGTTTGGCGGCGATCTCGTCCTTTTCGCGCGCGGCGTATTCGCGGCAAGCCTCGCGGAAGGTGTATGCCTTGGGACAGCGCAATCTGATCTTCGCGAGTTCCTCGTCGGTCATCCCGCCGATCTTCGAGAGGAGCGCCCCCGCAAAGGGGATGTCCTGCTCTCCGTTGTCGAGGTAGGAGAGCCAGTCGATCACGAGCCGCGCCTCCCAGAAATCGCACACGTTGACGCAGGCGGCGGTGGAAACGGGAATAAAGTTGCGGCTGAGCGCGGCGATGATGTTCTCCGTTCCGCTGTCTACGGCGCGGACGAGAACGGCGATGTCGCTGAAACGCAGGCGCTTTACGAGCCCCTCGTCGGCGTCGAACCACTCCTTCCCCACTTCTTCGGCGATGAGGCGGCACAAAAGTTCCGCCTGCGCGTCCGTCCGTTCCCGCGCCGCCGTGAGGACGGAATAGATCCCCCGCTCCGCCTTCTCCGCCTTCTGCTTGGGCACGCGGTGGAAAAACACGCCGCCGTCGTGCTCGCCGTACCGCTTTCCCCCCCGCATCGGCGCCGCGCGGTAATCGAGCCCCGCGCTCTCCTTCGTCATGGCATAGGAAAATACGCGGTTGACCGCTTCGAGCACGCCCGCCGCACTGCGGAAATTTTCGGCGAGCGAGAGGGCGCGGTATTCGCGGCAACGGTTGAGAAAATATTCCGAGCGGCTCCCGCGGAAGCCGTAAATGGACTGTTTGGCGTCCCCCACGAGAAAGACTTCCTCGCCGCCCAGCTTGTTGAGCAAGAGCTCCTGCGCGGGGTTCACGTCCTGATATTCGTCGACGAAGATGAAATGGTATTTCTTCCTCAGATCGGCGCACACGTCCTCGTTTTCGAGGACACGGAGGGCAAGATGTTCGAGGTCGGCGTAGTCGAGCACGCCCGCCTCCCCTTTGTAGCGGGAATACGCCTCGTCAAATTTGAGGAGCAGCCCCGAAAGAGCCGCGGATATGCGCTGTCCGTCGAGATAGCGCGCATGCTCTTCCTCACAAGAGGCATAGCACGAAAGGGACTTGTACACCTCTTTGATCTCCGCCGAGAGCCTTCCCGCATATTTGAGGCGGCGGAGGGTCTCTCCCTCCGCTTTTGCGGAAGAGGGCATCCGCGCGATGGGCGGCATTTCCCGCAGCGCGAGCTCGAACAGCGTCCCCCCGGTCAGATTTTTCGCCGCGGCGGCGATCTGCGCGCACACCTCGGCGGCGCGGGGGTTGCGTTTAAGAAAGAATTCCTCCTCCCGCGAGGCGGCGGAGGCGATGAAATCCGCCCGCTCGGTCACGTCCTCTTTGAGGAATGCGCACACTTCCGCGAAATTGTCCTCCCGCCCCATCTCTTTCAGGAGCGGAAGATAGTCCGCCCGCTCGCGCACCGTGCGGTAAAGGGAGAGCACGAGTTCGCGCAATTTCGCGTCCTTCTTCCCGCGGAAATAGACGGAGAGGAGCAAGCGGAAATCCTCGTCCTTCTCCTCGTAGGCGTGCTCGAACACTTCGTCCATCGCGCGGGAGAGGATGAGCGCCCCCTCGTGGTCCTCGTCGGAGATCACGCGGAAGGCGGGATCGACGTCCGCCAGATAAAAGTGGGTGCGGATGAGCCGCGAGCAAAAGGCGTGTATCGTCGAAATATCCGCGAGCGGAAGGGCGGAAAGCTGTTGTTTGAGCCGCGCCCGTTCCGCGCCGTCGCTTACCGAAAGTTTTTCGACGAGGGCGCGGCGGAGCCGTTCGCGCATTTGTTGCGCCGCCTTGTTCGTGAAGGTGACGGCGAGCATCTTTCTCACGTCCCCGCCCTGCAAAATGAGGGAAACGAGCCGCTCGATCATGACGAAGGTCTTTCCGCTCCCCGCGGAAGCCGAAACGATGATCTTTCCCCGCGATCCGATCGCAAGGCGCTGTTCTTCGGTCAAAGAGATCATTCTTCCCCCCTTTCGCGGCGCACGATCCGCACGATCTCCGCGCATTTGAGCGAACTTTCCTTCCGCGGCGAGCCGACGTACCCGCAAAGCGATTTCATTTTACAGAATTTGCACGCCTTTTCGTAGGGAGAGGGCGCGATGTTCCCCTCCCGCATCTCGTGTTCGGCGCGCAGGGAGACGAGCACGGCGTAATCGAGAAACGCCTCGAAGTCCTCCCGCGGCATGCCGCGGTCTCCCCCGCCGTTGTAGTCGAAGAGCGCGCTCGTTTCCCCCTCTTTCAGCGAGCGGTCCATGCGGGAGAGCACCTCCCATTCGCCGCAATAAAAACCGCTCATGCGGTATTTTGCCTCTCCCTCCGCGGTGAAGGGGTCGGACGCGGGAAAATAAAAGGTCCCCGCCGCCCGTCCGCCCGCCGCCGCGGCGCGGAGATAGAGTTCGAGCTGTAATTTTCTGCCGGTGTAAAAAGCGGTCGGGCTGTCGTCGAACTTGCCCGTTTTATAGTCCACGACGCGGACGAATTCGCCCGACGTATCGACGCGGTCCGCTTTTCCCGAAAAAATGTCCGAAAGGGAAACCGTTCCTTCCGTTTCGGCGACGCGGAAGGCGGAACCCGCGAGCTGGCGATAGGCGGCGACGGCAACGGTGACCGCCTCTTCGAGAAGGCGCGCCCCCGTGTACTTTCCCGCCGCCGTATCGGAAAGCGCCGCAAACCCCGCGCCGAGCAGTTCTTCCCCGATCGCGCGGGCGGCGCTACGGCACTCCTCTTCCCCCGCGAAATTGTTGAATCCCTTCGCCGTCCGTTCGAGCACGGCGTGGACGAAGGTGCCGGCGTCGGTATCGAGAATGGGTCTTTCCTGCCGTTCGCGCAGACGGAGCACGCGGGCAAACCCCGCATACGGGCATTCGAAATAACTTTCAAGCAGAGACGGGGAGATCTCCGAAGAGAAGAAGAGCGCGCCCGCCGCGGGCGACCGCTTCTCCCGCTCCTCCTCCGTCCCGCCGAGCGCCGTGAACAGGGTGGAATATTTTTTTACGTCCTCCTCTCTGCCCGCTTCGAATCCCTCTTTTAAGGCGAGCATGCGAAGCCGCGCGGGAAGGGGTTCCACGCAGTCGAAGGGAAAGAGCTCCGGCATGGGCGGAAGGACAAATATTTGCTCTACGTCCGCAAGAATTTGGCTCGGTTCGGTGTTTTCCCTCCCCTTTTGCAGGGGACGGGAGAGATAGAGCGTTTGGGTAAACGCGCACAGATTGAGCGCAAGGCTCTCCCGCGCGCGGGCGTTCACCTGCGCTATGGCGGGCTCGATCTCGACTTTGAGGGCGGAGAGCCCCTCCATTTCGCCGTCCGAGATGACCGCGGTGTCCTGGCAGACGCGGGGAATTTCCTCCGTCATGCCGCTCGCGAACAAAACGCGCACCCGCCCGAACTTACTTTCTGTGACGTCCCCCACGAACACGGCGTCGAGAGACTGCGGGATCATCGCGATTTCGAGCGCGGAAAGGGCGTTTTTCAACCCGTCGTAAAATTCCCGCGCCGTAAAACTCCTCTCCCCCGCGACCGCCTCGATCTCCGCAAGCACGGATCCGAGGGGCTTTAAGTCGAGAAATTCCCGTTCCGCACCCGTAAAAAAGGCGCTAAGCGCTTGGGTGCGCTCGTCCGCTTCCGCCAAGGCGCGGAGCGAAGAGATCGCCGCGACAAAGTCCTTTCCCTTCCCCTTCCGCGGGAAACAGGAGAGAAAGGCGAGCATCCTCTCGCGACAGGCGAGCAAAGCGGCGCGGTCGAACCCCTCCGTCTCTTCGCGGATCTCCCGCCGCACGCCGCCGCGGTAGCCGCCGTAGCGGAGCAGATAATTGCGGTACTGCGCCCCGTCGCCGAAGTAATAATTCGCCGCAACGGCGTCCGCCTCGTCGGGCAATACGCCGTCGGACACGGCAAGGAGCAGGTCGAGGACGAGCGCGCAGAAAGGGTGCTCGGAGAAGGGGCGCTTTTGATCGGCAAAGTAAGGGATCTTATAGGCGTTGAACGCTTTTTCGACCGCTTGGAAGCTCTCTTTGTCCGAAACGAGCACGGCGATCTCGCGGTAGCGCGTCCCCTCAAAGACATGTTTGCGGATGAGCGCGGCGATCAGGGAAAACTCCTCCGCCTCGTCCGCCGCCGTGAATCTGCGGATCTGCCCCGTGCGGAATTTTTCCCCGCCCGCGGGGGAGAACAAGCCGTCCCTCAGGCGGCGGGGCGTTTCGCCGAGGGTATCTTCCGCGGAAATTTCCTCGGCGCCGACCGTCTCCCCGCACACGCGGCGGAAGAGCCCGTACGCCTCGTTCGTGTAAATTTCGGCGTTTCCCGCGAGAAAGACGCCCGTAACGCTCTTTGCCGAAAGAAGCGCCGCGCGCACTCCTTCGAGCGCCTGCTTGGTGAAGGAGCGGAAGCCGAAAAAGACGACGTTCGTCTGAAAAAGCGCCGCCGAAGAGAACTTTTCGGGCAAAAGGGCAAGATAGCCGTTTTCATCGAGAAACCCTTTCGCCGAAAGTCTCTCTTTGTAGCGATCGAGCAAAAGGGCGAGATCGGCGAGTTTCCCGCGCAGGGCGCCCTCTACCTCTTCCGCGCTGCGGCGGAGCGTTTCCCCGTCCACTCTGGACGCCGCGAGCTGGGCGAGCGTTTCGTACACCGCCTGCGCCGCCCGCGGACGGAAACAGACCAGCTCTTTTTCGCATTCGGAGAGCAGGTCGGATACGACGAGCACCGAGCCCTCCTTCGAGAGCACTTTGGGTCCCGAAAGAAAACGGGCGAACGTGGTGACTTCGGTGAGGAAGGTGCCGCCGCACGCCGAAAGGACCGCCCGCTCCGCAAGGAGCGTGAGCCTGTCCTCGCAAAAAACGAGCGTCCGTTCTCCCCGCTCCTCGGCGCGGGCGATCTGCCCTCCGAGCGCGGTGAGCGCGTCGTCCAAAGTGGGCGCTTTGATGATCTTAGCCATGCCGCCTCCTTGATTTTTTTCATTATATCATACTTCCCCGAAAAAATTCTCATATTTTCGACGATTTGTTTACAAACGGAAAAAAATATGCTATAATTGCTTTATTCTCACGCTTCCGCCGCCAGGGCGGAGCGAATAAACGGAGCGATCATGAAAAAAATAAAATTCGCAAGCCTGCTTCTCTTTGCGCCGCTCGCCCTTCTTTCCGCCTGCGGCGGAGTGAGCCGCATCGAATTCCAGACCAACTGGTACCGCAACACCGCCCTCGGCGACGACATTGCGGGCACGAGCGAAGTGCTCGAATACGAAGTTTCGGTATTCGACGCCGCCGAACATAACGGACTTACCGCGGAATATACGAACGGGACTTTCGTGACCAGGCTTGAAAACCGCCCCGTAAAGACGGAGACGGAGACAAAAGAAGGATATGTGCTCGAAACGCAATTTGCGATCGACGTGAAGTTCTCTTTCGGCGGCGCCTCGACGGAAGTGTTGCACGACGAGGTATCGTCGCACGTCGAATTTTTGTCCGTGGGTGAGAGCCTTCGCCCCGTTTACAGCAAAAAGACGGTGCACAACCGCGCGCCGAATGATCTTCCCGAATCGCTCGAAACGTGTTACACCGAATATTCCTATTCCTATGAGATCTCCTATAACGACGCGCTCACTTCGGCGACCGTCACTTATACCGACTTCTTGCCCGACGCAAACGGCAATACGGCGGAGCCGACGAAACGGGAGGTAAACATCGGGGGCAAGAGCAGCTATCTCGACAACGAGGAGATCCTGTTCGCTCTCCGCGGAATGAATTTCGGCGACGTGCAACCCGTTTTCCGCACCTATAACTTCACGACGGGGACGGTTTTGGAGACGACTCTGAACGATACCGCCAAAGAAGTGGCGGAGCCCGTCTCTTTCGAGCGCAACGGGGAAGCGGTCGTATCCGACGCTTTGCCCGCCGTCGAACTCAAAGTGGGGATGAGAGGGATCGGGCAGTCCCGCGTGATCGTGTTCGCCAAAAAAACGAGCGATACCGACAACGTGAACCGCAACGTGCCCCTCAGAATGGAGACGCCCATTTTGCGCTCTCTCGGCAAAATGCGCTATAAGCTCGTGAAGGCGACTTTCTCCGACAAATGATCTTCCTCAAAAAACGATCGCCCGCCGCGCAAGGTTTCGCGGCGGGCGATTTTCGCTTGTTATTTTTCGTAAACTTCCCGTTTGAGAATGCCGATGTAGGGCAGGTGGCGGTATTGCTCGTTGTAGTCGAGCCCGTAGCCGATCACGAATTCGTTTTCAATATAGAAGCAGTTATAGTCGGGGGCGATGTCGTATTCCCGCCGCGCCGCCTTGTTGAGAAGGGTGGCGATCCGCACCGACGCCGCGCCGCGCTCCGAGAGCAACGCTTTGAGATTCGCAAGCGTAAAGCCGCTGTCGATGATGTCCTCCACGATGATGACGTCTCTGCCCGCGACGTCTTTATCGAGGTCCTTTCTGATGTTCAGTTTCCCCGACGACACCGCGCCGCTCCCGTAGGAGGAGACCGCCATGAAATCGAGTTCCACGGGCATCGAGAGACAGCGGATAAAGTCGGCATAGAAGATGATGCTCCCCTTCAAAATGCCGACGACGAGGGGATTCTTTCCCTGATAGTCCCGATCGACCGCCTCGGCGACCTCCTTTACGCGGGAGCGGATCTGCTCCTCCGTCAGAAGAACTCTTTCGCAGTCCGGATGAATGTTGTGCATGTTCTATTTCTCCTTTGGTTTGATTTTTTCGATCGTGTTTTCCGGGGAGCCCCTTCGCTCAGAAATATCCGACCCGTTTGGTCTTTTCGGTCACCTTCACCTTGTCCGAGATCTCCACGCCCTTGACGACGAGGATCTCCTGCCCGCTTGCCACAAGGGTCAGCCTCCTTCCCAGCCGCGCCGAAATTTTTCGGTCCGTCAGAAACTTTTTGAGGGTCTTTTTGCGCCCGCCGCAGGGCACGATGAAGTCCCCTTCCCTGCGCGAACGCACCACGCAGCCCGCGGGAAAGGCGTCTAAATCGGCGCGCAATCCGAGGCGGGGAGAGAGCACAAAAACGTCCTCTTGAAACGGGCGCTCGGCTATGGGCTCGACATTCTCGTAGTAAAAGACGATGTTTCCGTATTCCCGCGCCGCCGTCTTTCCGCCCGGCAGACATACTTTTTTGCCCGTCTGCAACGTTCTCAGCTTGGAAATTTCCTCCAAATTTGCAGACGTGTAGTCGGTTTTTGCCCCCATGCACAAAAAACACGCCCGCATAAAGAGGGGTTCGGGAAGATCCGCGGGGATGAGCATGTCCCCGTGTTCGCCGATGTATTTGATCTCCTTTTTCGCAAGCGCGGTGAGATACTCGTCGTCCTGCGCGCACTGCGCCGCAAACCGCGCGAGGTGCTCTTGTGCGTTGCCGTGGATCTTTTCAAAGGCGGGAAGCACGGTGCGGCGGATAAAGTTGCGGGTATATGCCTCGTCCGCGTTCGTCGAATCTTCGACATACGGCAACGAATTTTCACGGACGTACTCCAAAATTTCGTCACGCGAAACATTGAGGAGCGGGCGGACGAGGCAGGGAAAATTCTGGATCGCCTTCATGCCCGCGGGAGAAGTTCCCCGCGCAAGGCGGAATAAGATCGTCTCCACAACGTCATTCCGGTGGTGCGCCGTGGCGACGAGGTCCGCCTCGCCCCGATCGATGACCCCGCGGAAGGCGTTGAGCCGCGCGAGCCGCGCCACGCTCTCGACGTTCCCTCCCCCATTCTCTTCGATGAGGGCGGGCACGTCCACCCGCACGATTTTGAGGGGCACCCCCCACTTTTTGCAGAGCGTTTCGCAGAACGCCATGTCGCGCAACGATTCCTCGCCGCGGATGCCGTGCTCGACGTGGATCGCTGAGAGGACGATGCCGTGCGCTTCCGCCCCCGCGCGGAAGCAGTGCAGAAGGCACACCGAATCGGCGCCGCCCGAAAGTGCGACGCACACCCGTTTGCCCCTGTACTCTTTCAAATCGAAAAGGCGCATTTTCCCCTCTCGCGATGTTTCCAAAATTATAGCACATCCCGCCCGAATAGGCAATACTCTTTCCGAAAGAATTTTCCCCCGCACGCTCCCGTCATACCCCCGTGCGCCCTACTCTCTCAAACGATCAAATCAAATGCAACAGAAGCAGCAGGTGCAGGAGCGGAAACCCCACGACGAGCCCGAAATAAAAACCGATAAAGACCCCCACTCCGTACTGTGCCCGGACCCGAACAGCGGCGGTCCAAACCTGGTCCGTCTTTTTGAAAATTTCGTATTTCCTCGCGGTGTTCAAAAAATATTTCCCAAGAGAAATTCCCGCGACCCACGGCAAAATAAACATGAGCAGTATGGGAATGCTGATAAGCGGTCCGGGCGTTTCGATCTTCTTCGGGAAGGAGCCGAGCAGCAAAGAGATGATGCTCACCGCCGCGCAGAGCACGACCGTGAGGATGATTCGTCCCTCGATCAGAAAAAATGCGTTTTCGAGATACCGCTCGACCGGCTTTCCCCTCTTATTTTTTGTGACGTCGATCTTCCCGACCCAAGCGGGAAAACGGATCAATTCCACGATAAAAAGGGGAACGCCAACAAAAAAAGCGAGATAGATTAAAGCGTCGAAAAAGCGATCCATTTCCTCTTTCCTCCTGCTGCTCCGCGCTCCCTGCTCAGGTAGTTCGGAGCCGTATGACGGTAGTAATCTGCCATAACATGCCTTCTTCAACGGGACGTTGCCTCGATCATGTATTCCAACATTCCAAGTTCCCGCTCAACTTGCCGATAATATTCGCTTTGCAGATACTGCGGCGCGAATTTTTCTCTACCGCTATTCGCCTCGCTCGCCGTCTTGGGGATGGGAAGCGGTTGCAGGTCGGCAAAACCGTTCAGGGGAAGCAGGACAGAATATGTCTCTCCGGTCAGGTAATTTTTTGCAATTTGCCGAAACTTTGAAAAGTCACACGGCTGCGACGGCTTCATATAGAAGTAATAATGCACCGCTTCATCGACATACCAACACAGGTCATGGAGAATGCGGAGTTCTTTTTTCAGCTCGGCTTTGGGTTTTTCCTGCAAGCCTGCCGCAATTTTTTGCATTTGCCCATAGAGAGGCATATTCTTGATGGTATCGTTTACGGCAGATAAGACCGCTTCTTTGAGGCCGTCGTCCACTTCCGCCATGCGATACAGCGAAAAGACCTCGTGCGAGACGCAGGAGAACAGGCATTTTTCGCCTTGAAATAGGGCTAAATTTTCAAGTAGCGGCGGCTCGCCCCCGAACATGCAGGTGAGGCTCTCGGCGAGAATATGCCGCCTGAGCGGCTCGGTCAGCCGGAAGCGGAACAAAGTTCCCCGCATTCCGTTGTCGTTTTCTTCGTGCCGGCAAGAGATAAAGGCGGGAATAACGTCCTCATATTCCGTGCCGTATAAGTCGTAAATATCTTTCAGCCCGTAAATATCGCTCCCCAAAAACTCGGCGGTATCGCAGGCGGACAGCACCGTTTGCGTGACGCTTTGTTGCACTTCCTCAAACAGCGTGTAACAAGGGATATCTTCAAAATACATACTGCCTCCAAATAAATCATATCATAAAACTTAAAAAATGTAAATGAATTTAAGACGGGGCATAAAAAGGTCGCCGTCATGGCGCGGAACAGGCGGCAGGGCGCCGTGCGGCACGGCGCGAAATAAGCGGGGCTTCCGAAAAAATAATTTTCGAAATTCTCCCAAAAACGATTGACAAAACCGCATTCTTCCGTTACAATAAGTAAGCTATACGGTTGAAATGCCGCACAGCCGATATCGCGGGGTAGAGCAGCCAGGTAGCTCGTCGGGCTCATAACCCGGAGGTCGTAGGTTCGAATCCTACCCCCGCAACCATTCATGGCGATGTAGCTTAGTTGGTTAGAGCGATCGGTTCATACCCGATAGGTCAGCGGTTCGACTCCACTCATCGCTACCAAAAAATCAGACGAATGTCTTCGCAATAATTGCGGCCCCATGGTCAAGCGGTTAAGACACCACCCTTTCACGGTGGTATCATGGGTTCGAGTCCCGTTGGGGTCACCAGACAAGTTAAAGGCGAACCTGTTTCCATTAGGAGACGGCTTCGCCTTTATTGTGTGGTTTTAAGTGTTTATTTGACATAATTTGATTAAGTCGGTTT
>CANRNP010000029.1 GCA_947632015.1 uncultured Clostridia bacterium | reverse complement strand
CCTTAAATTTTCTTGCCTTAGGCAGAATTCATTTCTGCCGTGGGCGACACAATTTGCCGCATACTTGCGGCTTCTTGTCCGATGAAACGAACAAGAGGACAAGCAAGTTAAGCCGCCAAAGAGGGTTTCCTCGAACGATTATTTTCGAAGCAACACCCCCTCAGTCACCTGCGGTGACAGCTCCCCCTCAAGGGGGAGCCAAGAGAGGGTGGTGCGAGCAAAGAATCGTCCGAAACCCTTAAATTTTCTTGCCTTAGGCAGAATTCATTTCTGCCGTGGGCGACACAATTTGCCGCATACTTGCGGCTTCTTGCCCGATGAAACAAACAAGAGGACAAGCAAATTAAACCGCAAAAGAACGTTTCCTCGAACGATTATTTTCGACGACACCCCGAAGGAGGCGGAGGAGCAAAGAATCGTCCGAAACCCTTAAATTTTCTTGCCTTAGGCAGAATTCATTTCTGCCGTGGGCGACACAATTTGCCGCATACTTGCAGCTTCTTGCCCGATGAAACAAACAAGAGGACAAGCAAGTTAAGCCGCCAAGGAAAGTTTCCTCGAACGATTATTTTCGACGACGCCCCGAAGGAGGCGGAGGAGCAAAGAATCGTCCGAAACCCTAAAACTCTTAAAACGCCCAGTTTCCGTTTCGAAAGAGCTGTACGCGCTCGCCGTTCTTCGTAATGCCGACGACTTCCAAGTCCTCGCTCCCGATCATGAAATCGACGTGGATCATGCTGTCGTTGATTCCCTTTGCATGGATCTCCTCGTTCGTCATGCTCTCGAATCCCTTCACGCACTCGTTGAAGCCGCGCCCAAGCGCCAGATGGCAGCTCGCGTTCTCGTCGAACAGGGTGTTGTAGAACAGCGTATTCGTGTTGTTGATGGGAGAATCGTAGGCGATGAGCGCGCATTCGCCGAGCATCTTTGCGCCCTCATCCATCGCGATCATCTTTTCAAGGAGATGCTGGTTCTTCTTCGCCTTGACTTCGACAACTTTCCCGCCCTCGAAACGCACCGAGAAGTCCTCGATCAATTCGCCCTGATAGGAGAGCGGCTTGGTGGAATAGACGATCCCCTCCGCTTCCCCCGCTTTGGGAGAGATGAAGATCTCCTCGGAAGGGATATTCGGATTGAAGTAAGCACCCTCGATCGTCTCCTCGCCGCCGCCCTTGAAGGAGCTTTCGGGAATGAGCCCGACTTTGAGATCGGTGCCGTTTTTCGACTTATATTCGAGAGAGACGAGTTTTAAGCGGTTGAGATAGTCGCACCGCTGGGCGAGCTCGTCGTTGTGACGCGCCCATTCGCGCACGGGATCGGGTCCGTCCGCACGGGATGCGGAAAGGATCGCTTCCCACAGCTTTTCGACCGCGGAATTCACCATGAGGTCGGGATAGACCTTCTTCGCCCACGCTTTGGAAGGCACCGCCGCGATACACCACTGGTAGCGGTTCTCCATCGCGTCGCGGTAAGGCTTTATCACCTTGGTGCGGGACATGCGCACCGCCGTGAATTTTTCCTGGTCCACCCCCGCAAGTCCGTCGGGATCTTCCGATTCGATGTAGAGCATGGCGGGAAGTTCGTTTTTGCGGAGTTCGAGCTTTTCGAGCTCCCATTTTTCGAACTTTTCGAGCGCGTCTTGCTTCATATACTTATAGTGCAGTTTGGTGAGGGGCTGGTGAGACCATTCGACGGTGACCTTTCCCGCGCCCGCGCGGTAGAGTTCCTCTACTACCATCTCGACGAATTCGGGCTGATCGAGCTCCGCCGTCACCATGACCCACTGTCCTTTCTTCACGTTGATGCCCGTCTTTGCGAGCAGCTTTGCGTACCTTCTCAACTGGATCTTATTCATCGGCATATCTCCTTTCGATTTTTTCCTTCCCTATTATAAACATATTCCTCCCTTTCGTCAAACAAAAACGCGGCATTTGCCGCGTTTTTCCCATATTTCACGAATACTATGTCAGACGTAATACTACGCTTCCGCTTGCGAGCGAGCGTTTTACGTCGATCACGCGCTGGTTCGAAGAGCCGCGGAATTTGAGGCGGATATCTTTGAGCTCTTCGATAAACCTTCCGTCGACCAAGACGTCGAGAAGGGAAACGAGCTCGCGGGTGCATTCCGTTTGCACTTCCTCTTCCGCGATCCCCCCATCGCAGAAGGTGTAGCCGGTGTAGCACCAGATGTCCTTTGCGGGGAATGCGGCGCGCACTTTTTTGACGAAGGGCAGGAGCGCGCGCTGGTTTTCCGGCTCGAACGGATCGCCGCCGAGAAGGGTGAGCCCCGCGATATAATAGGGCGAAAGTTTTTCGAGAAGGTATGCCTCCGTCTCTTCCGTAAACGGCTTGCCGTAGGCAAAATCCCACGCGACGCCGTTGAAACAGCCCTTGCAGTGCCGTCGGCAACCCGAAACGAAGAGGGAAACTCTCACTCCCTCTCCGTTCGCAATGTCATAAGGTTTTATCTCGGCATAATTCATAATGATTGAAAACAAGGCCTGCGACTCGTGCCGTGCTTAGAGAATCAGAACTGCGCGCGGGACAACTACGGCTAACGCCTTCGTTCAACATGACGAATTAGAAAAATTCCAAATCCGTCACCCTGAACGGAGCGAAGCGAAGTTGAAGGGTCGCCGCAGTCTTATTAACGCTAATTCCTCGACTACGCTACTTCGCATGCGGCTCGTGCCGCGCTCCTGAACGAAGCGAAGCGAAGTTGAAGGGTCGCCGCAGTCTTATTAACGCTAAGGCGATTCCTCGACAAGCTCGGAATGACGTAATTGAAAATGGCGATGTTTACTGGCGGATTTGGAACGTGCGGAAGGAGTCAAAAATACTTCCACGAGCAAAACCACGCTTTTGCGCTGTGGGACACAATTTGCCACATACTTGCGGCTTATAGTCCTTCAACGCGAATGAGAGGACAAAAGGGTTAAACCGAAAAAGTCCATTTCCTCGCGCAATTTTTTACGAGCGAAGTGAGCAAAAAATTGCGCGAAACCTTACAGGTGGAGTACCCTATCCTTTATCTCCTGCGTTCTGCCCTGGTTCCAGAACTGCGTGCCGATGTATCCGCAGGTGCGGCGGGCAACGTTCATCTTGCTCTGGTCTCGGTTGTGGCAGTGCGGACACTCCCAAAGGAGCTTGCCGTCCTCTTCCACGATCCCGATCTCCCCGTCGTAACCGCATACCTGGCAATAGTCGCTCTTGGTGTTGAGCTCGGCGTACATGATGTTGTCGTAAATATACTGCATCACGGAGAGCACGGCGGGAATGTTATCCTGCATGTTGGGCACTTCGACATAGGAGATGGCGCCGCCCGGAGAGAGCTGCTGGAATTCGCTCTCGAATTTGAGCTTGGTGAACGCATCGATCTCTTCCGTAACATGGACGTGATAACTGTTGGTGATGTAGTTCTTGTCCGTAACGCCTTCGATGATGCCGAACCGCTTTTGGAGCGCCTTCGCGAACTTGTAAGTCGTGCTTTCGAGCGGCGTGCCGTAGAGGGAGAAATCCACGTTGTGCATCTGCTTCCACTCCTTGCACTTGTCGTTCATGTGCTGCATCACGGAGAGCGCAAACGGTTTCGCCTCCGGATCGGTGTGCGACTTGCCCGTCATGTACTTCGTGCACTCGTAAAGCCCCGCATAGCCGAGCGAGATCGTGGAATATCCGCCGTAGAGCAATTTATCGATCGTCTCGCCCTTTTTCAGCCGCGCAAGCGCGCCGTACTGCCAAAGGATGGGCGCCGCGTCCGAAAGGGTCCCTTTCAGCCGGTTGTGCCGCTCCAACAGCGCGCGGTGGCAGAGTTCGAGCCGTTCGTCGAAGATCTCCCAGAACTTCTCTTTGTCCCCGCCGGAGGAGAGCGCAACGTCCACAAGGTTGATGGTAACGACCCCTTGGTTGAACCTGCCGTAATACTTCGGCTTGCCGTTTTCGTCTACATAGGGGGTGAGGAAAGAGCGGCAGCCCATGCAGGTGTAGCAATGCCCCTCTCCGTTCTTGTCGATCTTGTATTCAAGCATCTTCTTCTCGGAGATGTAATCGGGCACCATGCGCTTTGCCGTGCATCTGGCGGCGAGCTTGGTCAGCTCCCAGTATTTGCTCCCCTCTCTCACGTTGTCCTCTTCGAGGACATAGATGAGCTTGGGGAAGGCGGGCGTCACCCAAACGCCCGATTCGTTCTTGACGCCCTGGATGCGCTGGTTGAGAGTCTCCTCGATGATCATGGCAAGGTCTGCCTTCTCGCGCTCGTTGCGCGCTTCGCCGAGGTACATGAACACCGTGACGAAGGGCGCCTGCCCGTTGGTCGTGAGCAGAGTGACGACCTGGTACTGAATGGTCTGGATCCCCTTCTTGATCTCTTCGCGGAGGCGCTTTTCGGCGATCTTGTGGATGGTCTCCTCCATCACGCCGACGTCGGCGAGTTCCTCCCGCACTTCGGCGCGGATCTTCTCGCGGCTGATGTCCACAAAGGGCGCCAAATGGGTGAGGGAGATGGATTGCCCGCCATATTGATTCGAAGCGACCTGCGCGATGATCTGCGTGGCGATATTGCAAGCCGTGGAAAATGAATGCGGTTTCTCGATATAGGTCCCGGAGATGACGGTGCCGTTTTGCAGCATATCTTCGAGATTGACGAGATCGCAGTTGTGCATGTGCTGTGCGAAATAGTCGGCGTCATGGAAGTGGATGAGCCCTTCGTCGTGGGCTTCCACGATGTCGCGCGGGAGAAGGATGCGGCGCGTAAGGTCTTTTGAAACTTCGCCCGCCATGTAGTCCCTCTGCACGGAGTTGACCGTGGGGTTCTTGTTGGAATTCTCCTGTTTGACTTCCTCGTTGTTGCACTCGATGAGCGTAAGGATCTGCGCGTCCGTCGTGTTTGCGCGGCGGATGAGCGCGCGGGTATAGCGGTAAGTGATGTACTTGCGCGCAACCGCGAACGCCTTTTGGTCCATGATCTGGTTCTCGACGAAGTCCTGGATCTCTTCCACGCTGACGGCGCGGTTGAGATCGCCGGCAAGCGCCGTCACCCGCTGCGCGATCAGACAGATCTGCTCCTCCGTCAGGCGGTTGTCCTCGCTGACTTCGTTGTTCGCTTTCCGGACGGCGCACAAAATCTTCTCAATGTCGAATGCGACTTCCGAACCATTTCTTTTGATGATTTTCATAACCTCTCCCTCTTTTTCGGTAAAAAACATTCCCTCAAAAGGGAACGTTTTTATCATACAACATGCGGGAGAATTTGTCAAGCGTTTGGCACAAGATTTTGGAAAAAATTTTTTGAGCGACACTATATCTTGTGGTGCATTGCGGTTTTTGGGGCTTTTCCCCGCGTGAAACAAAAGGCGCATTTTTTTCACGGGGGCATTTCCGTCCCCTCTTTGCGGGCGGGCGGAAAACAGAGAGGAAAAAAACCTCTCCGCCATGGAGAGGGATGCAAGGGCGCGTTCAGACCAGGCTGTTTCCGTTGATGACGAGCGAAAATTTACAGCCCAGAAATTCCGCCGCGCGGCGGCACAGCCGCATCCTCGCGAAGTAGATCTCAAAATAATCCATCACCGAGCAGATCTGGGTATCGATCTCGATGAAGAGGGTGATGATCCCCTTTTCCCTGTCCGCTTCGAGATAGGAGCGCTCCGCGGCGAGGTTCACCCTGTCGTGGATGTTCGCCCTGAGGACGTTTTCGATGTTCTTTTTCACGCGGCTCTTGTGCACGTCCGCCTTGTCGGCAATGATGAGCGCCGCAGACACGTCCGACACGGGCGTGCCGAACTGTTCGTCATGGTTGCCGATCGCCGCCATGACCTCCGCCGCCTGCTCCAAGGGGAGCCCCAGACGGGTGACGATGGAATAGGCGAGGATGGCGCCGCTCATCGCATGGTCCTGCCGGTTGATACAATTCCCGATGTCGTGCAGATAGCCCGCAATCTCCGCAAGGCGCACCTGCTCCTCGCTCTTGCCGAGCGAGCGGAGAAGTTCTCCCGACCACTTGCTCACGATGCCCGAATGGCGGCGCGAGTGCTCGGTATAGCCGAGCGCCTCGATCGTTCGCTCGGACATTCTCATGATCGTCTCTACCTCTTTATCCGAACGTAACACCGACATTTCAAGCATATCAGAACTCCGTAACACTCAAACTGTGATAGATCTCTTCGTATTTTTGCTTCGTAAAGGAGATGGTGCCGAAGGTGGTGACCGTGGCGGTCCCCGCCGCAACGCCCGCGCGCAAAATTTCGGGCAGGTCCGCCCCCTCTTTCATCTTGACCGCGGCGGCGGCGACCATACCGTCCCCCGCGCCCACCGTGGAATTGACGGCGACGTTGATGGACTTGCAATAAAAGTTCCGCCTGCCGTCCGTAATGACGGCGCCGTGCTTGCCCAGAGAGAGCAAGACGCACTTCGCGCCGCGCTCCAACAGCTCCCCGCAGCCGGCGAGCATATCGTCTTTATCGCGGAATTCCCTGCCGAGCGTCTCTTCAAGCTCTTCGAGATTCGGCTTTACGAGATCGACTTCCGCTTCAAGCGCCGAAAACAGCCGTTCCCCCTCGGTATCGACGATCTTCTGCGACCGCGGATCGACCGCGCGGAAGAGTTCGCGGTAATAGCCCGCGTCTACGCCGCGGGGAAGGCTCCCCGAAATGACGGTGACTTCGGCATGGGACGAAAGATTGCGGATCATCTGCAAGAGCTCTACGAGCTTTTCGTTCCCCACCTGCCCGCCGACGTCGTTGATCTCGGTGAGCATGCTCTTCTTATCGATGCACTTATAATTTTCCCGCACTCTGCCGCTGTTCCATACAAAGGTAAAGGGCACGCCCTCGATGTCCAGCGCGTGTTCGAACATCGCGCGGTTTTCGTTGTACATAAACCCGGTCGTATGCGCTTCGGCGCCCAAACGGGCGACCCCGATGGCAACGTTGATCGCTTTGCCCGTAAAGGAAAGGGTCTTGCTCTTGACGATGTTGACCCTGCCCACGTTGAGCGCGTCCAGCTCGATCGTCACGTCGATACTGGGGCTCATGCAAACTGTTAAAATCATTCCATCCCCCTCGCGCGGCGGTCCCTTCTCTTGCGTACCGCACGCGACGGACCGCTTCTCGGTCTATGCCCATTATAGTACATTTTGCGCCCGATTTCAATAGGTTATGAAAACTTTTTCGGGATTTTTCCGAAAATTCACAAAAACCCGCGGGCGGGAGCGGGCGGCTCTCCCCCTTTTTCCGCCGCACGAAAAAAGAGCCGCCGCGGCTCTTCTTTCGTAAACGCTTTACATGGAGATCATCTGCAACGTCTCATAGAGCTCGTAATTGAACTTCTTTTTCATGGAGACCGCTTCGATGATGTCCATATCGATGATCTCGTTCTTGTGGATGCCCACGACGCGGTTGCCGATGCCGTCTTTTAAGAGCCGCACCGCCTTGTTGCCGAACTGCGCCGCGAGCATTCTGTCCGCCATCGAGGGCGAGCCCCCGCGCTGGATATGCCCGATCGTCGTCGCGCGGACGCTGTACGTCGTGACTTCCTGCAACTTTTTGCTGAACTCTTCCGCCGTACAGGCGCCCTCCGCCACCACGATGATGTTCGAATGCTTGCCGTTCGCGCGGGAGCGGTTGATGCGCATCACGATGTCGTCCATGTCGTAGGCGATCTCGGGGACGACGATGATCTCCGCGCCCAGCGTGTAATCGGTATATTCGAGGTCGTTGTCGATGGTTCCGGGGATGCCGATCGTGGGAATGCCGTAATTTTCGGTAAGGCACTTGGCGCCGCGGAAACTTCCGTCGCCGCCGATGACGACGAGCCCTTCGATCCCCCTCTTTTCGAGGGTGGCGACCGCCCGTTTCTGCCCTTCGACCGTGAGCATTTCGAGGCAGCGCGCCGTTCTCAGCTTGGTGCCGCCGCGCTGGACGATGTCCGAAACGGAACGCATTTCCATGGGCATCATCGTATCGTCGATGAGCCCCGCGTAGCCGCGTTCGATGCCGTACACCTCCATTCCGTAATAGATTGCCGTTCTGACGACCGCGCGGATCGCCGCGTTCATGCCGGGGGAATCCCCGCCGCTCGTCAAAAGTCCGATTCTCCTCATTTTTTATCCTCCTCCGTTTTCCTATCCATTATAACAGAAAAAAAACGAAAATCAAGCGGTTTTGTGAATTTCCTCACAAAAGTTTTACGCAGCCTTCGGGCAGAAAGGTCCTCAGCTCCGCCAGAAAGGCGCGGGAGACGTTTACGCCGAATTCGTAGCGCTTCCCGCCGTGCAGGATCTTCGCGGTGGTGCCCCCCTCGTAGCCCTCGATCGTTTCGAGCAATTCGGAAAACTCCTCCTCGCCGAGCCCGCGCGCGTCCAGCCAGAGCGTCTGCTCCTCCTTCTGCACGCGCGTCGTCCCCCGCCGTTCCGCCTCGCGCGGATCGAATTCCTCGATGGTATCGACGACGATGACGGGCGCCTTTTCGGGGTCGATGCTGAGTTTCCCCGTCACTTTTACGAGCGCGTCCTGCCGCAAAAAGGGGCGCGCCTTCTCGTATGTCTTGGGAAAGGCGAGGCAGTCGATATTGCCATACAGATCTTCGACCGTGACGAACGCCATCGCCGCGCCGCCCTTCGTGTTGATGCGCTTGATCCCGCGGATGATCCCGCCCATCGTGGCGGGCTGACCATTCTTGATGCGGTGGTAGTTCCTGTCCCCCGTCTCCTCGTCCTCCTCGTAGTCGAAGAGCATGTCACAGCGGAAGGAGCAATCGGCGAAATACTTCGCATACTGCGCGAAGGGATGCCCGCTGACATACACGCCGAGCACCTCCTTCTCGCGCGAAAGAAGCTCGGACGACTGCCACTCGGAAATATCGGGATAGTCCGCTTCGGGCGCCCGCTCTTCGATCACGCCGCCGAAGAGAGAGAGTTGCGCGCCGTTTTTCTGCTTGTCCATGCCCGCGATGCGCTTCATGAGTTCTTCGTAGACGGCGTAATATTGCGAGCGGTGCTTGCCGAAGGAATCGAACGCGCCGCCGTAGATGAGCGCTTCCACCATGCGTTTATTGACAAATTTCGTACAGCGCATGAGGAAGTCGGAAAAATCGCGGAAATCCCCTCCTTTTTCCCGCTCGGAGATGACCTCTTCCATCGCGCCGATCCCCACGCCGCGCAACGCGCAGAGCCCGAAGCGCACCCCGTTGCCCTGCACGGAAAAGTAGGCTTTGGAACTGTTGACGTCGGGCGGATAGACGGCGATGTTCTTTTCCTTCATGTAGACGACGTACTTGGCGATCTCGTCGATCTTGGTGATGCGGTTGTTGAGCACGCCGGCAAGGAATTCCTTGGGATAGTACCGTTTGAGATACGCCGTCTGATAGGCGATGACGGCGTACGCCGCCGCGTGGGACTTGTTGAAGGCGTAACTCGCAAAGCTCTCCATCTGCCCGAAGAGCTCCGCGGCGACCTCAGGCGGGATCCCGTGGGCGCCGCAGCCTGCGATATTGCCGTAGACGGGATTTCCGTCCTTGTCCTTGCCCACTTCCTTGTCTACGTCGCCGTAGATGAATTTATCCTTCTGCGCCATCAGCTCGGAGAGGTGCTTTTTCGCCATCGCCCTCCGCACGAGGTCCGCCTGCCCCAGGGAATACCCCGCGAGGCTCTGGAAGATCTGCATGACCTGTTCCTGGTAGATGATGACGCCGTACGTCTTTTCGAGAATGGGTTTGAGGAGCGGGGTGAGGTAGGTGATGCTCCCCGGATCGCTCCTGTTCTTCAAGTAAGCGGGGATGAAGTCCATGGGACCGGGACGGTAGAGCGAGATCCCCGCGATGAGATCTTCGAGACAGTTGGGTTGGAGCTGTTTCATGAACCGCTTCATCCCCCCTTGTTCGAGCTGGAACACGGCGTCGGTATCCCCTTCGCAGATGAGCGCATAGGCGCCCGGATCGTCGCAATTCTGGTCGAATTCGATCTTTTTGCCGTAATCTTCCTCGATGTAGTCGAGCGTCTTTTTAATGTCGGTGAGCGTCGTCAGCGCCAAAAAGTCCATTTTCAGCATGCCGATCGACTCCACCTCTTTCATGTCGAACTGGGTGGTGATGTCCTCGTCGTTGCGCGAGAGCGGCACGTTGTCGGCGATCTTTTTGCGGCAGATGACGACCCCCGCCGCGTGCATCGAGGTGTTGCGCGGCATGCCTTCGAGCTTCAACCCCATGTCGATGACCCGTTTCAAGGTCTCGTCCGTCTCGTAGATCGCGATGAAGTCGGGATTGCGCTTGCCCTCCTTCTCGGAAAGTTTTTTCAGCGCTTCCCCGTGCTTGTCGGCATCCCCCTCCGTCTCGGCGACCTTCCTCCTGCACTTTTCGATGTCGAGCCCTAAAAGTTCGCGGATGGTAGACTTGCCATCCATGAGCTTGGTGACGCGGTCGGTCTCGGAATAGGGCACCCGCATGACCCGCCCCACGTCCTTGATGACGGCGCGGGAGGCGAGCGTTCCGAAGGTGACGATCTGCGCCACGTTTTCGGGATGATACCGCCTGCGGACGTACTCGATCGTCTCCCCCCGCCGCTCGGTGCAGAAGTCTACGTCGAAGTCGGGCATGCTCACGCGGTCGGGATTGAGGAAGCGCTCGAAGAGCAGATCATATTTGAGGGGATCGACGTTGGTGATGCCGATGGCGTATGCGACGATGCTCCCCACGCCCGAACCTCTGCCGGGACCGACGGGGATGTCGTGCTCGCGCGACCAATTGATATAGTCCCAAACGATGAGGAAATAGTCGGCAAAGCCCATCTTGATGATGACGGACAGCTCGTATTCCACCCGCTTTTTGATCTCGTCCGTAATGACGGAATACCGCCCCGGCAGCCTTTCCCACGTCAGCCGCGTTAAAAATTCGGGCGAAGGCGTTCCGTCGTCCGCCGTGTAGAGCGGGATGAGCGACTTGTCGTAGACGGGCGAGCCGTCGGATTTTAAGTTGAAGGGCGTATCCGTATCGGACACCTTGTCGGCGATGACGCGGGTGTTGGAGATCGCCTTCGGCAGTGTGGGAAAGAGCGCCGCCATCTCTTCGGGCGACTTCATATAGAACTCGTGCGTCTCCATCTTCATGCGGGCGGGGTCGTCGAGGGTCTTTTTCATCTGGATGCACATGAGGACGTCCTGCATCTCCCAGTCCTCTTTGTGCAGGTAGTGGACGTCGTTGGTCGCGACGAGCTCGATCCCCGTCTCCTCCGAGAGGCGCACCATGAGGGGCAGGATCTCCCGCTGTTCGGGAATCCCGTGATCCTGTATTTCGAGATAGAAATCTTCGCCGTAGATCTCCTTCATGGAGAGGGCGAATTTTTTCGCGCCCTCGTAATCTCCCGCCATCAGAAGCCGCGGGAGCCGCCCTGCGAGGCAAGCCGAGAGGCAGATCACCCCCTCGGCGTGATCTTTGAGCATTTTATAATCGATGCGGGGACGGTAATAAAACCCGTCCACGAAGGCGGCGGAATCCATCTGCACCAAATTGACGTATCCCGCCTTGTTCTTGGCGAGCAGGATGAGATGGTCGGCATGCTGGCTGTCCTTTACCTTCATGTCGTCCACGACGTAAAACTCGCATCCGATGATGTATTTGATCCCCCGCTTTTTGCACTCTTCGGCAAAGTAGAGGGAAGCGTACATATTGCCGTGATCGGTGACCGCGACCGCGTCGATGCCGTTTTTTTCGCAGTGTTCGACGAGGTCGTCCACCTTGACCGCGCCGTCGAGCAGGCTATACTCCGTATGCAGATGTAAATGAACAAAATCGACCATGGTTACCTCTCACACGTTTCTTTTCCTCGCCGCTTGTCCCGCCGAAGGCGGGATTGCATTTGGAGCTCCACGGGCTACGCTCCAAATAAGTTCACAAAATTCTTTTTTGCAAAAAGAATTTTCGTGAGGGTCTTTGTCGTGGAAAGGCTTCACGGCGGAAGTAAATTCCGCCTTGCCTTTCCTCGGCATAATTTGGAATAAGACCCGTTTGAAATTTCTTTTTTGCTTGATTTTGGTTTTTCTGTTTTGTTTACGCGGAAAAGTTACGCGCTCCGCTTGAATGCCTCGGCGGCTATCTTCTGCAAATTTCCATCAGCTTGCGGAGGCGGTGATACAGCCCGGATTTCGTCATCCCGATCGCTTCGGCGAGCTCGTTCAGCGAGAGTTCGGGGTGCGCCAGCCGCGCTTCGGCGGTCTCGCGCAGGGGCGCGGGAAGGTCTTTGAACCTGTCCGTCCGCATCAGCGCCGAGATGGCGCGCACCTGCTCCACGCTGGCGATCGCCGCCCTGTCCGCATTGCCCGAAGAGCAATTTATCACGCGGTTTTCGGCGTTGTTCGCCTCCCTCTGCGCCGAAACTTCGTCGAACTTCCCCAGAGAGCTCTCCGCCCCCACGACGGACAAAAAGTCGGAGATCGCCTCGCGGCTCTTGATATAGACGACCGCCCGTTCCGCGCGCGGCATACTGCCCGAAACGAATCCGAGCCCGTCCAAAAGAATGCGGAAGCCCTCCGCCTTCTCCTGCGAAAAAAAGGCGAATTCGAGATGATAGCCCGTCTTTTTTCCCTCGTGCGGGAGGGTACAGCTTCCCCCGCCGAGAAACGCCCCCTTCAAATAGGCGAGGGCGCACGCGGGGTCCGCTTCCGTCTGCGAAAACTCTTTCAGCTCCGCGCCGTGGTCGCCGGGAAGAAAAAACGTGAGCTTGTCCCGTCCGTGCTTGGGGTCGTACGCCGCCTCGGTGAGGGTCATCTGTTCGCCGAAGAGCCCCTCCACCAACGCGAGCAGGCGGCGCGCCGTGCTCTCGTTTTCGCCGGTAAAGGAGAATCCGCCGTCCGGGAAATATTTTCCGCTCGTATCGAGCACGCCGCACAGGAGCGCAATGCCCTCTTCGCGCGTCTGCGGGGATCTTTTCACGATCTCCCTCTTGATCTCACGGGTGAAACTCAAACTCCTTCCTCCCCGCCCCGCGTTTTCCGCGGGAGCCGTTCCCCCTTCGCCTGGGGAAACAGGTTCATCTCCTTTTTTTATATTCTTCCATGCGGAGAACGGGCATCCTGCCGTCGATGTTGTCGATGCGGGAAAGGGGCACGCCCACCCGCTCGATCTGTTCCACCGCCAGCGCGATGTCCCCCATCCGCTTGGGGGAATGCGCGTCCGAATTGACGAGAAAGCGCGCTGCGGTCTTATGCACGATCGCGTCGAGCTCGTCGTCCGTGAAATGGGTCTTTTTGCCGCTGATCTCCACATAGGTGCCGTAGTCGGCGCAGCATTTTGCCACTTCGAGCGGGTCTGCAAAACATTGAAAACAGATATGGGTGAGCATGTCCACGGGATTTTTCTCGACCGTGTTGATATACGCCCGCGTCTGCTCCGCGGCGAGCCGCCCGTGCCTGAGATCGAGGCGCATGTTGTAGCCGAGATAGCCCCGCCAGCCGTTCCACCAGTCGTGCCAGCTCTCGTGCGCGCTCATCACATGGAATCCCGCCAGATAGAGGTCGAATTCATCGTAATCGGAGGGGGAAAGCCCGCCGGTGCCCTCTCTGCCGAGAATGTTCTCCTCGATGCCGACGAGGATGCGGATGCCGTACTTCTTTTCCGCCTCCGCGATCTCCCGCGTGTAGCGCGCCTTCTCCCTGCGCCGCAGACCGCACACGAGCTGGGTATAGCCGTGGTCGGTGATGGCAAACGCCTCCAAGCCGAGCTCCTTCGCCCGCTTCGCCTGCGCGTCCACCGTGCAGTGCGCGTCCGAATATTTTGTGTGGGTATGCAGATCCGCCGTTAATTTCATCCGTTTTGTCCCGTTCTTTTTTCCGATATGTAACTTCTATGGCAGGCGGCGGATCTCCTCGCGAAGGCGGATCCCCGTCTGCCGGAAAACTTCCTCTTTGATGATGCGGATGAGCGCGGCGACGTCCGCCGCCGTTCCGCCCTTGTTCACGATGAAGTTCGCGTGCTGCTCGGAAACTTTCGCCCCGCCGACGCTCCGTCCTTTCAGCCCGCACGCCTCTACGATCCGCCCCGCCGAATCCCCCGCGGGATTGACAAAGACGCATCCCATGCTCCTGCCCGAAGGCAGATGCGCCCGCTTTGCGCGGAAATAGGCGCTCCGCTTTGCGCTCTCCTCCGCGGAAGTCCGCCTGCCGCGAAGATACGCCCCCGTTACGGCGATCCCGCTCTGGAAGAGGCTCTCCTTCTCCGAAAAGGCGCAATCGGCAAGTTCGAAGGTGCGGAGCCTGCCCTTTTCCACCCCGACGACGCGCAAAACGACGTCCGAAAAATGTCCTTCCGCAACGCCGGCGTTCATGGTGACGCCGCCGCCGACCGTCATGGGAATGCCCGAAAAGGGTTCGAAGCCGCCGAGCCGGTTCTCACAGGCAAAGCGGAGAAGGGCTCCGCCCGTGACGCCCGCGCCCGCATAGACCGCTTCCCCGTCCGCATAGAGCCTGCGCAGGAGATGGAAGCGCACCGCGACCCCCTCGAACACGCCGTCCGAGGGCAACACGTTCGCCCCGGCGCCCAAAAAGCAATAAGGGATCCCCGCCCGGTTGAGCCCGCACAAAAGCTGCGCCGCGCTCTCCGCGTCGGTCGGCGAGGCGGCAAAAAGCGCCGTTCCTCCGCATCCGATGGTCGTATGCCGCGCAAAGGCAAAATCCCTCTCCCATCCGACGAAGGGAAACCGCAAAGGAAGTTCCGAAAATAATCCCAAACCGATCCTCTCCCATTGTAGCATATTCGGGCGGCAATTTCAAATCCTTTTCAAAAATTTTTCGGGATTTTTTCCGCCGCGCACCGCTGCCAGAAGCGCCTCCCGCCCCTCGTCCGATAAAAAGACGCTCACCGTTTGTTCCGCCTTCCCCTTTGGAAGCGGAAACATCCCGATCCCGCCCAGCTCCGCCTGCGTACGCTCGGAGAGGAGCTCCTCCAAAAAGGCAACGCAATCCTCCCGCTTCTTTGCCGAAAGGATCGAAATATATTGATATAGATCGCTGTATCCGCCGAGCGCCCGCGAATACACGGAAACGGAGCGGGACGCAAAGCGGCAAATATCCCGCTGGGTGCCCAGAAGATAGCGGTATTCCCCGCGCAAAAATGCCTGGTAAGCCGTGAGCGAGGGAAGTTCTTCGCCCCCGACGCCTGAGAGCGCGGCGGCGACCTGCGGGAGATTGCTCCCGCCCGAAGAGATCGCAACGCGCCCCTCCGCCGAAAAATCTTCGGTCATGGAAAAGAGGTAATATCCGCCCGCGCACCACGGGTAGGCGCGCGTCTCTCCCCCGATCTGTCCGCCCGCAAAGGAATAGGGCAGAGGGAGCGACCGCTCGGCGAACTCCGAAAGCCCGATCCCGAAGGAGAGAATGTCGGGGCAGTCCCCTTGCGAAAAGGCGTGCTTCGCCCCCTCCGCCGTCACCGAAGAGACGAGGAAATACACCCCCTCGCGCGCCGCTTCCACCCTGCGCGCCGCATTTTTCAAAAAGGACGTCCGCGAGCCCTTTCCCCCCTCGAAGGTATCGACGTTCCAAACCAGCACGATCCGCTTGGCGGGAAGGGTCTCTTCCTCTGCGGGATAGAACGCGCAGACGAAAACGAGCGCCGCCGCGAGGAAAAAGGGCAGAGCCGCGGAAACGATCTTCCGCACTTTCACAGCGCTATTCTATGTGCGCACAGGGGGGAAAATGCCCTCTTCCTCAATATTAAGGGGACTTCCGAAGAAGTCCCCCATGCGCTTTTGCGCGACGCTTCCGTCGCCCAAAAGCTCTATCTGAAAGCGGTTTCCCGCCAACAGACATCTTGCGCAGACCGCAAATTTTTATGCGCTCATCTGCGTTTTTGGAAACTGTCGCAGCAAGTGCAGTGTTCGCAGTCGCAGGTGTTGCCGACATGGATCCTGTCGAGTTCGCAGTGCATGCCGTCCTGATTGAAACGGCACTCCGTCACGCCGCAGGAAACGCCTCTGTTGATCTGGTTTTCCATAACATCCTCCTTCTCTCCTATTATGCGCCGATCTTCGAATTTTATCGGAAAAGGTTGACAAAGCGCCCCGCCTCTGTTACAATAAAGAAAAAGGAGAAGATCGGATATGAAAGTTATTCTCAAAGCGGACGTAAAAGGGAGCGGAAAGAAGGGCGCCGTCATCGACGTTGCCGACGGCTATGCGAAAAATTTCCTGCTGAAAAAGGGACTTGCGGAGATCGCGACCTCTTCGGGCATCAACGAGGCGGAACAGCGGCAGAAAGCGGCGGCTTACCATAAGGAAGAGAGCCTCCGCGCGCAGCGCGAACTCGCGCAAAAACTCAACGGCGCCACCGTGACCATCCCCATCCGCACGGGCGAGAACGGCAAAGTGTTCGGCTCCGTCACTTCCGAAAAGATCTCTGCCGCCCTGCTCGAACTCGGCTTCGAAGTCGATAAAAAGCGCATCGCCACCAAAGAACCGCTCAAAAACGTGGGCGAATACGAAGCGGAGATCCGCCTCACGGAGGGCGTTGCCGCAAAGATCAAGGTCATCGTCGTTCCCCTGTAAATTCCAAAAATTTCAAAAAAATTCGGAAGAGGCGCATCAGTTTGCGCCTTTCTCTTTTTGTTTTTTGCCATTTTGCATAGTATTATGTCTGACATATTACTATGCTAACGGGCAAATATGGCGGGTTTGCTTCCCCTTTTTTGCAAAAACTGAAAAGGGCGCAAGAAAAACGGCGCAAAAAAAGCGGCACAGCCGCGTGGGCGATGCCGCTCTCCCCCCGCTCTCCGCTATTTGGCACTGACGCGAAAGAGCGTTTGGGGAAGCTGAAATTCCGTACCGACAAACCTTACGTCATTTCCGCATTGTTCCGTAGTAGGCATTCAGATACATCTGCTTGATCTCGCTCATGAGCGGATAGCGGGGATTTGCGCCCGTGCACTGGTCGTCGAACGCCGCTTCCGTCATTTCGTCGAGCTTTTCCAAAAATTCTTCCTCGGTAAATTTGCCCTCCAACGCCTCGCGGATGCTCTTGGGCTGACCGATCGCGTCCTCTAATTCGTGCAATTTTCCGATGAGCGCTTCCACGAGCTCCGCGTCCGTCTCCCCTTTGCAGCCGAGAACGCGCGCGACATCCGCGTACCGCGCGCGGCACTGCGGGTAAGCGTACTGCGGGAAGGTGCCCATTTTGGCGGGCGCTTCGCTACTGTTGAAGCGGATGACTTCGGCGAGCATGAGGCTGTTCGCCATGCCGTGGGCGATATGGAAGTAGGAGCCGAGCTTGTGCGCCATCGAGTGGCACACGCCGAGGAAGGCGTTCGCAAACGCCATGCCCGCCATCGTCGCGGCGATCGCGACCTTTTCCCGCGCGAGAGCGTCGTGCGCGCCCTTCTCATAGGCGCGGGGCAGATATTCAAACAAAATTTTGAGCGCCTCTTTGGCGATCCCGTTGGTAATATCCGTCGCCATCACGGAGGCGATCGCCTCCAAGGCATGGCTCACGGCGTCGATGCCGGAGCAGGAAGTGAGCCCTTTGGGGATATTCATCATGAGGTCGGCGTCTACGACCGCCATATCCGGCATGAGCGCATAATCGGCGAGCGGGTATTTCGTACCCGTCTTTTCGTCGGTGATCACGGCGAAGGGGGTCACCTCGCTTCCCGTGCCCGCCGTCGTGGGGATCGCGACAAACAGCGCCTTTTCGCCCATCTTGGGGAAGGAGTAGACCCGTTTGCGGATGTCCATAAAGCGCATCGCCATGTCCTCGAAGGCGGCTTCGGGATGTTCGTAGAGCACCCACATGATTTTCGCCGCGTCCATGGGCGAGCCGCCGCCCACCGCGATGATAACGTCGGGCGCAAAGAGCTTCATCTGCTCCACGCCCTCCTTCGCGCAGGCGAGGGTGGGATCGGGCGAAACGTGGAAGAACGTCGCAAAAGAGATCCCCTCTTCGCTCAATATTTTTTCGATCTGTTTGGTAAAGCCGCTCTCGTAGAGGAAGGTATCCGTCACGATAAACGCCTTTTTCTTGTGATATTCCGTCCCTAATTCCTTCAACGCGGCGGAAAGACAACCGCGCTTGAAGTAAACTTTTTCGGGAGCCCTGAACCAAAGCATGTTTTCTCTCCTTTCCGCAACCGTCTTGATGTTGATGAGGTGCTTCACGCCGACGTTTTCCGAGACGGAATTGCCTCCCCAGCTGCCGCAACCGAGCGTCATCGACGGCGGGAAGCGGAAGTTGTACAGATCCCCGATGCCCCCCTGCGAGGACGGGGTATTGACCACGATGCGGCAGGTGCGCATCCTCTCGCGGAAATATACGAGCTTGCTTTGCTCCGTTTCCGTGTTGAGGTAGACGGAGGAAGTGTGTCCCAAGCCCCCGTCGCGCACGAGGCGGTCCGCCTTGTTCACGGCGTCCTCGAAGCTCTCTGCGCGGTAAAGCGCCAGAACGGGCGAAAGTTTTTCATGGGCGAACGCCTCCGAGAGATCGACCGATTGCACCTCGCCGACGAGCACCCGCGTGCCGGCAGGCGCCTCGAACCCCGAAAGCGCGGCGATCGTGCAGGCGGTCTGCCCGACGATGCGGGAATTCAGCGCGCCGTTGACGAAGATCGTTTTACGCACCTTTTCCGTCTCTTCGGGGGTAAGCAGATACCCGCCCCGCAGTTTAAGCTCCGCTTTGAAGGCTTCATAGACGTTTTTATGGACGATGGCAGACTGCTCGGAAGCGCAGATCATGCCGTTATCGAAGGTCTTGCTGTGCAGGATGGAGGAAACGGCGAGCCTTATATCCGCAGTCTCGTCCACCACGGCGGGGGTATTGCCCGCGCCCACGCCGAGGGCGGGCTTGCCCGAAGAATACGCCGCCTGCACCATGCCCGGACCCCCCGTTGCCAGAATGAGGTCCGACTCGCGCATGATCATTCCCGAAAGAGGGACCGTCGGCATGTCGATCCAGCCGATGATGTCCTCCGGGGCGCCCGCCTTCACCGCCGGCATTTGAAAATGGCGGTGGACGTGGGGTTGGTGGTGGGAATGACCGCCGCGATCAAGCCGATGGGCTCGGCGATGCGGGTATAGCCCGCGGCTTCGTCCCGTTCGATGACGCCGCAGGTCTTTTCGTCCTTATAGGCGTTGTAGATGTATTCGGAGGCATAGTGGTTTTTGATGACCTTGTCCTCCACGACGCCCATCCCCGTCTCTTCTACCGCAAGTTTTGCGAGCGGGATCCGCGCACGGTTCGCCGCGACTGCCGCCGCGTAAAAAATCTTATCGACTTGCTCCTGCGTGTAGACGGAATATTTTTCCTGCGCGGCACGCACCCGCGCGATCGCCCGTTTGAGCGTCTCTTCATCGTTGACGATAAAATCTTTCATGAAATTCGAAAAAGCTCCTTTTCTCGGCTTCATCATACCATTGTTTGAACCTTTTGTCAATCGTTTGAGGAAAATTCACAGAATATCAAAAGTCCCGCCGAGAAAGACGGGACTTTACAATATATTATATAGGGAAAAAATAAGGTGACCCTCTCCCCTACCCCTCCCCCGCGCGTTCCGCGCAGGGGAGGGCAAGTGAGTACCGCATTGCGGCGCCCTCCACACAAAGAAGAAGGCAAGTAAGTACCGCATTGCGGCGCGGCGCGCACAAATACCCTTACAGTTCGGAGAGCTGTTTTTCGATCTTCTTTTTCATGTCGATGAACTTTTCGAGCTTTGCCCGCTCGTCGTCCACCACCTTCTTGGGCGCCTTCGCGATGAAGTTGTTGTTCGCGAGCTTCCCGCCCGCGCGGGCGATCTCGCCCTCCACCCGTTCGAGCTCCTTTTGGAGCCGCGCGCGCTCCGCTTCGAGGTCAACGAGCTCTCCGAGCGGCACGAACAACTGCCCGATCTCGCACACCTGCGACATCGTCTTTTCGCCCGCTTCCGCCCCCGACGCGACGAAATCGATCTCGCTCGCCCCGGCAAGCCGCAAAACGGCATTCTTGTTCGCGCATACGAGCCGCTTCTGCTCGGTGACGAGGAAGAGGCGCACCTTCTTCGCGGGCGGACAATTCACCGCCACCTTCATGGCGCGGACGGTCTTGATGAGGTCGATCACCCCCTCGAACGCCTTCGCTTCCTTCTTATAGGAATACTTCGTGTTGTAGCGGGGGTAATCCGCCTTGATGATCCGCCCCTGCGTGAAGGGCAGATAACCGTAGATCTCCTCGGTGACATAGGGAATGAAGGGATGCAACAGCTTTAAGGCGTTTTCGAGCACATACATGAGCACGCCGAGCGCGGCGCGCTTCTTTTCGGGATCGTCGCCGTAGAGCGCGGGCTTCGTCAGTTCGATATACCAGTCGCAGAAGTCCTCCCACACAAAATCGGTAAGGGTGTCCGCCGCGATTCCGAGGTCGTATTTTTGCAGGGCGACCGTCGCCTCGCGCACCGTCGCCATGAGCCGCGAGATGATCCAGCGGTCGGCGGGTTGGAGTTTGATCTGCTCAAACTTCGGGATCTCCTCCCCTTTCGCGTTCATGAGCACGAAGCGGGAAGCGTTCCAAACCTTGTTGATGAAGTTGCGCGCCCACTCCACCTTCGTATCGGTAAAGCGGGTGTCGTTGCCGGGCGCGATCCCCGTCAGAAGGGAGAGCCTCAGCGAATCCGCGCCGTATTTTTCGATCACTTCGAGCGGGTCGATGCCGTTGCCGAGCGATTTCGACATTTTCCTGCCCTGCTCGTCCCGCACGAGCCCGTGGATGAGCACGTCGCGGAAAGGCACTTTGCCCGTATGTTCGATGCCCGAAAACATCATGCGCATCACCCAGAAGGGAATGATGTCGTACCCCGTCACGAGGACGTCGGTCGGGTAGAAATAGTTGAAATCGGGCGTCTCTTCGGGCCAGCCGAGCGTCGAGAAGGGCCAGAGCGCCGAGGAAAACCAGGTGTCGAGGCAGTCCTCTTCCTGTCTGAGGTCGCTTCCGCCGCACTTGGGGCAGACGGAGGGTTCCGTGCGGGAGCAGATCGTCTCGCCGCAGGAGCAATACCAAACGGGGATGCGGTGCCCCCACCAGAGCTGGCGGGAGATGCACCAGTCGCGGATGTTTTCGAGCCAGTTGAAATAGATCTTCGCGAAGCGGTCGGGAACGAACTTGGTCTTGCTCTTTACGACCGCGTCGATGGCGGGTTTTGCGAGCGGCTTCATCTTGACGAACCACTGCTTGGAAATGAGGGGTTCGAGCGTCGAATTG
>CANRNP010000028.1 GCA_947632015.1 uncultured Clostridia bacterium | reverse complement strand
GAAACACCGAAGGTGGTTCGCTCAAAACTCCGCTTTGCCCCAAAATGGGCTCCCAAAAAAAGACGAAGTATTTTTTTGGGAAGAGGAGCAACCTGCGCCTAAGGCGTGGTTTTTGCTGTTGCAAAAACCCGCAAACGGCGCAGAGTTGCGACGAGGTGGTGGGAACAACAGGGCTCGAACCTGTGACCTCACGCATGTGAAGCGTGCGCTCTAACCAACTGAGCTATGCTCCCGAAAAGCATGTTCTATTTTACATGCTTTTTTGCATTCTGTCAACCGTTTTTGAAGGAAATTTTTTCTCTTTTGTCAATTCCTTCTGTAAACGCTCTCGCCGAAGCTGTCGGTCGCGACCACGAGAGGAAAGTTTTCCACCCGCATTTCGTACACCGCCTCGCTTAAAAGGTCGGGAAAGGCGACGCATTTCATCTCCTTTACGGCGTTTCCGTAGGTCGCGCCCGCGCCCCCGATCGCCGCAAAATATACCTTCTTGTTGCGTTTGAGCGCTTCGGTCGTCTCCGCGCTCATCTCGCCCTTGCCGATCATGCCGCCGAGCCCAAGATCGAGCAGGCGGGGAGCGAAAAAGTTCATCCTCGCCGAGGTCGTCGGTCCGCAACTGCCGCAGGCTTTTCCCTCAGGCGCGGGACAGGGACCCGCATAGTAGATCACGGCGTTTTCGAGGGGGAAGGGGAGGGGCTCGCCGCGATCCAGAAGCGCGAAAATGCGCTTATGGGCGCAGTCGCGGGCGGTGTAGACCGTTCCCGAAAGGAGCACCGCGTCTCCCGCGTGCAACGAGGCAATTTCCTTTGGCGAAAGGGGAAGAAACAGCTTTTTCATTACAGCGTCTCCTTTTCACAGCGGATGCAGTGGCATTGCATATTGACGGCAACGGGAAGCCCCGCGATGTGGGTGGGGGCGATCTCGCAACTTACGCCGAGCGCGGTCACCTTTCCGCCGAACCCCTGCGCGCCGATGTTCAGAAGGTTGATCTCTTTCAGCGCCTTTTCCTCGATCGCGGCGACGTCCGCGCGGGGATTTCTGCTTCCGACATCGCGCAGGAGCGCCTTTTTGGCAAGCAGAGCGCAACTGTCGAAACAGCCGCCGATCCCCACCCCGACATAGACGGGCGGGCAGGGACGGGAACCCGCCGTCTTTACGGTTTCCACGATGAACCGGACGATCCCGTCCACCCCCTCGGCGGGGGTAAGCATTTTGAGCGCGCTCATATTTTCGCTTCCGAATCCTTTGGGAAGGAAGGTGACGGCGATCTGATCTCCCGCGACGATGTCTGTATGCAGATGGGCGGGGGTGTTGTCCCCCGTGTTCTGCCGGGTGAGGGGATCGCAGATGCTTTTGCGGAAATATCCTTCCGAATACGCCCGCCGTACGCCGTCGTCCACGGCACGGGAGAGGGGGGCGCCTTCGAGCAGAACTCCCTGCCCGATTTCGAGCAGAACGACCGCCATGCCCGTATCCTGGCAGACAGGCATTTTTTCACGCTCCGCGCAGACGGCGTTTTCAAGCAGGGCGGAAAGAGCAAATTTCGCGGCGCCCGTCTCCTCTTCCCTTGCGCGGGAGAGCGCGGCGCGGCAACTTTGGGTGAGCGTGCGCCCCGCCTTCAAAGCCAAGCGGCAGACGCAGGCGGAGATCTCTTCGGTGTTGATTGTTCTCATAATTTCATTATAGAATAAAATTTCGAAAAAGCAAGGTTTTTATTTGGAAAATCCGAAAATTTCCGCTATAATAAAGACATGGAACAGAACGCATCGGAACAGACGGAAGTGCGGCGCAGGAAGGGGCTTGCGGAGAGCGGGCTCTCCTATTCGGTCGCCGCCCTGCTTTCCGTACTGCTCTCCTATCTCGTATCGGCGGTCTCGTCTACGGCGGCGGGAGCCGATTATGCCTCGAAGGACTGGTATCTCTATCTCGCCTACCTTACCCCGCAGATCGTCTTTTGCGGCGCGATCGCCGTCTATTTCGTGCGGAGCAGGGAACCCTTTCTCGCGCCGTTCCGCAAAACGCGCCCGAAATATTTCCTCATCGCGTTTCTTCTGCAATTCGGGCTGTTGTTCTCTCTCTCCGAACTCAACGGGCTGTTCGTCGGGTTCTGGGAAAAAATGGGGTATGTCTCTTCGGGGGTGAGCGTGCCCGACCTCACGGGATGGCGGCTGCTTCCCGCGCTCATTACGATCGCGCTTCTCCCCGCGGTCTGCGAAGAGACCCTTTTCCGCGGCGTCCTCACGCGCAAAATGCACGACGGCGGTTGGGGCATGCTGCCCACGCTGCTTATTTCGGGCGGGCTGTTCGCCCTCTTCCACGGCAGACCCGAACAGACCGTCTACCAGTTTCTGTGCGGGGTATGTTTTTCCCTCGTCGCTCTGCGCGCGGGAAGCGTTCTGCCCACCGTGCTCGCCCATTTTTGCAACAACGCCGCGATCCTCGTCTTGTCCGTGTTCGGATTTGCCGATTTTTCCGATTTCCCTCTCGCGTGCCATATTTCGCTCATCGTCTGCGCTTCGGTATGCCTGCTCGGTGTGCTCGTCTATCTGCTGTTCTTCGATAAACAAGGCAACCGGAAGGGCGGCGTAAAGGACGGGGCTCCCTTCTTTTTGGCGGCGGGGGGCGGAATTTTGGTCTGCGCTTTGGAATGGATCGCCGTGCTGGTAATGGGATTTACGATGTAACGGGGCGGCAGATGGTGAAAGTAAATTTTGTCTGCGTGGGGAAGCTCAAAGAAGGGTACCTGCGCGAGGCATGCGCAGAATACACGAAGCGGCTCTCCCGTTTTTGCAGGACGGAAATTTTCGAACTTCCCGAAAAAAATACGCCGAAAGAGGAGGCGGAGGGGATCCTCCGCGCGGCGAAAGGGTATGTGATCGCGCTCGCCGTGGAGGGGAGGGGCTGTTCTTCCGAAACATTTGCCGCAAAGCTCAAAGCGCTGTGCGACCGCGGAGAGGAAATTACCTTTGTCATCGGCTCCTCGTGCGGGCTGGACGGAAAGGTAAAAACCGCGGCAAACGAATTGCTCTCTTTTTCCGAAATGACCTTCCCGCATCAACTCATGCGCGTGATCTTGTTTGAACAGGTCTACCGCGCCTTTATGATCAACGGAGGGGGGGAATACCATAAATAAGTTCACGAAAAATCTTTTGCTTCGCAAAATCTTTTTCCGTGAGGAAACTTGCTTTTTCGTCTTAACCTTTTTGTCCTCTCATTCGTTTCATCGGACAAGAAGGCAAAAGTTTTTGCCAAATTGTGTCGCCCACGGCGGAAGTGAATTCCGCCTAAGGCAAGAGGATTTTAGGGTTTCGAACGATTCTTTGCTCCTTCCCCCTTGCCCACCCCTTGAGGGTGGGTGTCATGCGCGAAGCGCGTGACGGAAGGGGTGTCGTCGTAAATAATCGTTCGAGGAAACGGGCGTTGGCGGTTTAACTTGCTTGTCCTCTTGTTCGCGTTGTCATACAAGAAGGCAAAAGGGTTTGCCAAATTGAGTGCGCTACCGCAGGGGGAACCCTGCTCCGCGCAGGAATTGAGGAACATGTTTTCTTGCCCTCCCCCGAAGGCGGGGTTTTGGCGGTACCTGCCGCCCAAAGCGCAGCGCATAGGGTTCCCGCAAAAAGACGAAGTATTTTTGTGGGATAAAAAAGCGTGGTTTTGCTCGCGCACACATTCTAAAATGTCATGTCGAGCGTAGTCGAGACATCTCTACCGCATTATAATAAGGTGAGATTTCTCCACTCCGCCTGTGGCTTCGGTCGAAATGACAAATTAGGGAATGAAGCTTGGAATGACATTAAAAATAGTGCGTGTGACGTAATAAGAACTTCGCGCGGGGCAGGGGGACATTTTGGAACAAAGGACACCACCCCCCTACCCCCCTCCTAAGGAGGGGGCAAGAAAACACTGCGGCGACCCTTTCTAATACGTCATGTTGAGCGAAGGCGTTAGCCGTAGTCGAAACATCGCCTTAGCGTTAAGACTGCGGTGACCCTTCAACTTCGCTTCGCTCCGTTCAGGGTGACGGATTTAGAAAGAGCGGGGCAGGGTGACATAATGCCACATCGTTAATAAGACTGCGGCGACCTCCTTTCGGCTCACTGCGTTCGCCACTTTCCCCCGCTTTGCGGGGGACAACAAAACACTCTTCGACACGCCTCGCTTCTCGCCTGCCCTTTGTACGCATAAGATATTCCATGAATATCTATGACGAAACCGAGGGATTTTACAGACGCTTTTCGGGCGAAAAAACGGTTTACGGCAGGAGCGCGGAGGGGCGTCCGCTCTTTGCAATGTTTATCGGCAAGCATGAGTTTCCCGTCGGAATTTCGCAGTATGCGATCCACGGCAGGGAATGGGTCACGGCGCTGTTGGCGCTTTTCCATGCGCGGCGCGGCGTTTGCCGCGGGGGCGTCTGGGTGTTGCCCCTTACGAATCCCGACGGCGCGCTTCTCTCGCAGACGGGGCTCTGTTCGCTCTCTTCGCAAAAAAGGGAATTTGCCCTTCGGTGCAACGGGGGAAGCTATGATTTCTCTCTTTGGAAGGCGAACGCGGAGGGGGTCGATCTTAACGTGAATTTCGACGCGCGCTGGGGCACGGGCGTAAAAAACGTGTTTGCGCCCGCTCCCGAAAACTATGTGGGCAACGAGCCGCTCTGCGCCCCGGAGAGCCGCGCGCTGTGGTGCTTTACCGAAGAGATAAAGCCGAATTTCACCGTGAGCTGGCATACCAAGGGCGAGGAAATCTTTTGGCGGTTCGGTCAGTCCCCGCGCGAAGCGGCGCGCGACAGGCGGCTTGCCTCGCTTTTGAGCAGGGCGACGGGCTATCCGCTTGGGGAAGCCGCTGGCTCTGCGGGCGGCTATAAGGATATGTGCATCTGCGCGCGCGGGATCCCTTCCTTTACCGTGGAATGCGGGCGGGAAGAACTTCCCCATCCGCTCGGCGAAGGGCAGGCGGGCGAGATCATCGAAAAATGCGGCGAAGCGCTCTGCGCGTTCACCGAAGGATATTGAGTGGAAGAGAAATTTATGCGCGAGGCGATCGCCCTTGCGAAAAAAGCGAAGAAGAAAGGGGAAGTGCCCATCGGGGCGGTGGTCGTTTGCGGCGGGAAGATCGTGGGCAGGGGGTATAATCTGCGCACCCGCCTGCAAATGGCGACGGCACACGCCGAAATGCGCGCCATCGACCGCGCTTGCAAAAAACTTCGCTCCTGGCGGCTTCCCGGAGCGGAAATTTACGTTACGCTCGAACCCTGCCCCATGTGCATGGGGGCGATCCTGAACGCCCGCATCGACTGCGTGTACTTCGGCGCATACGAGCAGAAGGGCAGGAGCCTCACGGACGAGATCGCTCAAGCGAATCTTCTCAATCACAAAACCGTCGTCGTGGGGGGCGTGCTCAAAGAGGAGTGCGCGGAAGTGCTCACCTCCTTTTTTACGGAGATGCGCGCGCGGGAAAAAGCGGGAAGAAAATGACGGAATGGTTCAAACGCAACAAATACATCGAGCGGTATCGGCGGGACTATGAGTTCAAAACGGTCGTAAACGCCCTGTTTTCCTCGCTCGCGACGGCCGCGGCGGGGACGTTTCATCTGCTCATCGCCCTCTTTGCGGGCGGGAATCCCATTTGGCTCTTCACGCTCAGCGCCTATTATTACGCGCTGGCGGCGGCGCGCGTCGCCGTTCTGCTCTCCCACCGGATAGGGCTGAGGCGAAAGGAGAACGAAGAAAAACGCTTCGTCCGGGACGCGCGCAATTACCTCTCCGGGGGCGCGCTTCTCGTCTTTCTCACCATCGTCTATTCGGGCATCGCGGTGCTCGTTGCGGTGAAAAACTTTCACTACGAATACCGGGGGAATCTCATCTACGCGATGGCGTTTTATTGCTTCTGGAAGATTATATCCTCCATTGTGAACGCCGTAAAGCGCCGAAAACTCGGCGACTATACGGTGCAGACGCTGTGCAACATCAATGTTGCGGACGGGATCGTTTCCGTCGTCGCGTTGCAGTCGGCGATGCTCTTCACCTTTTCTTCGGCGGAGGAGAGCCTCTTCGCCTACACGATGAACGCGGCGGTCGGCGGCGTTGCGGGGGCGCTGATCCTGGCGCTCGGCTCCTATATGATCGTGAAGGGAACGGAGCTTTTGAAACGGGGTTCTTCCCGCACGGAGCCGGAAGAACCCTGAAAAGTCCAAAAAGAAGGGGCGGCGGCAATCTTTTTGCCGCCGCCCCTTTTGCCCGCTCCCGACGGGGAGCGAAGAGCGCTATTTTTTCTTACGTTGATAAAGAAGCAGGCAGACGGGGATCGACAGCAGGGCAAAGAGCCCGACAGACAGCGCTGCCGCCGCCCCGGCGCCGAACTTTTTCTCCCACTTGGCGTAGAGGTCGAGTTCGCCGCCGACAACCGCGCCATCCGCCTTCTTTTCAAACCCTTCGTCCAGATACCATCCCCCGAACGTAAATCCTTTCCGCTCTTCGGGAGGACGGAGAGGGACCGCTTCGCCGTAGAAAAGGGTTTCTTCGTAGAGGAGCCCGTCCGAATGGTAGCGCACGGAATAGGGGCGCGGCTCCTGCCTGTATTTTGCCGTGAATACGGTGTCGGCTCCGATATTTTCGAGCGGCAGATCCCAGCCGTCGAAGAAAAATACCTGCTCCGCGGTGGGAGGGAGCGCGGGAGGAGCGCCTTCGTAGACCGCGGTCCCGCCCTCCGGAACGGTCGTCCGGTAGAGCAGGGAGCCGTCCGCGTTCCGGAAACTGACCTCATACTGCGCGGGAGAGGGGGTCATGCCGAGGTGTTTGCGGATCACGGCGAGCGCCTCTTCCCCGAAGCCGAGATTTTCCGCCGTCTGCAAAAACGCCGCCTTGAAATCGGGAAAATCCGCGTCCGCGGAGAGGAGCGGGATGACGGAATACCAAAGTTCGCCCATGCGCGCGGGGGAAAACACTTCGGGCATTTCTTCCCACATCAGATATTGCGCGTGGGTGAGGATGGTGCTGTTGTAGTGCACGCCGCCGAAATCGCATCCGCTCGCGTTGTGGTTGTGATGCTCGTGGCAGGCGGGGAAGGGATCGTCGAAGGAGGAAGCGTAGCCGCCCTGTGGGTCCTTCATCGAGCGGACGCCTTTCGTGCCCTCGTTCATGGCGTCCTCGCCCATTTCCCAAAAGCGGTCGTCGGTGGGCGCGTATCCCTCGGCAAGCGCTCCCAAAATATCCGAGATCGCTTCGTCGATGGCGCCCGATTCGTTCATTTGCACGAAATCGACGCAGAGATGGGTGATCGCGTGCTGGTATTCGTGCGCGACGACGTCTGTCGCCCTTCCGAGAAGGGACAGGGTTTTGTCCGGATCCCCGTCGCCCACGCCGATCATTGCCGAATTGCTCCATTTATCGTACCAGCCGTGCGCGTTCTGCTCGCGTACGCCGTAGTGGATGAGAAGGCGGATGCCGCTCTCGCCGTTTTCCTCTTTATTTCCCGCGATCTCGTCGTGACTGCCGTCGGGACCGCGCAGAGGCACCCCCACGCCGCCGCCCGCGTAGAAGTCGTAAACCTTCGTCAGGTTGAGATAGGAGGTGATCGCGATGGGATCCCCGAAAACTCCATTATCGGTGCGGTAGAGACTATCGTCGGTGAGGAGTTGTCCCGTGCCGTTCTTCGCGTCATAGACGTAGATGTTGCGGAGGGTGTCGGCGAGGGTCAAAACGCCGTTTTCTTCCTCCGCCCGCACAGACACCCGCTCTCCGTAGACGTCGGTCTGCCCGGTGGTGACGGTGAGGGAGGGAAGGCTCTTTTCCGCCGCCGCCCGTCCGCCCTCGGTCGCCGAGAGAAGTTTCCCCGTTTTATCTTTGGCGAGAAAGAGGGTACTGCCGTCCGCCCGCTCGTAGCGCTCCACACAGCCGTAGGGCACGGCGACGCGCTCGGTCAGAGTCAGCCGATCTTTGCAGTCGCCGACGCTTGCGGCGCCGCCGACTGCCGCCGCGGCGGTCAGAATGGAACAAAAACGAAAAAAGAAGGAAGTCATTTTTTCTTGCGCCTCCTTCGGAGAAGGAACGGAAGGGGAAGCAGAAGGAGAAGAAGGAGGGGGAGAAGGGCGAGCGCCCACGGACGTTCGCTTTCCGTCTTTTCCCACTTCGCATAGAGGGTGATGTCGCCCGAAATGGTCTGCCCCTCGGCGGGGAGCGTCCCGTCTTCATCGAGGAACCAGCCGACGAACCGCTCTCCCGACTTGCGCGTCTTTCCGCCGAGCGCGGGGAGCTCCAAAATTTCGCCGTAGGACGCCGAACTCCGCGCATAGAGCTTTCCATCGGAGAGGAAGGTCGCCGTATATCGGCGCGGCTCCTCGGCAAAGACCGCTCTTACGGTGCGGTCCTCCCGAACGTCGTTTAAGGGACCGTCCCAACCGGCGAAGGGATAGCTCTTTTCCCGCGAGCTCTCCTTATAGGGGATCGCGTCGGGGATCGCCGTTTCTCCCTCCCGCACGCGGGCGGTGCAGAGCACCTCGCCATTTTCCGAGAGGAAGGTCACCGTATAGCAACGGATCTTGCGGTAGACGGGGCGCAGTTCGAGATCGCCTGTCACATATTGCGGATCGCCGCCCGTCCAGCCCGTAAACTCATAGTCATATAAAAGGTCGGAGGGCTTTTCGGGAGGGTCGGGAAGGGCGACCGCGCCGCCGTAGGGCACCCGCTCCTCTTTGAGAAGCCCGCCCGCCTCGTCGGTGAACCGCACCGCGAACCTGCGCGGCTGTAAACGGAAGCGGGCATAGACGGTCATATCCTCGGTGACCGAGGAGAGATCGCTGTCCCAACTGTCGAAGGTGTATTCAAAGAAGGAAGTGGGCTGGCGTTCGGGGGTCGCGGGCAGGGGAGCGGGCTCGCCGTGCTTTACGCACGTCTCTTCCACGATCTGTCCCATCGCGTCGCGGAAGGTCACGAGGTGGGCACTATCGTCCGCCGTAATGCCGCACGCAAAGAACCCTTCGTCGATCGAGCGGAGCACGTCTTGGGGATAGCCGAGCGCCTCCGCCGTCGCGCGGAACTGGGTTGCGAACTCCTTGAAATCGGCGGTGGTCGTGAGGGAGAGCAACGTGGAGTACCAGAGGGTGCCGATCCGTTGCCGCGTGAAGAAATCGGGATGTTTGCGCCAGAGATTATACTGAAAGTGGGTGAGGATGGTGCTGTTGCAATGCACGCCGCCCCTGTCGCATTCACTGTCGTCGTCGTGGACATGGTTGAGCAGGCACAGCGGGAATTTGGTCCTGGCATTCAGGCGGTACTCCCCGCTCGGCACGATCGCCGAACGGATGGGCGACCTGCCCGCGGGTACGGCGTCCTCGCCGATCTCCCAGAATGCCTTTTCGCTCGGCTCATGCCCCTCGATCAACGCGCCGAAGATGTCGGAATACGCCTCGTTGAGCGCGCCCGACTCGTTCAGATAATAGAGATCGACGGTAAATTGCGTGATCGCGTGCTGGTATTCGTGGGCGATGATGTCCGTTGCCGCCGCCTGGTGATAGAGCGGACCGCCGTAACTGCCGTCCCCGACCCGCATCAGCGCCGCGCCGCGCACCGCGTCGAAGTCGCAGCTCGCGTTCTGGTAGTTCTGCGAATAGTGCATGAGGAGCCAGAGGGGGATCTCCCCGTTCTCCTGCCAGTTTCCGCCGCGGTCGTCGTTTCTGCCGTTGATCCCCTTGCGGGAAACGCCGATGTTTTCCGCGTCCGCGTAATAGTCGTAAGCCTTGACAAGGCTCTCGTAAGCGCTCACGGCGAGGCGGTCGGAAAAGACCCCCGTATCGCTCGTGTAAGCCCTTCTTCTGTCCACCGAAGTGCCGCCGTTGAGGTCGTACACATAGAAGTTGCGCACTTCGTCGGCAAGCGTATAAGAGCCGTTTCCCGAACGGGAGACGGAGAGCGCCACTTCTTCCCCGCGGGCGTTCGTCTGCACGGTGGGGACCATGAGGGAGGAAGCGGAGGGGATGCGGTCGAGTACTTTTCCGCTCTCTGCGGAGAGGAAGGTCGCGCCCTCTTCCCCGGCAAAGACGCGGGCGGGCTCAGGGGTTCCTTTCAGCGTGTAATACACCGCCGCCCCTTCGCACGCGGCGGCGCCGCGCATGGGAAAATAGTCCGCGTTCACGAAGAGGAGTTTTCCTTCGCGGTCCGTCGAAAGAACGATCCCCCGCCCGTAGACCTCTTTCCCGTCGAATTTTTGGCGGAAACGGTAAATTTTTCCGTAGGCGGCTTCTTCCGTGCGCGAAAGTTCGAATTCCTCCCGCGGGTCGTCAAACCCGTATTCCTCGGAGAGCGCTTCGAGCGCGCGGTAGGGATCTTCCGCCGAGACGGAGATCGCCGCGCGGTGCGCATGCGCCGCTGTGAGGGGAGAACAAAGCGCGCCCGCAAATACGAGCGGGAGGAGCGCCGCCGTCAAACGATAGAACTTCATCCTTTTTTCCTTAGACGTCAAAATATAAAGTAAGATACAGCGATACGAAGAAATTATATCACAGATCGCGCAAAAAGTCTATAAATCCGCGCCGGATTCCGTTAAAAAATGCGGCGGCGGAAAGGGGAAAAGGGAAGGACGGAAAAATTTTTCCGAAAGAGGCAAAAATTGCGGCGAATCATTTGACTTTGCGGGCAAAAACAGATACAATATGAAAGGCTTGAAAACAATCGAGGAAGAACATGATCACACACGGAAATGAAATTAAGCTGTTTGCCGGGAACTCCAACAGACCTCTTGCCGAGGCGATCGCCAAGAAGTTGAATACCGCTCTCGGAGAAGTGGAAGTGAGTAAATTCTCCGACGGAGAGACGAGCGTCCACATTGCCGAAACGGTGCGCGGGAGGGATCTGTTCATCATTCAGTCCACCTCTTCTCCCGTCAACGACAACCTCATGGAACTGCTCATCATGATCGACGCCGCGAAACGCGCTTCCGCGGGACGGGTGACCGCCGTAATGCCTTACTTCGGGTATGCCCGCCAGGACAGGAAGGCGCGCTCCCGCGATCCGATCACGGCAAAGCTCGTCGCCGATCTTCTGACTTCGGCGGGGGCGGACAGAGTGCTCACGATGGACCTCCACGCGGCGCAGATACAGGGCTTTTTCGATATTCCCGTGGATAATCTGCTCGGCGGACCCACCCTTTACAATTATTATGCCGATAAGCTCGGAGACGATTTCATCGTCGTCTCTCCCGACATCGGCTCGGTCAACCGTTCGAGAAAAGTGGCGGAGCGGCTGGGCTGCCCGATGGCGATCATCGACAAGCGCCGTCCGCGCGCCAACGTGATGGAAGTGATGAACATCATCGGAAGCGTGGAGGGGAAGCGCTGTCTCTTGGTGGACGATATGATCGACACCGCGGGCACCATCGTGCAGGGTGCGCAGGCGCTCGTTGACGCGGGAGCCAAAGAGATCAAAGCGTGCTGTACCCATGCGGTGCTCTCCGGACCTGCGATCGAGCGGTTGGAAAAATCCCCGATCGACGAGCTCGTGATGCTCGATACCATTCTCCTTCCGGAGGAGAAGAGGCTTCCGAAGATGAAGATCCTTTCGACGGCGGATATCTGGGCGGCAGCGATCGAGAACGTTTACCTCGATAAGCCGATGAGCAAAATTTACGACTGAGAGCTGGGGGGCTTACGCGGCTTCCGTCAGAGCAATCAGCCGAAAGGCTCCGTCAAATGGGGTCGCTCTCCTTAAAAAACCAAAAAATCGCAAGCCGCCGCGGCGAGCGGCGGTTTTTTATCGGCAGGTAAGATATGTTTTTGATCGTGGGGCTCGGAAATCCCGAAAAAAAATACGAAAAGACTTTCCACAACATGGGCTTTCTCGCCGTTGGCGATTGCGCGGAAATGCTCGGCGCCAAGTTCAAAAAGAAGGAATGCGAGGCGAGCGTTGCGGAAGGATATATCGGGGGGGAGAAGATCATTCTCGCCCGCCCCGTCACCTATATGAACGCTTCGGGAAGGGCGGTGAAACAGCTCGCCGCCAAATACAAGATCTCCCCGCGGGAGCTCGTCGTCCTCTACGACGATTACGACCTTCCCAAGGGGCACGTCCGCGTCCGCCCTTCGGGCAGTGCGGGCACGCACAACGGCATGCGCTCGGTGATCGCGGAGCTCGGCTATTCCGACTTTGCGCGCGTGCGCATCGGCATCCGCGACCTTGACGCCCAGATTCCTCTTCTCGACTATGTTCTCTCGGAAGTGCGGCGGGAGGATTACGAACTCTTTACTTCCGCCTGCCACCGTGCGGCGGACGCCGCGCTCGCCCTGGCAAAGGGGGAGAACGTCGATATCGTCATGACGAAATATAACGGATGAGCTTTTTTACCTTTGAAAATTTAGGCGGAGACCATCCCGCGCTCGGCGAATGCGTCGGAAACGGCATTCCCGTCGCCGCGTTCGGGCTGTCCGATCCGCATAAATATCTCATCGCCTCGCTCTTCGACCGTCCCGTGGCGTATTTTACCGCGGACGCGATCTCGGCGAAGCGGGCATACGAGGCAATTTCGGCGCTCTCCGGCAAACGGTGCGTCCTTCTCTCCGCCAAAGACGAAGTGCTCACCTACCGGAAGTCGGGGAGCAAGGAGGCGCTTTACCGCCGCATCAACGCGCTCTATGAGTGGCAGAGGGGAGCCGAAGTTTTGATCGCGGACATCGAAGCGGCGATCCAGCTCGTGCCCCGCCGCGTCGGGTGCGTGCGGCTGGAAACGGGCGGGCAGAGCGATCTTACGGAGCTTTTGAAGCGGCTCACGGAAATGGGGTATTCCCGCGAATACGAAGTGGAGGCGAAGGGCACTTTCGCGCTCCGCGGCGACATCCTCGATATTTATCCCGTGAACTGCGAACATCCCGTCCGCGTGGACTTTTTCGGGGACGAAGTCGAGGCGATCAAGCCGTACGACGAAGTGACGGCGGAGCGCCTTCCGCGGGTCGAAACGCTCGACATCGTCGCCGCGACGGACGTCTGCCTGACAAAAGAGGACAGGCGGGAGCTGGAACGCGCGCTTGCCGCCGAGGTGAAAAAGGCGCCGACTTCCGCCGCCTATGCCCGCATGAGCGCGATCGCCGGGGAGCTCCTTGGGGGGAACGTCACCGATTACGTCCTGCCCCTGCTCGAAAACAGCTGCGATCTCTTTTCCCTGCTCGGCGAGGAGACGGTGCTCGTCTTTGATGAATGCAAACTCATCCGCGATAAGCTCGACGGGCTCTATAAGGAGCACGAAGAGCGCTTTTCCCGCCTCTTCGAGGGGGGAGAAGTGATGAGCTTTTCCCGCCGTCAATATGTGGAGCAGGCGGATTTTCTCTCGAACGTGGGCGGCTTCCGCGCCCTTGCCCTGCAAACGTTCATGGACCGCGTGGGCTTTTTCGAACCGTTGAAGATCTTCAACTTCAAGTCGTCGCCCGCGCGGAAATATCTCAATTCCTTCCCCGAACTCTATGCCGATCTCGCCGGCTGGAAGAAAACGGGCTACCGCGTCATGCTCTGGTGCGGCGGCGCCGAGCGGGCGCAGAAGCTCAAAGACGATCTCTTCGAAAACAGCATCGCCGTCTCGCCGCTCCCTCCGAGGCTCGAAGAATTTTCGGGGATTGCCGTTCTCGGCGAAACGCTTACGGGCGGCTTCCTCCTGCACGAATGCAAACTTGCCGTTGTCGGCACGGGGGACCTCTTCCTCAAAGTGCCGAAGGAGCGGCGGGTCAAGAAGCGGAGAGGGGATCTTTTCCTCGCGCCCGAAGTGGGGGATTACGCCGTCCACGAGACGTACGGCGTGGGAAGGATCACGGGCACCAAAAAAATCGAAACGACGGACGGGACGAAGGAATACATCGCCCTCGAATACAAGGACGGCGACGTTCTCTACGTTCCCGTCGAGCAGATGGACGTGCTGTCCAAATATATGGGCGGGAATTCTCCCGCGCTCTCCAAGATCGGCGGGGGCGAGGAGTTCGAACGGGTGAAGGCGCGGGTGCGCGCTTCCCTCAGAAAAATGTCCTTCGACCTCAAAGCGCTCTACGCCGAGCGGCAGGAGCGCAAAGGGTACGTCTTTCCCGAATACCGCGAGGAGATGGAGGAGTTCGAGGCGGCGTTTCCCTATGAGGATACCCCCGACCAGGCCGCTTCCACCGCGGAGATCCTCTCGGACATGTGTTCGGATAAGGTCATGGACCGCCTGCTCTGCGGGGACGTCGGCTTCGGCAAGACGGAAGTCGCCCTCCGCGCCGCCTATCTGTGCATTTTGGACGGGCGGCAAGCCGCGCTCATGTGTCCTTCCACCGTTCTTTCCGAACAGCACCTGCTCACGGCGCAGGAGCGCATGAAGGATTTCGGCGTGCGCGTCGCCTGTCTGAACCGTTTCCGCTCCGAAAAGGAACAGCGGGATATTCTTTTCCGCCTCGCACGGGGGGAGATCGACCTCATCGTCGGCACCCACCGCCTGCTCTCGGCGGACGTGAAATTCCGCGATCTGGGGCTTCTTATCCTCGACGAGGAACAGCGCTTCGGCGTGGAGCATAAGGAGAAGATCAAAAATGTAAAGCGGGACGTGGACTGCCTCACGATGACGGCGACGCCCATTCCGCGCACCCTTCACCTCTCCCTTTCGGGCATCCGTGACATCTCCACGATCCAGACCCCGCCCCACGCCCGCTTGCCCGTGCAGACCTATGTCACCGAGGAGACGGAGACCCTCATCCGCGACGCCTGCGTGCGGGAGATCGCCCGCGGCGGACAGATATTCTTACTGTATAACCGCGTGGAGACCATCCATTCCTTTGCGAAGCGGGTCGCGGAGATCGTTCCTGAGGCGAGAGTCACCGTGGCGCACGGCAGAATGGAGAAGGCGGTCCTCGAAAAGAATGTTTTCGGCTTTTACCGCGGGGAATACGACATCCTCGTGACGACCACCATCATCGAGAACGGGGTAGACCTCCCCAACGCCAACACGCTCATCGTGATCGACGCCGACCGCCTCGGCGTCTCCCAGCTCTACCAGCTCCGCGGCAGGGTGGGCAGGAGTTCCCGCCTCGCGCACGCCTACTTTACCTATAAACCCGAACGGATGATGAGCGCAAACGCCGCAGAACGCCTCAAAGCGCTCATGCAGTTCACGGAGCTTGGGAGCGGCTTTAAGATCGCCATGCGGGATCTTGAGATCCGCGGCGCGGGCAACGTGCTCGGCGCCGAGCAGCACGGGCAGATGGATAAAGTCGGCTACGAGCTGTATGCCAAGATCTTGAAGGAAGAACTTACGGGTGTGCGGCAGGAGACGATCGACCTCGACATCAAGACGACGGCGTTTATCCCCGAACGGTACGTGGAATCGGGCGCGGGACGGCTCGACTGCTACAAGCAGATCGCCGAGATCAGGAACGCCGCCGACTACAAGCGGGTCTGCCTCTCGATGGAGGAGACGTACGGTCCGCTTCCGCCCGAAACGCTGAACTTGCTCGTGATCGCCGTTCTCAAAAGCTACGCCGCCCTGTTCGGCGTGAAAAAGATCAGCGTCGGTCCGAAGGGCGGCGCGTTGGAGTTCTCCGAGCTCAAAGCCCTCTCCGACGAACGGCTCGCCGCCGCGATGGACAAATACCGCGACAGCGTCGGGTTGGAGATGACGAGCGCCCCCGTTCTGCGCTTCCGCGCGAGGGGGGACGGAGGAAAGACGATGGTGTTCATGACGAAATTTCTGAAATTTGCGTCAACTTTTGCATGATTTTCACCGAGAATCATTTGCACTTCTCGGCAAAATGCGTTATAATAGTTTGGTATGAACCCGCGGAGGGATATTCCGCGGAAAAAGAACAACGGTTCGGAGTGATAAATCTATGAAATTCAAAAAGACAAAGACAGCCGCTCTCGCGCTTGCGACCATTTTCGTTACCGGTAGCTTTTCGGGTTGTGCGCTCGTAACGAACAACATCAAAAAGGATATGGAACAGACGGTGGCAACGGTGGACATCACCGCGAGCGAAGATTATGCCTCCCTCAAAGGCACCATTTCGGCGAGCGACGTCTTGAAACGCGATCTCATCGCGAGCTATGCGAGCTACGGCAGCACTTATGTCAATTCTTACGGCATGACGGTGGAGGCAACGTATGACCTGATCAAGAACAACCTCGTCAACCGCCAGCTCTATGTGCAGTATGCGCAGGCGTATCTTCTCGATAAAGACGGAAGATCCAAAGCCGCGTGGGACGCCTACATCGCGGCGGCGCCCGAAAAGGACAAGTCCATCGCGCCCATCGCCTATTTCCTGGACAGCGACGAGATCGGCAGAGCGGAATACCAGCTCAAAACCTCGCTCAACTCCACGCTTGATTCGCAGGAGACCCAGTTCATCGAACAGGAGACGGACGAACACGACCACGATACGGCGCGCACTACCCCCACGGGCGTTTCCACGGTAAACGAGGATTTTTACGATCCCGCCTATCAGATCTACACGGGTTATAACGCCGCGGCGAATTGCGGCAGTTACGAAGCGCAGGATGGCTCCACCCCCGCAACGCGCGTAAAGGCGTATAAGGCGCTCCTTTCCAGCCTCCACTATTACGGGCTCGTCACGCGGGGCGAAGATACGAGCGATCTCGAAACGCTCAGCTATTACACCATCGAGCGGAAGTCTCAGTACGAGACCCAGCTCATCAATAAGCTCTCCGACCTCTTCGAGGAGCAGGCGAAGGAAAAGATCACGAAAGAGTGGATCGAAAACAAGCTCTCCACGACGTTGCAGTCCCAGCAGCAGAAATACGACGCGGACGCCTCCGCGCTCGAAACCGCGCTCGACGGCGTGAGCGATTCGAGCTTCGTGTTCTATGCGCCCGAAGGCTACGGCTTTGTGATCAACATCCTTCTTCCGTTCAGTACTCTCCAAACGCAGACGCTCAACGATTCCGAAGCGGACTACGGCGACGTGAAGGGCAATAAATTCTTGAAGCGTGCCAGCCTTTTGGAAGGGCTCACCGCGACGGATCAGCGCAACACCTGGTTTTCGGGGCATGAAGATCTCTCCTACGAAGCGACTGCCGAGGACGGCGCCTATACCGCGGGCGATCCGAACAGAAAGTATCTGTTCTTCGAGGACAACATGAAGAAAACCGAAGGCGCGGCGGATTCTCCCGCGCAGTATGAGAAGATCCCCAACTACCTCGGCAAATACACCTATAACGGCGAAGTGTACTCGGAAAAGGACGAGGACGGCGATACGAAGTTTACCTTCCGTCCCAACAAGATCACGATCGACGGCTTCCTCGAAGAAATGGAGGGGTACCTCGGATTTGCGGGGCTCCATTTAAGCGGGGAAACGAAAACGCCGGACTATTACACGAGAGACCTCTCCGCGTATTACAACGACGACAACACGGTCGATTATTCGGCATTCCTCTATTATGAGGCGAAGATCGAAGAACTCGCGCAGTTCAACGCAAACAACGTGTTCAAAGCGGGCACGCCCGAAAATACGGCGCTCTCCGTCATGAACGAACTCTCCTTCGCATATAATACCGATACGGCGGGGCTCAATTCCTACCTCGGATATGCGGTTTCTCCCAACAACACCGACTTTGTGAAAGAATTCGAGTATGCGGCGCAGAGGGCGGTCGCGGGCGGCGCGGGCACCATTACGGTAGCGCCTTCCGATTACGGCTGGCACATCATGTATTGCACCTTCTCCTATTCGGCAAACACCGCTCCCTACCTGTTCGACTGGGAAGAGCGCAACGAAGAGGGGACCTTCTCGAATCTCTATTACGAGGCGCTCACCGCGGAGAGCTTTGCAAGCTATTCCAGCGAGTTGCAGACGACGGTGCTCAATAAGTACAACGTCAACAGTTGCGTGACGGTGTACGAGGACCGCTATCAGGATCTGTACGCGGAATAAACTGTCATCGGCAAGGGAAAAGGGGCGCCTCCGTAGGAGGCGCGGCATGCAATATTTCGAAGCGATCTGGAAATCAATCATTTTAGGTACGGTGCAGGGACTCACGGAGTTCCTGCCCGTTTCTTCAAGCGGACATTTATCCCTCTTGCAGCGCGTTTTGCACTACAAGACGGAAAGCGGGAGCATGACGCTCGTCAACGTGACGCTCCATTTGGGAACTCTTTTTGCGGTGATTTGGGTACTGCGCAGAGAGCTCCTTTCCCTCTTCCAAAGGCCCTTCAAAAGGTTGTTCATGCTCCTTGCGGCAACCGTCCCCGCGGGCGTTGCGGGGCTTCTTTTCGGCGATAAGATCGACGCGCTCTTTGCGGGCGAGCGGGGGATCGCCTATCTCGCCCTGTTCTTCTCCGTTACGGCGGGATTGCTTCTTATCACCGAATTTGCGGCGCGCAGAAGAAAGAAGTTTTCCCGCTTCGGCTGGAGGCACGCCGCGGCAATGGGCTGTATGCAGGCGGTGGCGCTCTTCCCCGGTCTCTCCCGCAGCGGGGCTACGGTCTTTGCGGGCACGGTTTGCGGCGCCGAACGGAGCGACGTGGCGCGGTTTTCCTTTTTGATGAGCATTCCCGTGATCTTAGGCAGCGCCGCCGTGGAGCTCGGCGGTGCGATCCGTACGGGCGGGGCGGGGATCTTTTTTGGCGGCGCGGAGCTCGCAGGGCTCTTCTTCGGCGTCGTATTTGCCGCCGCTTCGGGGGTTTTGTCCGTTAAGGTGACCCTCGGCGCGATTGAAAAGGCGAATTACAAGTGGTTTTCCCTCTATCTCGTGCTCCTGTCCCTCCTTTGCCTTTGGCTGGACGTTATAAAGATCTTCTGATCCTGCATAAATTTCACGCGCCGTGCCATATTAAGAGTATCGGAGGTGAAAATCATGAGATTGAACTGCGGTGACGTTTGTCCCAAGACCGGTTCTTATAAGGTAGTCAACGAAGAAGGCAAGACCGTGAATACGATCTATGTCGGCGAGGGCGAAACCATGCCCCCCACACAGTACGCGAACTGCCACTATGAGTGGGATAACTGACTTTTCAACCGATAAAAGAGAGGGCGGACCGTTCCGGTTCGCTTTTTCTTCGCAAAAATTTTTGGGAAAATTTTGTAAGAGACGTCACAAAACGGCTCTGAAAAACGTTTTATCAGTGTAACCGGTTACATCATGGAAAAACAGAACGAGAGGATCCGACAAGTCGTCGAGGAATACGGCGACACGATTTATCGCCTCGCCTTGCACTATGTAAGAGACCCCGCCGACGCGGAGGACGTGGTGCAAGAGGTTTTGCTCGCCTTTTTTACGCGGGAGATCCCGAAGGAGCGGCGGAAGGCTTGGCTTTTGCGGGTCACCGTGAACAAGAGCCTCGATATTCTGCGCAAACGGAAGAAGAATCTTCCTCTCGACGAGGAACTTTCGGACGGAAAAGGGGAAAGGGCGAATCTCTCCGAGGAACTCAAAGAACTCTCCCCGCTCGACCGCGAGGTGATCTACCTCTACTATTTCGAGGGCTATTCCTCGAAGGAGATCGCGCGGCTCGTGAAAAAGACGGACGGCGCGGTGCGGAAACGCTTGGAGCGCGCCAAACGGGCGCTCAAAAAGATTTTGGAGAACGAATCATGAATTATCGCAGTCAGGTAGAAGAATTTTCCCTCGGCGAGGACGCGAAAAGCAGGATCGTCGCCGCCGTCGGGCAAAGAGCGGAGGAGGCGGAGCGCAAAAGAGCCGCCCGCCCGTCCTCTGCGGGAAAACGGTTGCTCGCGGCGGGACTTTCGCTCGCGCTCGTCTGCGCCGTCGCGGCGCCGATCGCCGTCTATGCCTCAAAGCAGAAGCCCGAAAACTGGGTGGAGATCGACGCCCTTACGGACACCGTCGCGGAGGGCGAGTATAACCCCGAAGGCGCCTTCGGGACGGTCGTCGGCGGACATAAGATCTACTACGAGGCGGGCGAGACGTTCACGCTCTCCTATCGGATCATGACGGGCAGGGAGATCGTTTCGACCGAGAAAAGGGAAAACGGCATCGAAGTGCTCTCCGTCCGCTTCATCTCCGCGGAGACGAACGAGGAGTTCCGTACCCCGGACAACGCGCCGTGGACGACGTACACCTATGAGATCGGCATGAAAATGTCGCAGAGGAAGGGGAAACTTTCCTGCGGCGTGAAGTTTTTGTTCGAAGGCGAGGAGGGACAGGAGATGAATTTTTACGGCTACCGCCCCGCGGAGGGCGAAAAGGCGTATGTAAGCCCGCTCTCGCAGGACAGCGCCTTCTACCGCTATCTCGACTACCTGCTCGCCGTCAAGAAAATTTCCGGGGAGACCTACGGCGAAATGCTTCGCCGCTATCTGAACGACGGCGGGGTCGAGGGAAACTGAGCCCCGACCGGGGAACAGAAATATTGCGCCGCCCGCGCTTCAAGCGCGGGCGGCGCTGCTTTTAACGTTATCTGCAAATTTCTTCGATCTTTTTGAGTTCCTCTTCGGTAAAGGAAGGGTCGATTTTGATATTTTCGAGGATCTGTTCGGAAGAGGACGCCCCGATGATGACCGAGCTGACGACGTCGTCTTTTAAGACCCACGAGAGGGCGAGTTCGGGCAGGGTCTGCCCGCGCTCCGCCGCAAAGGCGCGGAGAAGGGCGATCTTGCCTTCCGCCGCGCGGAGTTTTTCCTCCTTCAAAGTGCCGCTCTTGCGGATGCGGCTGTCTGCGGGGACGCCGTCCTTGTATTTGTCGGTAAGGAGCCCCTGCGCGAGCGGGGAATAGACGATGAGCCCGAATCCCTGCGTGCGCGCATACTCCTTCAAGCCGTCCTCTTCCACCCTTCTGTCGAGCAGATTATAGCACACCTGGTCGAGAATGAAGGGAGTTTTGAGTTCGCGGAAGATCTTTACCGCCGTTTCCGCCTGTGCGCGGTCGTAATTCGAGATCCCCGCATACAGCGCCTTGCCCTGCTCGACGATGCGGTGCAGCGCGTAACAGGTTTCCTCGACGGGGGTCTCAGGGGCGGGGCGGTGGTGATAGTAAATATCCACATAGTCGAGCCCTATGCGGGCAAGGCTTTGGTCGAGGGAAGCAACGAGGTATTTCTTGCTTCCCCCGTTGCCGTAAGGTCCCTTCCACATGGGGAAGCCCGCCTTCGTCGAGATCACCATTTCGTCGCGGTAGCCGCGGAAACTTTCCCGTAAGATCTTGCCGAAATTCTCCTCCGCGGAGCCGGGGCGGGGTCCGTAGTTGTTGGCGAGGTCGAAGTGAGTGATCCCGTTGTCGAATGCGGTAAAGATCATGTCCCGCATCGTCTCGAAATGGTCGAACGAGCCGAAATTCTGCCAAAGTCCGAGGGAGACTTCGGGGAGTTTGAGCCCGCTCCCTCCCGCGCGGCGGTAGTGCATCGCCTCTTTTTTGTAGCGCATCGGGTCGGGAAGGCGCTCCTTGTTCTTCATCATCCGCAGAAAGGTTTCTTCGTCCATATTTTTCCTCCTTCTCTTTTTTGTGAGTATAACATATTTTTTTCGAAAAAGCAATCCTATCCCTTCTTTTTTCACGGACGATTTTGCGGCGAAAAGAACGCAAATGCTTGCATTGTCCGAAGGAGTATGGTATAATAAACCATGCCCCACAATTATATATTTTCCTCGGCATGCGGACCATTGCGGCAATCTGTGTGTTCTTTTTCCGCGTACCGGGAAAATTGTGGGGCAAAAACAATTAAGGGACACTCACTTTGCGGGACGTGCCTTAATTGGTACGTCCTATTTTTTATTCTAAGACCTGCAAATAAAAGTCAAGTAAAAAGCGGGAAGATTTTCTGAGGAATTTTGCGAGAGAAAGAGCGCAAGACAAAAAAGCCGTCCGGAGTGAACGGCAGGCGGAACGGATAAGGATCAAGCCGCGAAGTTCAAGGCATTGAGATGCTCGGTTACGCGGGCATAGTAAATGCGGAGGAACTTGTTGGCGGCAGCCATCATGTAAACATAGAAATGCTTACCCTCGGAGCGTTTTTTGTTCATGAAGAGGAATACAGGATCGTCCTGCGGGGCGTTTTGCAGGATGACGGACATGAT